>JANYGA010000237.1 GCA_025359485.1 Rhodospirillales bacterium | reverse complement strand
CCACGACGTCATGAGGCCGCCGTAACTCCAACCGCTTATGACGATCTTTTTGGCATCGACGCTTCCCGTCGCCTCGAGCGCCGCGAGTGCCGCCATTGCATCGCGTCCGGGTCCTGCGGCTGCATCCATGTAGATCGCCCGCTGGTAGGCGTTGCCGAGGTTATCGCTCCCGCGATAATTCGGTTGTAAAACGAGATAGCCGTGCGATGCGAGCAGCTGTGCGAGCGAGCCGAACGCAACGCCGGATGCCGCCGTGGGTCCACCGTGCGGAAGCATCACGAGCGGATAGCGTTTGCCGTGCGTGAAGCCGAGTGGATACGTGACCGCGGCATCTTCGGTAAAGCCGTCGGGTCCCGGATACACGAGTTCGCTCGTCGTCGCGAGATCGAGTGCCGCGATCGAGTCGTTGACGTGCGTGAGCCGCCGCAGCTTCTCACGTGACGAACGCTGGTACCACAATTCCGAGGGATGCTTCGGCTCGCTTCCCACATACGCAAGCGCGCCCGTCGGGGAGACGGCGGCATCGAGCCAAAACGGTTCGCTCGGATCGACGTCGCCCGTCTCGACGCGTGTCGACGTGCCGTCGTCGCGCAGCACCCACATGCCGTTGCGCGCCGCGACGTGCCCGCCGACGAGCAGATGATGCGCGTCGATCCAAATCTTGCGAACCAGATTGCGATCGAGGCTCTTGGAAATGTCGACACTCGCCGTCGCACCGGTCGCATCGACGAGCATTACATCGTCTTCATTGTTCGCATCGCCGGCCTGCGATTCGGAATACGCGACGCGCGCGCCGTCGGGTGAGAAGACGGGGAATCCCGGTGCTGCGCTCCCGTGATAGGTCGCGAGCTTCGCAATCGAACCCGTTGCGACATCGAGCACGGCAACCGTCGACTGACCGCGATCGCCCGAGTGCGTCGTCGGAACTTGCACGAAGGCGATCCGCTTGCCGTCGGGCGACCACGAGATCGGTGAGGGCGGCGACGACGGTGGCAGCGACGATGGCAAACTCCACGCGCCTTCGGTCAGGCGCCGCGCATCGCCGCCGAGATCGACGAGCCAGAGATGCGACGGCGGATCGACTTTGCGCACGAGATAATCGTCGTTGCCGATCTCGAAGAAGTCTCGGTGGTCCGACTTGGGACGAGCCGGCGCGTCCATCGTTACGAATGCGAGCGCCTTGCCGTCGGGGCGCCACGCGAATTGTTGCACGCCGTCGGCGGTGTGCGTGGACGCCGACGCGACGCCGCCCGTTGCCGCGACGACGAAGACCTGACGCTTTTTCTTCTCGTCGTTTGCGAGATACGCGACGCGCGCGCCGTCGGGCGACCACATCGGTTCGCCAACGCCCTCGGTCGCGGGCACCAGATCGCGCGCGTTACCGGTTGCGACGTCGATCGCGCGAATGGACGACCGCGATACGTCCGCCACGGCATCCTGATGCGTCTCGACATAGGCGATGCGATCGCCAGTCGGTGAAAACGTCGGTGAGCCCAGCGAGACGATCGTCGCTTCGTCATCGAGCACCATCGGCCGGGCGAAAGCGATCTGCGGGACCGCGACGATCGCGAGGGCGGCCGCAAACGTGCGGACCAAGCGTGCGCAACCAACCATCGCGCTGCCTTTGCTCGGAAGGTTTGCAAGTCATTGCGCCCTTCACGAAAACTTCCTAACCCCACAAGCGACGCGTGCGATACTGGACCGATGGATCGGAATTATCCGCAAGCTCTCGGTGACGCACCGATCAAAGCATCGATCGTGGTCTTCTGTCCGCGCTCCGAGGTCATACCGTGGGTGCAACGCTATTTCGACGAACGCAAGCGAATCGTTTCGCTCGGCGTTCCGCTACGCGCTTTCGGGATCCCGACTTTCGCGCGTATTTTCCGAAACGTTTCCGTCGAACTCGATCGGGTCTCGGTACGAACGGCATTCACCCCGCGCTACGAAGAAGCGCTCAACGTGACGTGGCGTACGACGACGAGCAATGCGTTCCCAACCCTTCGCGGCGTGCTTACGGCGCGCGCCCATTCGACGCACGCAACGTTGCATTTCGTCGGATCGTACGCGCCGCCGTTCGGAATCGCCGGTCGCTTCTTCGATCGCATTGTCGGACGATTCATCGCGCGCATTTCGATCGAAACGCTCCTTCACGACATCAAGCGCTCGATCGAGCGCATTAATATCGACGAACATCGCGAAGCGTCGTTTTCAGCCTACGAATCCAATCGTCGCGGTTCCAATGGCGTACGCGCGTACGGGGTGCCGCTCCACGGAAGCATCGCGATCCGACGAGACGGATCGTACGTCGCGTGCTCGATCTCACTCGAAGGCGAAGCGCCGCAATTCGATGCGCTCGCACCCGGCGAATACGCGTTGAGCCGCACGTGCGTCGAAACGCTGATGTACGAACTCGCGAAGACCGATCTCCATTGCGATCTCCAAGCCGTCCCGAAGGATACGGCGCTTTAATCGCTCGGGCACGCTCACGAATGCGTGCGCTTGTTTCCTCCGTGTTGCTCGGCGTGAAGCTTCGCCGCGTCGGACATGAATTGTCCCGCGTGTTGCATGTGCGCGTGAGCGAGAAGGGCGAAGTGCGCGGCTTGTTCGTGTCGCCCTTCCGTGTAGGCACCTGCGGCGAGATCGTGATAGTCAGCTGCCGCACGATGATGCGTTGCGGCTTGCTGGTGATGATTGGCACTACGAGTTTTTTCCAAAGCATGCTCCGAATCGTTCATGTACTTAAGTATTCCCGTTAAAGGTCGATTGCAATCGTACGATGTCGCGCGCGATCGCGAGTTCTTCGCGTGCGCGCACCACGACCACGTGCACGCCCGCGCGTGCCTCGCCGATCTCCCGATCGGCCTCGCCGGCCTCGTCGCGCGCGCGTAACGCGATGCCGAGAAACGCCAATCGCGAACAAACGCGCCCGCGAACGTAAGCCGACCCCTCGCCGACGCCACCGGTAAAAGCGAGCGCGTCGATACCACCCGCAGCGACCGCCATCGCAGCGATTCCCGCGCTGATCCGATGCACGAAGAGATCGAGCGCGAGGCGCGCCGAGGGAAGGCCGCGTTCGGCTGCAGCGACGACCTCACGCACGTCACGCGAGACCTCACTCACGCCCGCGAGTCCCGATTCGTCATTGAAGATCCGATCGAGGTCGGCGACGGAGTAGGCATTGGTCCGCAAGAGATGGAGGACGAGCCCCGGATCCACGCTACCCGACCGCGAGCCCATCATGAGTCCGTCGAGCGGCGTGAATCCCATCGTCGTATCGACGCTCGCGCCGTCGACGATTGCCGCAAGCGAGACGCCATTGCCGATATGCGCGCTCACGATTCGCAGGCCGCTTGGATCGCGCTCGAGCAAATCGGCCGTTCGTCGCGCGCAATAGCGGTGACTGATTCCGTGAAAACCGTAGCGCCGAATTCCACGCTCCGCGAACCACGCGTACGGTAACGCGTACGCGGCAGCTTCATCGGGCATCGTCGCGTGGAAAGCCGTGTCGAAATCAGCTGCTTGCGGCACGCCGGGAAACGCGGCCACACAAGCATCGATTCCGGCGAGTGCGGCGCGATTGTGGGCGGGTGCGAGTTCGACGGCCGCTGCGATAACCGCGCGCACGCGCGCATCGATGTGCGCGGGGCGCGATTCGCCGAGGCCATGCACGACGCGGTGGCCGACGATTTCCGGCGCGATCGCATGGCTCTCGAGCGCGAACGCGACGAGTTCGCCGATCGCCGTGCCGTGATCGCCGGCCGCGACGTCACTCGAACCGTGGTCGTGCGGTGTTGTCCATTGCAAGGTCGCCGTCGATCGCGAGGTCGACCAGCGAAGACTCGCCGACCACGCCGCTACTCCGTCTGCAAGCCACGTGTCGCCGACGAAATACGACGCTTTGACGCTGCTGGAACCGGCGTTGAGCACGAAGACGTTCACGACGCGTGTGGCGACCACGTCCAGTCGCGGATCTCGGGCATATCGTCGCCGTATTCGCGGATATACTGTCGATGTCGACCGAGCGTGTCGAGAAAACGTTGTCGCACGTGACCCGCCGAATCTCCGAGCGACGACACGCGATCGATTGCGTCGATCGCGAGGTGAAAGCGATCGAGTTCGTTCTGCACCGTCATATCGAACGGTGTCGTCGTCGTGCCTTCTTCGTTGTAACCATGGACGTGAAAATTATCGTGATTGCGGCGCTTGTACGTGAGACGATGCACGAGCGTCGGATAGCCGTGAAATGCGAAGATGACCGGTTTGTCGCGCGTGAAAATCGCGTCGAAATCGGCATCGGAGAGTCCGTGCGGATGTGCCAATTGCGGCTGAAGCGACATGAGATCGACGACGTTGACGACACGTATCTTGAGTTGCGGGACGTGCCGACGTAGCGCGTCGACGGCGGCGAGCGTTTCGAGCGTCGGCACGTCCCCCGCGCACGCCATCACGACATCGGGTTCGATGCCGTCATCGTTACTCGCCCACGACCAAATGCCGATGCCTTGCGCGCAGTGGCGAATAGCCGCATCGATATCGAGCCATTGCCGTTCGGGCTGCTTACCCGCAACGATGACGTTGATGTAATCACGACTGCGCAAGCAATGGTCGGCAATCGACAGCAACGTATTTGCATCGGGCGGAAGATAGACGCGAACGACGTCGGCTTTTTTGTTCACGACGTGATCGATGAAGCCGGGATCTTGATGACTGAATCCGTTTTGGTCCTGACGCCAGACGTGCGAAGTGAGAAGATAGTTTAGCGACGCGATCGGTCGCCGCCAGGGAAGATCGCGCGCGACCTTCAGCCATTTCGCATGTTGGTTGAACATCGAATCGACGATGTGGACGAAAGCTTCATAGCATGAAAAGAGGCCGTGCCGGCCGGTGAGCAGATAACCCTCGAGCCAACCCTGACACGTGTGCTCGCTAAGAATTTCCATCACGCGACCGGTCGCCGAGAGCCGATCGTCGCTACCGAGAATGATGCCGCTCGACATGCGGCTCGTTACATCGAAGATCGCATCGAGTCGATTCGATGCGGTTTCATCGGGACCGAAGACGCGAAACGTCGTTGGGTTACGCACGACGATATCGCGCAAAAACGTGCCGAGCACGCGCGTCGATTCCGCAACCGTGGCACCCGGCGTCGGCACGTCGACCGCATACGCGCAGAAATCCGGCAACTGCAAGTCGCGAAGCACGAGACCGCCGTTGGCATGCGGATTCGCACTCATGCGACGCCCGCCCGACGGCGCGAGCGCGGCGATCTCGGGAACGAGCGTACCATCCCGGTCGAAAAGTTCGTCTGGGCGATAGCCGAGCATCCACGCTTCGAGTTGTGCGCGATGTGTCGCATCGGTCCGCACGTTCGCCAGCGGCACTTGATGCGAGCGCCACGTCCCCTCGACTGCGTGCCCGTCGACGAATTTGGGACCCGTCCAACCCTTGGGCGAGACGAGCACGAGCATGGGCCAACGCGGCCGTTCACCGAAGCCGTTCGCGCGCGCGTCGCGTTGGATGTCGCGAATCCGGACGATCGCGCGCGTGAGTTTCGACGCCATCGCGCGATGCATCGCTTCGGGCTCGTGACCCGCGACGAAATGCGGTTCGTATCCGTAGCCGCGCAAGAGTTCGCGCAGTTCGTCCTCGGGGATGCGCGCGAGCACCGTGGGTTCGGCGATCTTATAGCCGTTGAGATGCAAGATCGGCAACACGGCGCCATCACGAGCGGGGTTGAGAAACTTATTGCTGTGCCACGATGCCGCAAGTGCGCCGGTTTCCGCTTCGCCGTCGCCGACGACGCAACACGCGATGAGATCGGGATTATCGAAGACGGCACCGTAGGCGTGCAGCAGCGAGTATCCGAGCTCACCGCCTTCGTGAATCGAGCCGGGCGTCTCGGGCGATGCGTGGCTCGGAATGCCGCCGGGAAACGAAAACTGCTTGAAGAGCCGAGCCATCCCGACGGTATCGCGCGAAATGTTGGGATAGATCTCGCTATACGTGCCCTCGAGATACGCGTTTGCGACGACACCGGGCCCGCCGTGCCCCGGTCCTGCGATGTAAATCGCATCGAGATCGAGTGCTCTGACGAGCCGATTCATATGGGCATAAATAAAATTTAAGCCCGGCGTCGTGCCCCAGTGCCCGAGGAGCCGCGGCTTCACGTGCTCGGAAAGCAGCGGTTGGCGCAAAAGTGGATTGTCGAGCAAATAAATCTGCCCGACGGAGAGATAGTTCGCGGCGCGCCAGTATGCGTCGATCTTGCGAACGTCTTGTGCCGAGAGCGTCTCGAGATCCGTTGTCGCTGCGATCATGGTCCGCCGCTCTTTCACCGATGCGCGCGAGGTTACATCAAATGTACCCCGCTCGCACGTTCTCACGCATCTGACATGACGCCCGCCGTATTGTCAACTGCGATGTCGGCCTTAGGATAACGAAGCGAACTCTTTCTCCGTGAGCGCGATCTTCGTCGATGCGAGATTCTCATCGAAGTGTTCCAGCGACGACGTTCCTGCGATGGGGAGCATCATCGGCGAGCGCGCGAGAAGCCATGCGATTGCGAGTTGCATGTCGGTAACGCCGTGCGCCTTGGCGACGCGCTCGATCGCATCGTGTTTGAGCCCACTTCCGCCACCGAGTGGAAACCACGGCAAGAACGCAACGCCATCGCGTTCGCATACCACGAGCAGATCTTCCGAGCTGCGGTCGACGACGTTGTAAAGGTTTTGCACCGAGACGATCGTCGCCGTTTTTTTGCAGCGCTCGTATTCATCGACGCTCACCTGCGAGATACCGATGTGTTTGATCTTACCTTCACGTTGCAGGTCGACGAGCACGCCGAGCGACTCTTCGACGGGCACCTTCGGATCGATGCGATGGAGTTGATAGAGATCGATGCAGTCGAGCTTCAGGCGCTTTAGGCTCGCTTCGCAACACGCGCGCAAACGTTCGGGCCGTGCGTCGATCGGCCATTCGCCGGGCCCGGTTCGCACGAGCGCGCCTTTGGTTGCGATGATGAGGTCCTCAGCGTACGGGTGCAGCGCTTCGGCGATCAACTCTTCGCTCACGTCGGGTCCATACGAGTCGGCCGTGTCGATGAAGTTCACGCCGCTCGCAACGACGTGTCGCAAAAGTGCGATCGCAGCCGCACGATCGGGTGGCGGACCCCAAATGCCTTTCCCGGTGATGCGCATCGCGCCGTAGCCGAAACGTCGCGCGGTGAGATCGCCGCCGATGGTGATCGAACCGCCGACGGGAAGTGGAGCGATGGGCGAAGTCGTGTTCACGGTGATGTCCTCATCTCGACGGTTGCGATTGAGCGTTGCGAACCGGGGAATACCCGCAAAGCATGTACGCATACCTTCGTTCGCGCGCCGCGCGTCACACGATTCTCGATTTAACTTTTGCGCAAACCCCGCTTGTGCGTACGTAATGGCGAATCTCGACGATCGTATCGCCATCGTCACCGGCGCCGAGACCGGCATTGGGGCGGCGACCGCGCGTGCGCTCGGGGCGGCCGGCTGCGCGGTTGCGATCAATTATCTCGAGGATGAAGCATCTGCAACGAAGGTTCGCGATGCGATCCTCGCGGCCGGCGCGCGCGCGATCATCGTTGCGGGCGACGTCGGATCGGAAGCCGATGTCGCTCGCCTCTTCGCGACGTGCGGGAGCGAACTCGGGGTTCCATCAATCGTCGTCAACAATGCGGGAACCAATAGCAAGGGCATGCACGTCGGCGATATGACGCTCGAGCAATGGGACGAGATGCTACGCGTCAATTTACGGGTGGGCTCGCATGTTCGTACGCGCTCGCGAGCGGTGGCGCGCGCGTCGTCGTCATCGAGCGCGAACGCGTCGGCGGCGAATGCGCGTTTTGGGGATGCGTTCCTTCGAAAGCCTTGCTTCGATCGGCCGCGCCCAACCACGCAAGTAAAGACGTACCTGGCTCGCGCGAATCGCGCGCGGGCGAGCCGAAGTTCGCGGCAGCAGCCGCATGGCGAACCGATCTCGTGAGTGCGTACGCCGACGACGATCACGCAACCGAACTTCGCGCGGCGAACGTCACGCTCGTCCGGGGCGATGCGAGGATCGTGCGATCCGGCTGCGTTGCGGTCGACGATCGTGAAATCACGTGCGATGCGATCGTGATCGCGACGGGATCGGAAGATCGCTTGCCACCGATCGATGGTCTCGTGCCGGGCCGACCGTTTTGGACGTCGCGCGAGGCGAGTGCGGCGGGCGAAGTTCCCAAGCGTCTCATCATTCTCGGCGGCGGACCGATCGGCGTCGAATTCGCACAGATCTTCGCGCAGTACGGCAGCGATGTGACGATCGTCGAAACGGCGGAACATCTCTTACCGACCGAGGACGTTGCGACGGCCGAGCTCCTGACGAAGCAGCTCGAACACGACGGCATCACGATACACACGAACGCGAAAGCAACGTCGGTAATGTGGAGTCAAGAGATCGTCACGCTCGCACTCGCTGACGGCACGTCGCTCCAGGCCGAACGACTGCTCGTCGTCACGGGTCGCAAACCACGCGTCGCGGGTTTCGGCATCGAAACTCTCGGCGTGACGTTCGACGATGACGGCGAGATCACGATCGATCCGACCGGCCGTGCGGCCGACGGCGTCTACGCAGTCGGCGACGTGACGAATGTCGGGCCGTTTACGCACGTCGCAAAATATCAGGGGCGCATCGCCGCCGCATCGATTCTCGGCTCGCACGCGCACGCCCGAACCGACGCCATTCCCCGATGCATCTACACCACGCCCGAAGTTGCGAGCGTCGGGCTCACGCGCGAGCAAGCAGAAAAAGCGGGCACGATCCTTGCGACGGCACGTGTCGATTTCGATGAAGTTACGCGACCCGTCTTACAGGCCGATCCTCCGCCGAAGGGTGCGCTCGAACTCTTTGCCGATGCGAAGACCGGCGCGATCGTCGGTAAACTCTCGCTCGAAACGTTGCTCGATTTCATTTAGCCGTACCCGACGTATGGCGAGGCATTCTACGTTGCCGTGGATCGTTTGGCGCGAACCCTTAGCAACGCGTAGCAGGTCGAGGAGCGCGGAACCAACATTCGACGGCTTCCGTCATATCGAAGATATGATCAACTTCGAATTGCTGGCGTTCAATGATGTCGGGCTCAGCGTCATCATCGTCGCATGGGTGACCCTCGCGATCCTTCTCGTCGCGCTGCTTGCCGCGTCGGCGTCGAACTTTTTTCGCTCGGTCGATGATTTCGATACGGATGTTCGGGAAGCGACGATGGAGCTCTCACCAACGGATCGCCGGCGGTTCTACGAGATCTACGCATCGCTTCACCCGAAGAATCCCGCCGTCGCCTGGTTTCTCGCCGTTGGCCTCGGGCCGATCGGCGCGAATCTCTATCGTCAGAGATGGCCCGCATTTTTCGGAGCGCTCGTCTCGCTCAACGGTCTCGGAGCGTGGTGGCTCGAGTCGATCTACACGACGCCCTATCTCGTGATCATCGAGAATCGCGCCACGATCGCCTATGCGCTTCGCCTGCTTCACGACGAACGCGCTCAGGCGCCACAACACGAAAATTTCTCGAACGTCTTACCACTTCGCGCAACCTCGGAGCTCGTCGCATCGTGAACACCGATCTTATTTTCGTCGTCTTTGCCGCGCTGGTTCCACCGATTTGGCTCGTCGTCGGATTCATCGGCTATGCCGTTCGAACGAAGCGACTCGCGCTGTCGGGCGTCCCGATCGCGAACCCGCAAATCCGGCGATAGCGGCTTCAGCGCTTCGCGCGCATGCGATTATTTTTCGGTTGATGTTCGACTTCGGCGAGGCCGAGACGCTCGAGAATCGGCGGAACGTACATCCCGCGATAAAATAGTTCGGATCGCGACCCCACGCTTCAACGGTATCGCGGGTTGGCAACGTCGACTCGTCCGTGCTTCCCAAAAGAATCCAAGCGCCACGCGCGATGAGCATCGCGTGTAAATCGCCGATGCAACGGAGATCGTAGCGTAACTACGTCGTCCCGACCCGAACGACGATCGCGGGCGGCGTGAGCGTCTCATCGCGCCATGCGCTAAAATCGGACGTTCCCGGCGGTGTCGTAAAAAGCCAGGGTGCTTCGGCTGTTCCGACCTCGATGCGAGGTCGATCGCTCAAATGTCGTTACGCGTTTGCGGTCCGTGCGTTGGTCGATATCGCCGTCGTGCTCGGGCGCAACAGATAGAACAGCGCCGCGACGATCACGTTGATAACAGCCTGCGTCGCGAATTGCGACGTCGTGATCGTGTGAGCACCGACGAGTCCGTACAATGCATACGCAATTCCGACGACCTGTTCGCCGATCGGAACCCAAACGAACGCGCGATAGCGCGCGACGTCGGTTGCCGTGAGAAGATACACGGCGCCCAGGAGAAAGAGCACCATTCCGTATTGCTGCGTCATCGAATACAGGTCGGTCGTCCAGCCGCCCTTGGGAATCCATCCGACGAACGTTGCACCGAGCGGCCCGGCGAACGTCGAGAGCGAGGCGTTGAGCAATTCCCAAATGCCCCACACGACGAGCAGGCCTTGAAGCGGACGTGCGGATTTCATATAAGCGAGAGCCTTTCGTGGGTGAGCGACGTTGCGGCGACGCGCGAACAACCGGAGCAGCCGCCGCTACATGGCGAGCACGCGATAGACGACGCGACGACGCGTGACGTTCTTCGCGGTACGAGCCTGCGAATCTGTGCGACGATGCTATTAAACGGGCAAAGATACCGGCAGAGGCCACGCTTCCCAAGGATCGTGACGCTCGCCGCCGCGAGTGCGGCAAGCCCGAACTGAAATGCGTGACGTTGCCACGCGAGGCTCAAATCGATCGGCGTGACGTCGTGCGCCGCGAGCTCGGGCATGACGAGCCATCCCAGTGGCATCCAAAGGATCAGCAGTGCGAGCACGAGCGCGCGCCCGAAGCGGGCATCGAAGCGAATTCGCGGTCGAGCGAACGGCTCGAAGATATCTTGAATCGCGCCGATCCAACACATCGTGCCGCACACGAGCCCGGAGCCCGCGACGGTGATTCCGACGAGCGCGAGCCAAAAGATGCCGCCAACGGCGAGCCAGAGCGGGCCGGGAAGATGCGTTTCGACGAGCGCGAGGTTCACGACGATGAAGAGCACCTGCACGAGTCGTCGGCGCCGCTCGGGCGAAAGTCCGTCGGAAAGCTCCGCCGTTCGCTTCATCACGAGGTCGATGATACGATAGCGGCGATCATGTTGCCGGGACGTGGGTCACGGGAACGGCGTCTGTCGGGGAGTGAACATGCGAATCGCCTTGCTACGGGGTGCGATGGCCTTCGTCGCGGCGGCCGAGCTCGCGTGGAGCCTGCTCTACTTTTTTCGGCCCGATCTCGCGCTCGGCGCGCTCGGGCGCACGGTCGTCGATCCCGTGATCGCTCGGCAGTATCCGCTCTATCTCGCGTCGGCCGCGATCGCGTATGCGCTTGCCGCAAGCGATCCGCAACGGTATCGGTCGGTGGCCTGGATCTGCGTCATTCAACGTGTCGTCGAGATCGCTGCGGCGGCGATCGATTGGCGCGCGCATGCGATTGGGACGGCGCAGCTCATCGGCGTCGCGGCGATCGAAAGCGTGGTCGCGCTGGTGCTCGCCGCCCTACTGCGCGGCATGAAAGAAAACGTCGCGCTTCCGCTGGCGCTCGATCCACGGGATCGTGGCCTCGTACGCATGCTTCGCGGTTTTGGCGGCCTCCAGGTTTTCTGGTTTTTCGCTTCGACGATCTTCGTTCAACTCGGATCACGCCTACTGGGTTGGAAGCTGACCGATCCCTATACGACGCAACAACAGGGCATCGCGCTCCTGGTGATCGGGCTCGTGAGTTTAGGTGTGGCCACGAACGTGTCGCGCTATCGACTCTTCGTCGCCGTTCCCGTCGCGAGCCAACTCATCGGAATCGCCAATTCGTTCAACGAGATTCGTCTAGGCTCGATCACATGGAATATCGCAGCCGTGCAATGGACGATCGAGTCAGCGATCGTCGGCGCGTTCATCTATTTCATGCGGCATCGACTCGGCGTCGTAAAAGCGGCGCCGGTACTCGCGGAATAGACGCTAAACCGCTCGCGCTCGAAGCGAGCTAGTCCGATGTATAAACGACATTCTGGGCGTCGTTTGGAAGCGGAACGCAATCGGTCGGAAGCGAGTCGCTGCCATTGAAAACTTTGGCATTGACACCAATCCGTGGAACCTGATTTCCGGCCGCTACGCCGACGGTGTTGAGATCGAACGTAAAACTCACCACATGTCCGTTCACCCCCGAAGACCGCTTCGTTCGCGGGGTTGGACGGACCCGAGTAGATCGCGCGCCCGTTACTGATCAAAGAGAAATTTCCATCAGCAATGGCTTTATGTGAGCGAAGTTCGGATCGCAAGGTGCGTCCGTTCCAACGCCCCCGTATGCGCTCGTGCTAACGCCGTAGCATCGCGATAGCGCGTTGCGGTTCCATCATTCCGCTCGTTGCAGGCGCCCCCGGCCAACCGAAGGCCGGAACACCCGTGACGCCCGCAAGACTCGCCGCGCGCATCGATTCGTCGATGACGTGGGCATACGTGCGGGATTCTGAAGCCGCGCGAATCTCAGCTTCGGACACGCCCGCGTCCGCCGCATATCGCGCGATGATTGCGATATCCGATATATTCGCGCCGTCGACGAAGAACGCACGTGAGATCGCGTGATGAAATGCGGCCGACGCCGCGTCCCCGACACGCGCGCGAATGACTTCGCCCGTCTCGAGCGCGAGCCGAGAATTGACGTTGCGACGCGGAGGCTCCATCGGCAGCCCGACTTGACGAGCGATTGCGCGCAGGCGCTCTTCGATCGCCGGCCATTGTTCGTCGGTAAAGGGCTTGGGCGCGCCCTCCAGCGGCGTTTCGGGATGCAGTTCGAACGGCAACCACCGCGTGGGTACGCCGAGCTCGCGCGCCGTCTCTTCGACCCAGACCGAGCCGAGATAGCAGAAGGGTCAAATGACGTCGGACCAGACCAGGAGCGGACGGAGCTCGTTCATACGGCGCTCTTCGCGAAGCCGTCGGCCCGCGCCTCAAGAGAAGGCCTCGCAGACGGCCATACCGATCTGTTGGTCAGCAATGAAAATCCCGCCACATCCCGGCACGGCGTTTTCGTTCGAAGCCACGCTCGAAAACTGGGCCGAGGGGATGGACTATTGTGCCGTCGCGGTTCCCGCACGCATTACCGAGGCGCTCGGCACCACGGGGCCCGTTCTCGTTATGGCGCACGTGAACGATTCCGCTGCGTTTAAGGTCAGTCTCTTTCCCGTTGGCGGCGGCCAACACTATATCCGCATTAAAGCCGCCGTTCGCAAAGAGACGCGCACCGAAACCGGAGAGCGCGTTGCGATACGATTTACGGTCCTCGACCGGGCCGACGTCACGTATCCCGAAGATCTGCTCGGGGCCCTCGAGGCAAAACGAGTCACCGATGGCTTTACGTCGCTCCCTCCGGGCCGCGCGAACTTTCTTTTGAGACGCATCGAGGAAGCCGCCAAACCCGAAACGCGAAAGAAACGGATCGAGGATGCCGTCCTCGAGGCCAAGCAGAAGCAGTCGGAACGAGCGAACGGCCTACGCTAAAGGGCAATCCCTAACGCGTTCGAGCGTCGCATGTCATTCATTTCAGAAAGACGCATCATGGTCGTAGACGCATCGGATCTCCGCGAACATTTTTCGGAATTCAGTCTTCCGACGACGCCGCCCGCGACGGACTACTATCTCCTCGACGATCTGCTGACGCCGCAAGAACGCGACGTCCGCGATCGCGTCCGCAGCTGGGTCGATCGCGAAGTCATTCCCAATGCGGCGCAGCTTTGGGAGCGTGCCGAGTTTCCTTTCGAGATCGTGCCGAAATTCAATGAGATCGGCATCGTCGGCGGGCCGATTCGCGGGTACGGGTGCCCGGGCTATTCGCTCATCGCCGCGGGCCTCGTCGCGCAAGAACTCGCGCGCGGCGACTCGAGCATCGCGACGTTCTTCGGCGTCCATTCCGGACTCGCGATGGGCTCGATCGCGATCCTCGGTTCGAAAGAGCAAAAAGAGCGTTGGTTACCGGCAATGGCGCGCATGGAATTGATCGGCGCCTTCGCGCTGACCGAACCGATCCACGGCTCGGATTCCGTCGCCCTGGAAACATCGGCACGCAAGGACGGCGATGCGTGGGTGCTCCGCGGTGCCAAGAAGTGGATCGGCAACGGATCGTTTGCGGATCTCATCATCGTGTGGGCGCGCGATGAAGCGGGCGAAGTCGGTGGGTTCGTCGTCGAAAAGGGCGCACCGGGATTCGACGCGCGCGTGATCGAGGGCAAGATCGCGTTACGCTCGGTGCTCAATGCCGAAATCACGCTGGACGACGTGCGCGTCCCGCTCGCAAATCGTCTCGCGAAAGCGAACACGTTTAAAGACACGGGCAAGGTGCTTACGGCGACGCGGTATGCCGTTGCGTGGGAAGCGATCGGGCATGCGATGGCGGCATTCGAATACGCCCTCGCTTATGCGAAAGAACGCAAGCAGTTCGGCCGGCCGCTCGTCGCAAATCAGCTCGTCCAAGATAAACTCGTGCGGATGCTCGGCGAGATCATCAGCATTCAACTCGTTTGCCTGCGCTTGAGCCAATTGCTCGACGACAAGAAGGCGACGCAAGGACGGGCATCGCTTGCGAAGATGCTCGCGTGTAAGAAAGCACGACAAGTCGTCGCCGATGCGCGCGATCTCCTTGGCGGGAACGGCATTTTGCTCAGCCATCATGTCGCCCGACACTTCGCCGATATGGAAGCGATCTACACGTACGAAGGCACCGACCACATGCAGATGCTCGTCGTCGGTAAGGAGATCTGCGGCGTGTCGGCTTTTAGGTAGCGAGCTCGCGATCTGGATCGGCTCGCTCGTCGGTGTCGGTGTAAACTTGACCGCTTCATGCGGTCGATAGATAATCTCCACGATGTGCCGAAATATTCAACCACTTTTCAATTTCGATCCGCCGACCGCGGATGAGAACGTGCGCGCCGCAGCGCTTCAATTCGTGCGGAAGATCTCCGGATTCACGAAGCCATCGGCGGCAAACGATGCCGCATTCGAGCGCGCCGTCGACGACGTCACCGCGGCAACCCGCATACTCATCGCATCGCTCGTAACCACGGCCGCACCTCGCGACCGTGCCAAGACGCTCGCGCGAGCAAAGGCCCGATCGGTCAAACGATTCGCACCTCCGAGCGCATGAACGTACGTTTCCGATGAAAACGAATAACCGCTTATCCGCGACGATTCATGCACTGGTAAATTTGGCGAACCGTCGCGAACCGACGACGACCGATGCGCTCGCAGCATCGCTCGAAGTCAATCCGGTCGTGCTTCGACAAACCCTCGGTGGACTACGCGATGCGGGGCTCGTTCGCGGCGAGCGTGGAAATACGGTGTGGTCGCTCGGTCGCGATGCGGCGTCGATTAGCCTCGGCGATATTTATGTCGCGCTCGGCGAACCATCGCTTTTCGTTTTGCGCAGCCGAAGCGATAATCCCAAATGTCTCGTCGAGCTCTCCGTCGACGAAGCACTGTTGGGTGCATTCGACGACGCGCAACGTCGGCTGCTCGAACGACTCGGCGGCGTTTCTCTCGCAAGCCTATCCGCCGACGTTCACTAGACACGCCTCATTGAAGCTCAAGCGGAGAGACGCGTCGTTCGAAATCTTGGCGGAAATGCGTCATGCCGCATTCGATATCTTCAACGCGTGTTTCGAGCCGATTTATGCGGCACCCGACCATGTCGAACCCCGCACGCATGCGGTGAGGATCCCGAGACTACGAATCGGCTCACGCTCTTTACGACGAGGCGCGCCCGAGCCTAAGCGGCTCGACGTCGTTCTAGCGTTTCGCTCCGCAATGACTTTTCAGTTTTAGTCCTCCATGAACACCAACCGTCGTCCCTCCCAACGCCGGACAAATCGAAGCGCACTCGGAGAGTTCCGCCCCTCGGTCGAGTTCGTCGAGTCGCCGATGCCTTGTCGGGTCGGCTCGCGGTCGAGGGTTGGTGAAAACGGAAGAAAATGGGCAAAGGTCCCGCCATGAACAGTAACAGCAACGCGAAAAACGCTACTAATGCTCGAGACTGGGCCGAGGCGATCATGAGCGGCAAACTCGATGCATTCGACGAACTTGTCGCCTCCGACGTCGTCGATCACGATCCGGCACCGGAGCAAGCCGCCGGCGGTCCCGCCGGATTCAAGGCCTTTTTCTCGATGCTTCGCACGGCGTTTCCCGATATCAAGATATCCGTCGCGCACATGTTCGCGCACGAGGATCAAGTCGCTCTAGCATACACGATCGAAGGAACACACGAGGGGACATTCGCTGGAATCCCTGCGACCGGTAAGCGCATCAAAGCGCGCGGCATGCAGATATCACGCTACGACCACGGTGGCGTGATGATCGAGCGCTGGGGCAGCTCGGACGAACTCGGCATCCTCAAGCAGATCGGTGCGAAAATCTCCGCTCAAACCGATCCAGTAACGTAGGCACTTTCGACACCGCCCAGAGGCCACGATAGGTACTCTTCGGCTCGGGCTGCGTAGCGGCGGTGGCGCTCCACACGTTTATGTGGTCGCAAGCGGCGACGGATGACCGGATTCTACGAGGTCGAAATCCGATTTCATCCAGGCAACGCGTGCGCTCCGCCCGCAAGCTCACAGCGTCGCTTGCAAGATGACCTTTACGGTTTCTTCGGGCGTGTCCCATTGGGGGAAATGGCCGCTGTCTTCGAACCAGTGCATCTCAGCG
>JANYGA010000213.1 GCA_025359485.1 Rhodospirillales bacterium | reverse complement strand
CGATCGCAGCGACCGTCGCGCCGTAATCGAGGGTTTGCGCGACCTTCGATGCGCTGATGCCGACCGCAGGAACCAGGACCAAACCCGCGATGCCGGCACGCGCGCAATATGCGGACATCGCGGCTGCCGTATTCCCCGTACTCGCGCAGACCGCCACGCGCGCGCCCGACGCTTTCGCATGTGAGATGGCGGCAGTCATGCCGGCGTCTTTGAACGAAGCGGTCGGATTCATGCCGAGATGAACGTACGATGCGTTCGTCGCATCGGCATAGCTCCCGCCGAGACACGCGCCATACACCGGTAACACGTTCTCACGCAACGTGACGACGTGTTCGCGCGCGATCGTGGGAATGAGTTCGCGGAAGCGCCACACGCCGCTCGTATCGAGCGGGTCGTTCGAGAGTCGACGTTGGTCGAATGTTGCTCGGAGTGTCCGGCCGTCGTAGCGCCCGGGATCGATCGTGAATGCGAGAAGGCCGCCACACGACGAGCAAAAGATGTGCTCGTGCGATGCGACGGCGCCGCACTCGCTACAGGCGAGATGCATCGTTGGTTGATTCCGCTCGCGGACGAATTGCGCCTCGCACGATGCCGCCCGTGCGTTTCGCGAGACGAAATGCTCGCAAACGCGTTCGGCGGCGTTATGGTGTCTTTTTGTAGTCTGCCGGAATTTCGAAGAGATTCGCGTCGGTCGGTCCGAGCGTCTTCACGTTACCGCGCTCGGTGACCAAGGAGAAGCCGCCCGCGGGCACGCCGGGCGAACTCTCGGTCGAGCCGCCCATCTTCATGAGCTGATAGAGCGCGAGCCGATCGGTCGGGAGCGTCGGTCCGCTCGTGCGTACCGTGGGTGTGAGTTTGCATCCGTCGATCGGCTGCATCATTTCGGTGACGGATTCGGGATGACGGACCGATTTCGGTAACGGACAATACGCGCGCGCGAGCGGATAGTCGGAAAAATACGCGATCAGCGCGACGTTGAACGACGAGTTCTTACACGAGCCCGTCGCCTTTTCGATCGCCATCGTATTCGTCGATGCGTACCCATGCGCGAGAATGCCGGATTGTTTCGCGGGAGCGAGCACCTTCGTCGTCGAGGTCATCGACATCACGGCGGTGCCGGGTGTCATGCGTGGTGCTTTCGAAGGCGTACAGCCGCGCGATACCGATGCGCCCGCGCGATCGCGCGCCGTTTCGTTTGCGTCACCGTCGGGATTCTCGATGCGATAGGTCTTCTTCGCAAGATCGAGCACAATCCGTTGATGTTGCGCGCATTTGAGGATCGTCGCGGTGTTGCTCGCGACGTCGTCGATTCGTTCGTAACCGTTGTAATACGCGTAATGGATCAGCGTTCCGTTCGTAAAACGTGCGAACCCCGCCGACATGCCATCAAGCATGCCTTCGCCGATCCGACCCGCCATCGCATCGCCGGCGTCGCTCGCTGCATTTCCGGCGGCGTTTCCAGCAATCGCGGAGGCGGGATCGCCGCCGCCAGCGAGCGCGCCGACGATGCCGCCGAAGAGGCCGCGTCTCTTCGGCGCCGCCGCCACGGGCTTCGCGGTTGCCGCGACCTTCGGTGCGGCGATCGCCGCGTAATCGGTGTCGAACGCGCCGACGGGCGGCGGCGTCCCGCCGACGACGAATTTGACGATTTCGTCATAGGCGATGTTGGGATCGGCCGCACCGGCACCGCCAGGCCCCGCGACGATGAAGCCGCAGGCAACGAGCGTCGTGCACGATACGAAGCGGCGCATGCGCATAAAGTATCCTCCGAAACGTCGAGATGCGAACAGTATACTTCTAAAGCGTCCTCCGAGCGTCCCTACGTCGTCGCCGTCATTCCATCTGGGTAGCCGCTGGTCGCGTGATCGCTCCGTCGGCAGCCGACGACACGAGCGCCGCATATTTTGCGAAGACGCCCGTCGTGTAGTGCGGCTTCGGCGCTTTCCACGTCGCGAGCCGGGCGGCGATGTCGCCCGCGGAAACCTCGGTATCGAGACGGCGATTGTCGATGTCGATGATGACGATATCGCCATCGTGAAGCGCGGCGAGCGGGCCGCCCACGGCAGCCTCCGGTGCGGCGTGACCGATCATGAGTCCGCGCGTGCCGCCGGAGAAGCGGCCGTCGGTGACGAGTGCGACCGTTTCGCCGAGCCCGGCACCGACGATGGCACCCGTGATGCCGAGCATCTCGCGCATCCCCGGACCGCCGCGCGGCCCTTCGTAGCGAATAATCACCACATCGCCCGCAACGATCGAACCCGCTTCGATCGCCTGCATCGCCGCTTCCTCGCGGTCGAAGAGTCGAGCGGGGCCGCGGTGGTACGGTCGTTCGTGGCCCGCCATCTTGACGACCGCGCCTTCGGGTGCGAGATTTCCACGCAGGACGACGATGCCACCCGTCGGTTTGAAGGGCTTATCGGCCGTGGTGATCACGACTTGGCCCGGCGTCTCGACGGCTTCTGCCGCTTCTTCTCCGAGCGTCCGCCCCGATACGGTCATCGTGCCCGCATGAACGAGATTCGCCGCGACCATATTCTTTGCGATGAGTTGGATGCCACCGGCGCGATCGACATCGAGCGCCACATAGCGGCCGCCGGGACGGAGATCGGCGATAATCGGCGTGCGACGGCTTATCGTATCGAAATCGTCGATCGCCAGCGGCACGCCCGCCTCGCGCGCGAGAGCGAGGAGATGCAGCACGCTATTGGTCGAGCCGCCGGTGCCGGCGGCCGCCGCGATCGCGTTCTCGAATGCTTCACGCGTTAAGAGATCGCGCGGCCGGACGCCGCGGCGCAAGATATCCATCACGAGCACGCCCGCCTCGTAGCCCTTGCGCTCTTTGCGCGGGTCGGTCGCACCGGGCGACGCGCTGCCGATGGGCGAGAGACCCATGAACTCCATGATCATCGCCATGGTATTTGCGGTGTACTGGCCGCCGCACGCGCCCGCGCCGGGACACGCCGCGTTCTCGATCGCCGTTAACCGCGTGTCGTCGATCTTACCGGCCGCGTGTGCGCCGATCGCTTCATAGACGTCGACGATCGTGAGATCTTCACCGTCGAGTTTACCCGGCCCGATCGAACCGCCGTACAAGATGAGCGATGGAACGTTGAGTCGCACGAGTGCCATCGCCGCCGCAGGCGTCGTTTTATCGCAGGCCGTGAGTGCGACGATCGCATCGAACATGTGCCCGCGGCCGACGAGTTCGATCGAATCGGCGATCACTTCGCGCGAGACGAGCGACGCTTTCATGCCTTCGGTGCCCATCGTGATCCCATCGGAGATCGCGATCGTATTGAATTCCATCGGCGTACCGCCCGCCTCGTGAATGCCGCGTTTGACGTGCTCGGCAAGCCCGCGCAGATTCCAATTGCACGGCATCGTCTCGATCCACGTGTTCGCGATGCCGACGATCGGCTTGCGCAAATCGTCGTCGGTGAATCCGACCGCTTTGAACATCGCGCGGGCGCCCGCACGATCGCGACCGTTCGTGATCGTCGCGCTGTTGGCTTTGATGTCGTATCCCACGCCGCCGCTTACGGCAACGCGACGGAACGGTCCTCGGGAGCTTAGAGCCCGACCAACCGCGCTTCGTCGGCGAGTGCCGCTTCGATCGTCGGATACACGGCGAAAACGTCGAGCAATCCCGTAATCCGCAACAGCCGCAAGATCTGGCCTTCTTGCGCGACGAGCCGCACCGAACCGCCGTGTTCGGCTGCGCGTTTGTGCGCGCCGATCAACGCGCCGAGGCCGGTCGAATCGAGAAATTCGAGATGCGTGAGATCGACGACGATTTCGTGCTTATCGCGATCCGCCGCTTCCATCAAACCAGCGCGAAGCGTCGGCGAGGTCGCGATATCGAGGCTCCCACCGAGCCCGAAGAGTTGGACGCGGCCATCGGCTGCGGCCGTGACATCGATGCTGAGTGAATCTTGTGACATGCTACCCTTCGTATTCGCGCCACTCGGAGATCGTTCCGTCCGAAAACGTCACGAACGCGCAGCCCGGGCGCTCGCGCCACGACGCGCCGGTATCGGCGATGGCGAAGCGATAGCGCACGGCCGCGCGATTGTCCTCTACTACGATGTCGTCGACGAAAAATTCGAAGCGCGGGCCGTCGCGAAAAAATCGCGTGAAATGCGCGACGATCGCGTCGCGGCCGACGAGTGGTTCGCGCCCGGCCTCACGATACGTGCCCCCGGGCGCGAAGTGTGCGCCCGACCGTAACGCGTCGCCGACTTTCCAAGAATCGAAGAGACGCGTGAGCGCTTCGCGGTGAGTCATCGCCCTTCGCTACTCCTCGCGCAAAGAATGTGGCTGGGGCGGCTGGATTCGAACCAACGAATGGAGGCTTCAAAGGCCCCTGCCTTACCGCTTGGCGACGCCCCAATGAAGCCGCGACGAGCCTCGTACGACGAGCTGGCTTACGTTACCTCGGCGTCATGCGCGCGATGGGCGTCCGAACGTGTTCCGCTTCGAGCGAACTACGCGTGCACGGACAAACGTGCGGGGCGCTATTGGCCGTCCCGGGTTCGTTGCTCTTACATCCCGTCGCGGTGTGCGACGCGATGGGATGACGACACGCCGTGCAGATCCGAACTTCGATGATCGCGTACCTCTCGAGGAAAGATTCCTCAATGGTACCGCATCACGCAAAGGGTCTACGCTCGGAGTATTTTCAGATCTTCGCGATGCGCTTGGCGCCGAGATAGCGCGTGCGCCAGTAGCTGTCGCCGAGGCGGCTGACCATGACGCCGTGGCTGGAGCTATGGACGAAGCGTCCGTTCCCGAGGTAGATGCCGACGTGCGATGGGCCGGGCTCGTAGGTTTGGAAGAACACGAGATCGCCCGTGGTCATGCCGCCGCTCGTCGGGCGACCGGCGTAAAATTGCGCGTCGGCCAGACGCGGAATCGAAATGCCGAGCATCGCGAAGACGTGCTGGGTGTAGCCCGAGCAGTCGAAGCCCGACGGTGAGGTACCGCCGAAAACGTAGGGCGTCCCGATGAAGCGCATGGCACTGCGCGTGAGGCTCATCGCAATCGACGACGTCCGGCTGATGATGCCGCGCGCGAAGCGATGCATCGAATCGGGGCGCTTCGTCGCGAGATCGCCTTGCGAACGCGTCGTCACCGACGCGGCCGTCGCACTCGACGACCACATCGCGAGGTCGGACGTGGCGCTCGGCATCACCGATGCCGTTTGCGTCGCGCGGAGTTCGGCCCGCGTTTGCAGCGAGACGGCAAAGGGTTCGGCGCGATTCGTCGTGGCCTCGTCGCCACGGCGATCGACGCCGGCCTGTAAGGCCGTCGCAACGATCGGGGTCGAGTCATGAGGCTTGGCGCTGGCGGTTCCACTTGCGAGACCGACGAATGCAACGGCGAACAGTGCCGTTCCGAAGGAACGATTCATGTTTCTCTTTCGACGCCTACGAGGTTAGTTGACGGGTTCGGGCTCAAGAGTGCCCGTGCGCCGACCGGCGCATTTACCCCACCGTGGAAGTCCCCCGCTCCGAGTTGCGCTCGGATTCGGCGATTTGGCGTAGGTGGAATTGGAAGGTGCCGGGTGCTCACACCCAACCGACAAACGGCCCTCATATGGAGGGTCGAACGACCTCGCAAACTCGCATTAGCTGCAGAGTTAACGTGTCCTGCGTACCATCGGCAAGAAAAATAACTTGTTTATGTCCTCTTCGCTTCTGCGCGATCGCGAACGGGCACGAACGTGGTCGGAGCGTAGATTTTCTCGAGGAGATCGGGCGTATTTGCCGCGCGGACGAGATGCGGAAAGCGCTCTCCGTCACGCGCCGTAACGAGCACCGTACGATAGAAATCATCGTTGCTCACGATGAGTGCCAGCGGCACATCGGTGCCCGCGTGCGCGCGCATCGCGGCATGGAACGTCTCGGGCGAAAATTTCCGTCCATCCACGGCGACGACGCGCATCCCCGGTGCGAGGCCGGCTGCAAAGGCTTGCGAATCGACGCGGATGTCGCGAATGGCACCCGTCGAATCGCCATCGGTCGAAATCGCAAAACCGAGTGAGTACATGGCGTCCAGCTCCTTGCGTTCGGTCTCCGAGGCTTTAAAGAACTCCGAGGCCTTACTCGTATAGACGAGCTTGTAGCCACCGCCCTCGATGCCGCCGAGCGGCGCGCGCGGTTGCGCCGTCGCGACGCGCTTTTCGAAAAACCCCGCCCAATCGTAAGGCGCAATTTTGTTAAGCAACGTAACGACCGCCGCTTCATCATACGTCGTGAAGCGCGGAATTTCCGCGGAAGTTCCGCCAGCGAAGGCGCGGCAGAAATCGTCGAGCGATCGTGCGCCGTTCGTGAGCTTGCGAATCGTCACGTCGGCCTCGAGCCAGATGAGATTGCCCTCCGTGTAGAAGTCGCCGGCGCTTCGCCGCAGCGCGTGAAACGCACCCGGCGCTTGATACAAGAAATACGCGCCGTCCGCCGTGTCGCGGAGCGGTCGGGTCGCGCGTCCGTTCTCGTTATCCATCGCGGCCGCAGCGATCGCGAGCTCGTCGAGTTGCTCCTCGAAGCTCGTGAGTCGCGCGCGTGTCGTGAGCTTCTCACCGTTGAATTGATTGAGGCCCTCGTACACCCAGAGGAGATCGGTCTTCTCCGGTGCTTGATAGTCCGGGGTCGAGAGATCGGCCGGGCGACGATATTTTCCATTCCACGAGTGGGAGAATTCGTGCGGTAAGAGATCGGCTGCAACGCGATATCCGGCTTCGTCGATCACGTACTTTTCCGACGCCCGATTGTCGCTCGATTCGTGGTGTTCGATACCGTTGAACTCGACGCGATCGGAGAGTGTAAGGAGAAAATGATACGTGCGGTAGTGGCGACCGCCGTAGAGCGACGGCCCCTCGGCCACGAGATGCTTCATTCCCGTAAGAAATTTCGGCGAGACGTCGACGGCAGCCGCGCTATCGCCCGCAACGTCGAGCGTGTGATTGGCATCGAGTACGAACGACCGCTCGTGCGCGCCCGCGATGATCGGTGAGTCGATGAGCGTGTAGAGCGATGCCGGTGCGAACGTCACGACGTCGCCCGCGCGCCCGGTGACGGGAAGTGCCGTACCGATCGTCCATCCGACCGGGAGTTTGACCGATGCACGGACGGGGGTATCCGTCGCGATCGCGCCTTGGGGATACACGATGAAATTACTGTATTCGAGCAACGCGAGCTGCGCGGTACTGATCGCTTCGTTTTGGCCATTGTGCGAGGGCGCCGTCACGATATCGTAGGCGACGTCGAGACTCGTCGCATTTGCGGGGAGCGTCGTCGCGATCGTGTAGGGATCGACGAGATCGCGTCGCCATGCAAGCGACGTGCCGCTCGCGCTCACGCGCATGTTCGCGACCGCTTCGATCGGGCCGACGGGCCCGTGATATCCCGGAATCCATTTCGGATAGACGAACGCGAACGCACCGGCATGTGCGGGCATCGTCACCGTTACGTGATAGATCTTTTGCGACGCCTGTGTCGCGTCGACGGCAATCACGATGGGCGACGTGGTCAGCGCGAGCGCCGGGCGCGCGTCGAGCGTCGAGAAAACAGAAAACGCCGCGCTCAGCGCGACGCAAAAATAGCGACCGATCATGAAGCGCTATTGCGCCGCGGCGCGCACCATTTCCGCTAGATCGTTTGCGAGACGGCCGATGCGCGCGTGATCGTCGCCTTCGATCATCACGCGAATGAGCGGCTCGGTGCCCGACGGCCGAACCAGGAGACGGCCGCCGTCGCCGAGTTCGGATTCCACGCGCGCGATCGCGGCGCGGATATCTTCGCGATCGAGCACGTCCTTGCGCGGCGTCCGAACGTTGACCAGAATTTGCGGCGCGACGTGCAGCGTGCTCGCGAGATCGCGCAGCGTTCGACCTTCGCGCGCGACGATCGCGAAGAGCGCGACGGCCGTACCCGGTCCGTCGCCCGTCGTATTGCGGTCGAGGTCGATGATATGGCCCGATTGCTCGCCGCCAAACGTCATGCCCGTCGCGCGCAGGTGTTCGAGCACGTAGCGGTCGCCGACGGCCGCGCGAACCAGTGCGATTCCTTCGGCGCGTAGCGCACGTTCGAGGCCGATATTGCTCATGACGGTTCCGACGACCGTATCGCCGGCGAGCACCCCGTGCTTCTTCTTATCGACCGCAAGGACGAGCATCACGCGATCGCCGTCGACGATCTCCCCCGTCTCATCGACGAAGAGCGCGCGATCGGCATCGCCGTCGAAGCCGACGCCGACGACGTGTGCGTGCGGTCGCGCCGCCGCCGTCTCGCGAACGGTGCGCGCGAGCGTCGAAAGATCGGTCGACCCGCACGCGACGTTGATGCGCGAGCCGTCGTCTTGTGCGTGCAACGCGATCACCGTCGCGCCGAGTCGCCGCAATGCGAGCGGCCCGACGTGATACGCGGCGCCATAGGCCGCATCGACGACGATCGTAAGCGACGAAAGATCTTCGCCACCTTCGACGAGCGTGGCGAAATAGCGATCGACGAGCCCGAGCGCCGTTCGCGCGATTCCGATATCGAGCCCGCTCGCCCGCGGAAGCGTAGGATCGTCGAGCGCAGCTTCGATCGCGTGCTCCTGCGCATCGCTGAGTTTGAAGCCGTCGGATCCGAAAAACTTGATTCCGTTATCGGCGATCGGATTGTGCGACGCGCTGATCATCACGCCCGCGGCGGCATCGGTGAGTGCCGTAATGCGAGCGACGCCCGGCGTCGGCACGACGCCGACCGAGAGCGCGTCGCGCCCCGTCGATGCGATTCCCGCAACGACGGCGGCTTCGAGCATCGTACCCGAGAGTCGCGTGTCGCGACCGACGACGATCGGCGCATTGGGATCGCCGCCCTGCGTAAGAATCGATGCGCCCGCACGGCCGATCGCAAAGGCGAGCTCCGGCGTCAAGTCGACGTTCGCGACTCCGCGCACGCCATCGGTTCCGAAGATCCGTCCCACGATCAGCGTCCGAGCGCCGCAGCCACGAATTTTGCGGAGACGCGAACGAGATTTGGTGCGACGGCGACGTTGCCGATTTCGACACCGCGATCGTCGGTCGCGATCGGTCGCAGCATCGAATCGACGGTCGTCGGAACGCTCGGTAGCGGCACGTCGACGCGCACGCTCGCGACGCGACGAAGATCGCTCGTGGGAGCGCGCAGCGTCGCCGAGAGCGGCAAGACGCCGATACGGCCGACGACGATCCCACGACGCACGTCGCCGAGGTAATGCACGGTCACCGGGATCGTGCGCGCCTCGATGCGTTCGATCGAAAGCGTCACCGATGCGGGCGAGAGCGATTTTATTTCGAGTTTGGGTGCGATCACTTCGACCGGCACGTTATAGACGCCGGGCGCACGACCTTCGAGGTTGAGCACCGCACGCAACATATCGGGGCGTAACGGCGCGCCCGCGCGCGGCACGTCGACGGCGACGACGGCTTCGCGATCGGTAAATCGCGCGACTTCGTCGGCGCGCAAGCCCGTCGTCGCGATCGGCACGGTCACTTGTTGCACGAATCGTGCGGCGATGACGGGGTTGGGCGAGAGGCGCAGATACGCCCAGCCGAGCACCGCGATCGCGAGCGACAAGAGCTTTAATGGTAAATTATTTCGGAGACGATCAAACACGAGGATTGACGAAATCTCCGCCCGTGGGGCCGGTCGCAGTTGCGGCCTTACGACGGCGGCGACCGAAGCGGGCGCGCGCGGACATGATTTCGGGACGTACGCTTCTGGACGCACGGCAGCATGCGAGCAAGACCGACCGCAAGCGCGCCTCGTCGCCGAGTTCGCGCGAGAGCTTGCCCATCCGCGCGATCGAGATCATGCCCGTTTGTTCGGAGATGACGAGCACGACGGCATCGGTTTGTTCCGAGAGCCCGATCGCAGCGCGATGGCGCGTTCCGAGATGGCTTTCGGTCAGCACATTTTCCGACAGCGGCAAAAAACAGCCGGCCGCTCCGACGACCATGCCTTTGACGATCACCGCACCATCGTGAAGTGGCGATCGTGGCGTAAAAATCGCCACGAGCAACTCGATCGAGAGCTTCGCATCGAGTCGCGTGCCGCTCTCGACGTATTCGCGCAAACCCGTCGCGCCTTCGATGGCGACGAGCGCACCGACGCGATTGCGCGAGAGCACGATCGCGGCAGCGGCGAGTGTCGAGACCGCCTCTTCGAGCGTGTACGCGTCGCCTTCACCTTCGCGTCGCGCGATCATCCCGCCGCGCCCGAGCTGCTCGAGTAAGCGCCGCAGTTCGGGTTGAAAGACGATGGGCAACGTGACCGCGGTTCCGACGAGCGCGAATTGCAGGATCGTCGCGAGCACCAAGAGATGGAGGACGTTCGCGAGCCCGAGGACCGCTGCGAGCACCGCGATGCCGAAGAGAATCGGAACGGCACGCGTTCCGCGAATGAGCAACAGCGCGTAATAGACGAAGAGCGCCGTCGCAACGATATCGATCGCGTCGCTGAGACCGAACGTAATCGCCGGAATCGGAATCGCAAGCTTGTCGATCATGTCGTAGCGCTTGGAAGGAGCGGCTCGAGATAGGTCTCGATGATGCGCGAAGCATCGAGGGTCGGTTCGCGTAGCGCGGCGCTCGCGAATGCGGCCAGTGTCGCATCGGAAAGGGTGAGCAGCGGCTCGATGCGCCGAAACGCGGGGCCGCCCGTCTCAGCGTCGATGAGCGCGAGCGTGACGAGCGGCGCGGTCTGCGTCGGGTCGAACTCGATCGTGACGTCGCCGCACGGCTCGGCGCGCGCATCGCGGACGCCGACCGGGCGACCGGCTCCGGCAAAGGCATCGACGAGTCCGCGCGAGCGATCGGCGAACCGCGGCATCACGCGCAACACGACGAGCGCCGGTTCGTCGACGCTCCCGTTCGCGCCGCACGCGATCGACGCGATGTCGGCATCGGGAGCGAGTTCGATGCTCGCGTAGGTTCGATGCGTGCTCGCGTTCCAGGATGTCACGGTCGCACCGCGCGAAGCTAGCACACGCGTACTATCGTCGCGCTCGCATGCCGCGAGCACACCATCGAATGTTACGCTGGCGAACCGTTTCACGATGGAATCCTTGCGAACCTGAGGCTCACGCATCTTTACACGCCCGAGCACGCGAGTCATGCGCGACGACGCACCCGGCCGACCCGCGCGCGTCGTGAGCGTGGGACGCAATGCCGCCTGGATTTGTTTCGAGGATGAAGACGTGATTCGGCTCGCCCAATTACGCAAGGGACTCGAACGCGTCGCACTCGTGCCGGGCGATCTCGTCGCCGCTTCGAGACTCGAAGACGAACGCGTGATCGTCGAGCGCCGCGAGCCGCGCACGTTCGCACTCGAACGCACGACCGCAGGCGGACGCACGAAAACGATGGCGGCGAATATCGACGGCATCGCGATCGTTGCCGCACTCGCGCGTCCCGCGTTCCATCTCGCGATGATCGACGAACTCATCGCATTTGCCGAGATCCACGATATCGTCGCGCGGCTCATCTTTACGAAAGCCGATATCGCAGGCGACGTCGACGTACCGGCGCTCGTGCACACGTACACGTCGCTCGGATACGTCACGCTTCTTGCAAACCCGAAAGCCGATGTGGGCATGGAGGCCGTGGAGGCGACGCTCGCGTGCCATCGCACGCTGCTCATCGGTCAATCGGGGGTCGGGAAGAGTTCGCTCTTCGGCGCGCTCGGCGGCACCGCCGACGTCGGCGACGTCTCGAAAATCGGTCGCGGGAAACAGACGACGACGACCGGTCGCCTACATCGCTTTGCCGATGGTTTTCTCATCGACAGCCCGGGCGTCGGCGAATTTGAATTGCACGAAATTACGCCAGCGGAACTCACGATGGGCTTCCGCGACTTCGCCGCGCTGCCGGGAACGTGTCGTTTTACCGATTGCGTCCACCGCGACGAACCCGGGTGCATCGTCTCGACCGCAGCTGCAAACGGCAC
>JANYGA010000210.1 GCA_025359485.1 Rhodospirillales bacterium | reverse complement strand
TGGCCTGGAGCTTTGCCGCCGTCACGATGCCGGCCGTTATGAGTGCCAGGGCGTCGCGCGTATCCGTCGGGCCGCACGAATACGATGATACGAGGCGGATATCGCGAAAATACGCCGCGCTCTGATCGAAGGTGAATCGCTCGCCCGGCTCGATCGGCGTGAACATGAGCACGGTGCCGTCCGTGCCCGTTGCGCATACCGCGGCTTCGAGTGCTGCCGGAGCGCCCGGGCCGCAGATCGTGGTGGAGGCGAGCCGACCGTCTGTCGCAGCCACGAGATCGGCGTGGGCGGTAGCCGGTTCGAAGGCGAGCGCCGCGCCGAGCGCGACGGCGGCCGCACGACGAGCCGCGTTGAAATCACTTGCATAGACCGTCGCGCCGAGCGACGCCGCGACCGCGACGTGCATGAGGCCCATCACGCCCGCTCCGATCACAAAGACCGTTTGCCCGCGAAGATCGGGCGCGCGACGTGACTCCGTGGCCACGAGGGGCATCGACGGCGCGATCGCGAGCGCGCGCCGGAGCGATTTAACAACGCAGCCGAGCGGCTCGACGAGCGACCCGTCGAGGAACGAGACGGCGTCGGGGAGGCGAAGCGTGTCGAGAAAATTTGCGCGCGGGATGCGAAAATATTCCGCCATCCCACCCGGCTCGAGCGCCGTCGTTCGCCATGTCGCACAGTGGACGTAGAGACCCGCGTGGCACGTCGCGCAAGCGAGACATGGCGCGTGATGGTGTGCGAAGACGCGATCGCCGACGGTCAACTTTCCCGAGGGATCGGCGCCCAGTGCGACGACCGTGCCCGCGGGCTCGTGACCGAAAACGAAGGGCGCTTTCTTGCGCACGTACCACGGCATGAGATCGCCGCTGCAGACGCCACTGGCCGCCGTGCGCACGAGCGCATCGCCGGGTTGGAGCGTCGGCAACGGCCGCTCTTCGATGCGAATATCGTCGACGTCGTACATGACGGCGACGCGCATCGTCGCGGGCAGATCGGGCGAAGTCATAACGTCACACGATAACTGGTGTACGGGGCCACGAGTTGCCGCACGCGCGAAACCATCGCCTTCCTCCGCGATATTGTCGGCCTATTGAACGCGATCGTTTGGGCCGTCTCATCAGCGGGCGGGCCGGATTTCGTGGGCCACGCCTGGCCCTTCTCGGCATCTTCGGCGGCATCGCATCGTTTATTTTTGGGAGCATCATCGTCGCGAATTCGGCGTCGACACCCGAGTCTTCGCCCACGAGCCCACTCGCAGCGGCGCTTATCTTTGTCACGTTCGCGCAGCACCTCATCATCGATGCGATTCTCCATCGCGGCGAGCGGCTTGCAATGCGATCGTTTTGGCTCGGCGATCGTCATCCTCTTCGCACTCGCGATGCGCGGAACAATGCTTTAGCTCGAAAGTATCGCATATTTTAAATTGAGACCGCGCCCCGTTTCGAGCGACGCGAATGCGTCGCCGAGATCGTCGAGTGCGAAGCGTTCGCTGATGATCGGCTCGACCTCGAATGCATGCGACGCGATCAGGTCGTACGCTTTTCGGACGGCGCGCGGCGTGAAATGAAATGGGCTCGACACGGCGATCTCGTCGTAATGCAATCGCGCGGCATCGAATGCGACGCGCGTCCCACCGGGTAAGCCGCCGAAGAGTACGATCGTACCCCCGCGTCGCACGTACGATGGCGTCGCCTCCCACACATCGAGCGCGCCCGTGCATTCGATCGTGACGTCGGCGCCGCGAGCCGCCGTCATCGCACGAATCGCATCGGCGATGTCGCCCGTCGCGCGCGCGTCGATCGTTTCGGCAATGCCGAGCGCAGTCGCGAGCGCGAGCCGTTGCGGACGTCGACCGACCAGAACCGCGCGCGCACCGTTCGCGCGCGCGACGAGCGCGTGCAAGATTCCGAAACCGCCATCGCCGATCACGACGACCGTATCGCCCGCGCGTGCGACGAATCCGGATTGCGCGTGCACGACGCATGCGAGCGGTTCGAGAAACGCCGCCGCTTCGTACGAGACGTCCGAGGGCTTGCGAAATGCGTTGCGCCCGACGATATGCTTCGGGACCGAAAGATAGTCCGCGTACGCACCGAGGATCTTCGTGTCCATGACCGTCTCGCAGAGCTCTTCTTCTCCGCGAAGACACCAGTAACACGTCCCGTCGGGCGCGGAATGAACGCTCATGATCGCATCGCCGACCGCGAACGCCGTAACGCCCTCACCGATCGCCGCAACGTCGCCGGAAAATTCATGACCGAATCGTGTGGGCATCGGCATCTTCGGATGGCCGCGACGATACGCTTTGAGATCGGTGCCGTCCGTGAGCGCGACACGAACGCGCACGATGACGCCGCCTGGTTCCGCCTCCGGCATCGCCTCATCGCGGAGTTCGATTTGCCCCGGCGCGACGAGATAGCCGGCTCGCATGCGAGCCCTAACTTTCGACGAGAAGACGCCCGCGCAGCGCGCCCGCGAGATCTTCGGGGATCGCGATCGATTTGCGTGCCGCATCAACGAATGCGTTGACGATCACCGATTCCATCAACAGCAGCTCGCCGTTGAGGATCTCGACGTTGCACCGAACCGAATGGACGCCCACGCCCACGACCGCGATGCGAATCGTGAGCACGTCGTCGTAGTGCGCCGCGCGATAGAAATCGGACTCGACGTGAACGCGCGTGAGAAAGGCGTTGCGTTCGGTAAACGTCGCGGGTCCGAATCCGAGCGAGCGGAAGAATTCCGTCTCGGCGATATCGCAGAAACGCGCGTACCCACCGAGCGAGATCGCACCCGATGCATCGGTATCGGCGAGCCGGACGCGAGCGGTTCGTTCGAACGCATCCATACCGGCATGACCGCCTTCGCGAACACTAGATTTCATATGCCCACGCGAGTTCGTCGCGCGTAGCGGCTCCCCCGCGCCCGTATCGCGCGGTTGCGGCGAGCGCGTAACGAGCGATCGGATCGATCTCCAAGTTCACGAGATCGCCCGCGCTTTTCGTGCCGAGCGTGGTCCGCGCCGAGGTTTCGGGGATGAGCGCGATTTCGAAGCGGCCGTCGCGCGTCGCGGCGACCGTGAGGCTGATGCCGTCGACGGCGACGTACCCCTTCTCGACGATATATGGCGCGAGCGTTTCCGGCACGTCGACGTAGAGTCGATGGCCCTGGCCCTCGATCGTTTTGTCATGTATCTTTGCCGTCGCATCGACGTGCGCGTACACGAGGTGGCCACCGAGACGATCGCCTAGGCGTAACGAAAGCTCGAGATTGACGACCGAGCCCGGCACGAGCGATCCCAGCGCCGAACGGTCGAGCGTCTCCGGCACCACGTCGAAGGCCATCGTCGTCGCATCGAAGGCGACGACGGTGAGGCAGACGCCGCTCACCGCGATCGAATCCTTGACCGCGACGCCTTCGGCGATCGCTTCGGGTGATTCCACAATGAGTCGGACGCCACCGCGAGGGTCGCGATCGAGCGCGCGCACGCGTCCGAGATGGGCGATGAGTCCGCTAAACATGCGTGGCCTTTACGTGGTGATTCGGGCGGAGAGAAGAACGTCGGGACCGAGACGTTCGACGAGATCGACGTCGAGTTCGATTCCAATCGCGCCGACGCCAAGCGCGGCAACGGCGTTTGCATTTGCGAGCAATGTCGGCGCAACAAGCCAGTCGATGCGATCGACGAGACCGGCTTCGAGCAACCGGCCCGCGAGCGTCGGCCCGCCTTCGCAGAGCACGCTTGCGATCCCCCGCGCGCGTAGCATCTCCATCGCGAGGCGCAGATCGAGCGTCGCGGCCGTCGCGTCACCAACGTAGGCCACGTCGGCGATCGCCTCGAGCGGCGCGAAACGCTCCGCGAGCCCCGCAGGTGCGAGCACGATCGTAGGATCGTAGCCTTCGAGTGGCGCGAAGATCGCGCGGTCGCGCGGCACGGGCGCATCTTCACACGCGATCGCGCGAACGGCGTTGCGACGTCGCGCGCGCGGTGGGCGTACGGAAAGCTGCGGATCGTCGATTCGCACCGTGCCCGCGCCGACGAGAACCGCATCGTGCGTCGCGCGCAAATCGCGGACGTACGCACGCGCACGATCGCCCGTGAGCCAACGCTGTTCGCCCGTACGCGATGCGACGTACCCATCGAGTGAGGCTGCGAGCTTGAGCCGCACGTAGGGTCGCGATCGTGCGACGGCGATGCCGAACGCATCGACGAGTTCGCGCGCCCACGCATCCTCCGCCACATCGCATACGACGCCCGCCTCGCGCAAACGCGCGACACCACCACCCGCGGTGCGCGGGTTCGGATCCATCGTGCCGACGACCACGCGCGCGATGCCCGCATCGCGCACCGCGAGCGAACATGGCGGCGTGAGCCCGGTGTGATCGCACGGTTCGAGCGTGACGTACATCGTCGCACCGCGAATCTCGTTGCCGCGGGCCGCAGCGTCGTGCAGCGCGTCGACCTCGGCATGCGGGCCGCCGCGAACGCGGTGAAAGCCCTCGCCGAGGGTGCGCGTGCCGTCGGTGATGACGGCACCGACGGCGGGATTCGGCGACGTGCTTCCGAGACCGCGCGCTGCGAGTTCGCAGGCTCGGCGGAGATAGACGCGATCGAGTGCGGAGAGCGCGGCTACGGCTTGACCTCGACGCCCTTCCAGAATGCGACGTGATCCTTGATCTGCTTCGCGGCATCTTTCGGCGCGGGATAATACCACGCGGCGTCCTTGTTTTCTTTACCGTCGACGACGACGGTGTAATAACTCGCTTCGCCCTTCCACGGGCAATGCGAACTCGTCGAGCTCGCGACGAACTTCGACCGATCGATCGACGACGGCGGAAAGTAATGATTCCCCTCGACGACTTCGGTGGCGTCGCTCTCGGCGATCGTCGCGCCATTCCACATAGCTTTTGGCATCGGTGCTCCTCTGTAGTTCGTTCGCGCGGAAGTTCTGCGCGAGCGCGCCCTACAACACACGCCCCCGCGCGGGCGATGCAGTCGTTCTTACGCGTAGGCGATGACGATCGCATGCTCGACGCGCGCGCCACATGCCCGAAGCGTTGCCGCGCAGTCGCGTAGCGTCGCGCCCGTCGTCACGACATCGTCGACGAGCACGACGCGCGTCCCCGCGACGAGGTCCGGTGCCGCGCATCGGAAACGTCCGCGAGCGCGCAGCCGCGTCGCACGGTCGCGACCGCGTTGCGCGTCACGCGCGATCGGCTGCAACGCCAGGAGCACGGGCAACCCGAACGCGTCGCCGCACGCGCGCGCGAGTCGCGCGCTTTGGTCGAAGCCGCGCACGCGACGCCGCGATGCGACCGTGGGAACGGGCACGACGATCGCTCCCGCCGGCGCGAAATCCGCTCCCGCCGCAACGACGATCTGCGCGAGAACGTCGCCGACATCGCGCCGACCGCGCTTGTACGCGAGGATCGCACGGCGGAGCGTGCCCGCGTAGCGCCCCGCGCAGCGCACGCGTACGCCCGCGCGATCCATCTTGTTCGGCCGAGTCGTTCGTTCGGTACACGCGACGCACAGCGGCGCCCCGGTGCGGCCGCAACCCAAACAGATCGCCGGAAAGAGTGTCGAGAAAACATCGGAAATCCACATCGACGACCCATCGCGACGAACGCCGACATCGACGAGGGTCGCGACCTACGGCGATACTTTTGCGGCGGTCTCCGGAGCGGGCGTCGCGAGCAATCGACCGCGGATCCGCAAGCCCGAAAGCCCGACATCGCTTGCCGACATGCTCGAGGTCGCCTGCCTTGCGATCGGCGCTTCAACCAGCGTCGGACGTTCGTCGAAACCGACCGGCGGCTCCGGCGTCGGTGCGACCCGCGCGCTTCGCCGCGGCGCGGACTTTCCGACGCGCGGGTGGCGTGGTCGCGCGAGGGTCGATGCGAACTTCACGTGCGCGAAGCTCGGGGAATGCTGACGATTAGCCACGCGGATGACGCGAGGTTCGACGATAGCCCGGCGCGGCGGAGCCACGTGCGGTTGCATATGCGTCGCGATCGTTTGTGTCGCGATCGTTTGTGTCGCGATGGTGCGCGTCGGAGCGGCCCTCGTGGGCGATGTCGCGTTCGCCGTGTGAAAGATCGGATGCGCCAGTGTGGTTACGTGTATGGAATTTCGCGCGATGCGCGGAGCCGGTCGCGAGTTCCGAGCTACCACGCGTTTCGGTGCGTTCGATCCGTGCGGTCTCGCGAACGGCGTTTCGACCGCAACGACGGACCGAATCACGATGACCGGCGCCGCGAGATGCATGACGGCTGCGAGCAAGAGCGCTCCGCCACCGAGGGCGATTACGATCGCGAGCATCGCATCTCGAAGTCGGATGAGGCTCGAAGAGTCAGCGCTCGGCACCTTCACCGCGAGGTTAGTGCCCCATCCGAGGCGCGCGCGGACAGCGGCGCCCGGCCCGCTCACCGAATATCGGTCAGGCGACGGGTTCGGGTTTGGACTCGTTAGCGACGATCGTACCGGCAACCTCAGCCGACGCCGGGATCGCGTAGTCGATGCCGACGATGCTGTCGCGCACGCGCGCGCTCGCACCGATCTGCACGCCATCCCATACGATCGCGTTTTCGACGAACGCATTCTCGCCGACCGCAACATCGTTGCCGATGACGGTCGGGCCGACGATGCGTGCCCCGGCACCCAGCGTCGCGCCCGTCCCGATCCGCACGTCGCCTTCGATGCGCACGTCGTGACCGAGCACCGCATCGGGCGGATAGCCACGGACGCGCGACGCACCGAGCAGACGCACCTTGCCTTCGAGCACGTCACGCGTCGCGTGCCGATACTCATCCGTGGTTCCGATATCGCGCCAATACGCGCCCTGCATTTGCAACGCGTAGAACGGCGCCGCATCGCGCTGGAGATCGGGAAAGACGTTCTTCCCGAAATCCCAAAACGCGTTCGCTGGAATATGCTCGAAGATCGACGGCTCGAAGACGTACACGCCCGTATTCACCAGATGCGAGCGCTCCGTCCCCATCTCGGGCTTCTCTTGAAAATCGAGAACGCGACCGTTATCGTCGACGATGACAACGCCGTATTGCGTGACGTCGTCGGCGTGCACGAGACCGATCGTCGCCGTGGCCTCTCGCTTTTTGTGAAATGCGAGCAGCGCGTCGAGGCGCATGTCGGTGACGATGTCGCACCCGACGACGACGAACGTATCGTCGCCCAGAAACTCTTGCACGCACTTCACGCCGCCCGCACTGCCCATGAGCACCTCCTCGTGCGAGTAGTGCAGCTTGACGCCGTACGCCGAGCCGTCGCCAAACGATTCGATGATGCGGTCGGAAAGATAGTGCACGTTGATCGCGATCTCTTCGATGCCGAACGATCGAAGATAGCGCATGATGTGGCCGCTGTTGGGTTCGCCTGCGATCGGCACGAGAGGCTTCGGCACCGTTTTGGTAAGCGGATAGAGCCGCGTGCTCATCCCGCCCGCCAAGATCATGGCTTTCACGATTCCTCCAGTGTTTTGCGCGCGAAGAGACGCTCTCGTAATGTAAGCATCACGAAATACGGCAACGCTAATTGACGCCGCCAACGTTGCGGTTCCTTGAGGAGCCGATAGAGCCACTCGAGATTCGCGCGTCGCCATGCCGCCGGCGCGCGTTCGACGTTTCCAGCGAGCACGTCGAACGAGCCGCCGATGCCGATGCCCACGGCGCATCCCGCGCGTGCGAGATGGGCGTCGATCCAAAGTTCTTGGCGTGGCGATCCGAGGCCGAGTAGGGCGACGCGCGCGCCCGTTTGCGCGATCGCATCGGCAACGCGTGCGTCGTCGTCGGGCCCGAAATATCCGTCGCGCGCGCCGGCGACGATGAGCGTCGGATAACGTTCGCACAACACGCGCGCGGCGCGCGCGGCCGTGTCGCCTTTCGCGCCCAAAAGATAGATCGAGATTCCCCCGCGTGCGAAAGCCGCGCAGAGCGGATCGATGAGTTCGACGCCTGCGACGCGCTCGGGAATATGCGCGCCCCAGAGCCGCGCCGCAAAGAGAACGCCGATCGTATCGCAGAGCGAGAGCGCACTGCGATTGACGACGTCGCGAAAGCGCGCGTCGGTTCGCGCGCGCACGACCATCTCGGTCCCGAGCGTCACGACGAGCGATGGCGCGGAGCCGCGCGCGAGCGCGACGATCCGCGCGACCGCACCCGCCACATCGATCGCATCGACGCGGCATCCGAGCACGCGAACGCTGCGCATCTTAGGGTGCGGTAGCGGCGAGCGTCGCGCGCGCTCGTTCGCGATACGTATCGAGCATCGGGCGCATCTGCGCGGCGAGGTCTTCGGGCATCGCACCCAGTGGCGACCGACATTCACCCGCAGCAAATCCAAGTTCGCGCATCGCCCATTTCACCGGGATCGGACTCGTCGTCGCGAAGAGCGCGGCGACGAGCGGCGAGAGCGTGAGATGGATCGACGCGGCGAGCGCGACATCGCCCGCGACGAACGCGGCGTGCATCTCGCGATATTCGCGCGCACAGAGATGCGCGGCGACGCTGATGAGGCCGTCGCCACCGAGCGCGAGCGATGGCAACATGAGATGATCGTCACCCACCCAAAACGCGAAGCCCGCGGGCCGATCGCGCAAGATCGCGGAGAACTGCGCGAGGTCGCCACTGGATTCTTTGACGCCCGCGATCGTTTCGTGACGACGCGCGAGTTCGAGCAAGGTCGCCGGGAGCATATTCGCACCCGTTCGCCCGGGGATGTTATACACGATGACGGGTAACGACGACGCTTCGGCTATCGCGCCGAAGTGCAGCAGCATCCCATCCTGTGTCGGCTTGTTGTAATACGGAACGACGGCGAGAATCGCATCGGCGCCGGAGTCGACCGCGCGTTTCGTGAGCTCGACGCTGTGGCGCGTGTTGTTGCCACCCGTACCCGCGACGATGACGGCGCGGTCGCCGACGGCCTCTTTGCATGCGGAGAAGAGCGCGAGTTTTTCGCTATCGTCGAGCGCGGGTGATTCCCCCGTCGTGCCGCTCACGACGAGGCCCGTGTTTCCCTCATCGACGAGAAACCGCGCGACGCGCTTGGTCTCGACGAGATCGATGCGTCCGCTCGCATCGAACGGCGTGATCATCGCCGTGAGCAACGGGCCGAACGGTGCGCGCGCGGACATCAGACCTCCGCCGGAGCCGCGAGGCTCCGTCCTAATTTGAAGTAGTCGTGAATCGCCTGTTCGCCCCGTGCGACGTCTTCTTCGGGGACGAGCACCGAGATCGTTATATTCGAGTCGGTCGAGTGAATGATCTCGATGCCGCCTTCCTTCAGTGCTGAAACGACGCGATACATGACGCCCGGCGTGCCGCGCATCCCCGAGCCGACGATCGAGAGCTTCGCACAGTGCGAGCGCACGCGAATCGCCATGTTGAGACCCGCGAGTTCTTCGCGTACGATGCTGAGTTTCTCGCTATCGACGATGAAAAAGATGCCGGCATTATTGACGTTGATCATGTCACACGAAACGTCACGTTCGGCCAGCCGACGGAAGACTTCGAGTTCGAGTTGCGCGCGCGCGTCGAGATCGTCGATCTCGCCTTGGATCACGCGAATGAACACGATGTCGCGCAGACTCGTGATGCCCGTGACGGGCTTCATACTATCGGGGGTGTGGCCTTCGTCGATCGTCGAGCCGAAGCCCGAGCGCAAACCCTTGACGACGTAGGGCGTCTGCGTGACGTGCGCGAGTTCGGCTGCTTTCGCGTGCATGACTTTCGCGCCGTCGGATGCGAGCTCGACCATCTCGGCGTAGTTGACGCGTCCGATCGTGTGCGCGCCCGCGATCCGGCGAGGGTCGCCCGTCATCACGCCGCTCACGTCGGTAAAGATTTCGACCGCTTCGCTCCCGAGCGCATCACCGAGTGCGATTGCGGAGAGGTCGCTACCGCCCCGGCCGAGCGTCGTCACCGCACCGTCTTGCGTGACGCCTTGGAAGCCCGTGATGACGGGAATGACGCCGCGTTCGAGTGCTGCGAAAACGTTTGCCGGATTCACCCGCACGATGCGAGCGTCGCCGAAGTTTCCGTCGGTAATGATGCCCGCTTGGCCACCCGTCATCGCTTGCGCGTCGGCGCCCCACGACGTGAGCAGTTCGGCAAAAATCGCACACGCGATCGCTTCGCCGCACGAGATGAGGAGATCGCGATTAGGTCCGCCGCGGCTGGGGCCCAGGAGCCCGAGAAGCGAGTCGGTCGCATACGGTTCGGGCGCGCGACCGAGTGCGGAACACACGACGACGGGCGACGCACCGCGGGCGCGCGATTCGAGCACGCGCGACGCCGCAATCTCGCGGAGCTCCGGAGTCGCAAGGGAACTGCCGCCGAATTTTTGGACGATCGTTTTCATGGGGTGCTCACGCGCGCGGATCCCGCGCCGACGAAGCCGCGAGCGACGAGAAGTTCGAGGATTTGCACGGCGTTGGTCGCCGCGCCCTTACGGACTTGGTCGCCGACGATCCAGAGTTGAAAATGCCGCTTCGAATCGCCTTCGGCACGCACGCGCGCGACGTGGACGAGATCTTGACCTTCGACATCGCGCGGCGTCACGATGCCCGTTGCGTGGTACACGACGCCCGGTGCCACGGCGAGCGCCGCGCCGATCTCGGCGACGGTCGTATCGCGCTCGGTCTCGACGAACACCGCTTCGCTATGCGCGAAACGCACGGGAACGCGAACCGTCGTCGCGGCGATGTGCAGGCTCGGAAGGCCGAGCATCTTGCGCGTTTCGGCGGCGACTTTCTTCTCTTCGCCCGAATCGCCGAATTCGTCGATCGTCGAGCCGACGAGTGGAATGACGTTGCGAAAGATCGGTGCGGCGAACGGCGTTTTCATCGACGTCGTGGGCGCGGATGTCGACGCGCCTTCTTCTTCGTAAGCGAGCGCCTCGAGGCCGGCTTTGCCCGCCCCGCTCACCGCCTGATACGTCGCGACGCGCACGCTGCGAAGCCCCGCGAGACGCGCGATCGGTGCGATGCCGACGCAGAGCACGATCGCCGTGCAATTTGCGACGGGATAGATGCGATGGTCGGCCGCCGCATCGTGCGGGTTCACTTCGGGCACCACGAGCGGCACGCCATCGGCGAGGCGGAACGTCGCGCTGTTATCGATCACGATCGCGCCCGAACGCGCGCAATTCTCCGCAAGCTCCGCGCTCGCGTCGTCGCTCGATGCGAAAAAGACCGCGTCGTATCCACGCGCGAGCGCATCCGGCGTCGCGGCGCGAATCGGCCAGTCGCGACCGCGGAAATGGAGCGGAACGTCGCGATCGCGCGATGCGAACGCGCCGAGTTCGTCGACGGGGATCTTGCGTTCGTCCAACACGCGCAGGATCGTCTCGCCGACGACACCCGTCACCCCGACGATCGCGATGTTCACGAAAGATCTCCCAAGTACGAATCGAGTCCGATCGTCAATTTGGTTTGGTTGCGAACGTTTCGAATCGCGAGCAAGACGCCGGCCATGAACGACGAGCGATCGAGCGAATCGTGCCGGATCGTGAGCGTCTCGCCATCGCCGCCGAAAAGCGACTCTTGGTGCGCGACGAGCCCGCGTAGCCGTACGCTGTGTATCGGAACCTCCGGGCGACCGGAAGCCGCGGCGATCCGGCGCGCGGTGAGCTTCGCGGTGCCGCTCGGCGCGTCGATCTTACGATCGTGATGGAGTTCGACGATCTCCGCCGTCGGAAAAAAACGAGCGGCGATCTCTGAAAAGCGCATCGCGAGCACGGCGCCGATCGCGAAATTCGGTACGAGCGCCGCGCCCACGGAATATTCGTCACACATCGATTCGAAGCTCACGACGTCTTCATCCGTCCATCCCGTCGCCCCGATCACGGGCGAGATGCGACGTTCGACCGCCTCCCGCGCGACGTCGACCGTCACGGGATACACGGTAAAGTCGACGACGACATCGGGCGTCGTCGCATCGTACAGGTCCGTAATATCGTCGTAGAGTTTTCCACTGGGCTTCGCGAGGCCGTGCACGCGCGCGAGTTCCTCGCCCGCGCGAATGCGATCGAATCCGCCGGCGAGCGCGAGGTCGTCTGCGGCATCGACCGCATGACAAACCGCACCGCCCATGCGGCCGAGCGCGCCCGCAACGACAACCTTCATCGACAGGGCGCCTCTCGCGCTACGAGATGACTTTTTCGAGCGGTGCGTACTTGAGCATGACCATTTTCTCACCGACGTTGGGGAACATGATCGTGAGCAAGCCGTCGCCACCCGCACCTGCGGTCGCCGAGACTTGACCTTCGCCCCATTTGGGATGACGGACGCGATCGCCGACTTGCAGATCGAGACCGATGCCCGCGCCCGCGGTTTCGTGAATCGCAACTTCGCGCCAACGACCGCCCGCCGGACGTTGCATCGGTACGACGTTGCCGATCACTTCGACGCTCGGCATTTCGTCCAAGAATCGCGATTTGGGATGCGCGAACGTATTGCCGAAGAGCGTGCGACGCATCGCGTAGGAGAGATAGAGACGATCCATCGCGCGCGTAACGCCGACGTAGGCGAGACGACGCTCTTCTTCGAGCTCGGTCATATCCGTGAGCGCGCGGTTATGTGGGAAAACGCCTTCTTCGAGACCCGTGAGAAACACGACGGGGAATTCGAGACCCTTCGCTGCGTGAAGCGTCATGAGCGTAACGAACGACGACGACGGATCGAGCGTATCGAGGTCGCTGATGAGCGCCACGTTGCTTAGGAAATCGTCGAGCGAACCGCCCTCTTCGCGGCCTTCGAATTCTTTGGCGACGCCGATGAGTTCTTGCAGATTTTCCAGACGCGACCGCGAGTCCGACGTATCTTCGCCCTGGAGTTCGCGGATGTAACCCGACTCTTCCATGACGGCGACGAGCAAGTCGCTGATCGTGAGACCTTCGTAACGCTCGCGTAGCGACGTGATGAGGTCGGCGAACCGCTCGAGTTCCTTCTGCTTTTTCGGCACCGCGCGACGCAGCATGTCTTTATCGAAGACCGTCTGGCCGACGCTCACGCCCGCAGCATTTGCCGCATCGACGAGCGATGCGAGCGTCTGCTGTCCGATCGAACGACGCGGCACGTTGACGATGCGTCGGAACGCGACCGCGTCGGCCGGATTCACGATGTAGCGCAGGTACGCCATCATATCTTTGATCTCGGTGCGAGCGTAGAAGCCCGTGCCCCCGACCACGCGATAGGGGATGCCTTCGCCGAGGAAGCCTTCTTCGAACACGCGCGACTGCGCGTTCGTGCGGTACAGGACGATGAAGTCGCGGTAGGCCGCGCCTTCACGAACGAGCTCTTTGATTTTTTCGATCGAGTAACGCGCTTCGGCGCGTTCGGTCTCCGCCCCGTAAACGGTGACGACCTCACCGACCGCGCGCTTCGTGAAGAGCTTCTTTTCCGCGCGCGTCTCGTTCTGCGTGATGATTTCGTTTGCGACCGTGAGGATCGTCTGCGTGGAGCGGTAATTCTCTTCGAGCTTGAAGACTTTCGCGCCGGGGAAATCGGCTTCAAAACGCAGGATGTTTTTGTAATCGCTGCCGCGCCACGAATAGATCGACTGATCGTCGTCGCCGACGACGGTTAAGTTCTTATGCTCTTGCGCGAGCACGGCGCAGAGCTTGTACTGCGCGAAATTGACGTCCTGATATTCGTCGACGAGGATGTAGCGGAACTTGTTCTGATAGCGCGTGCGAACTTCGAGATCGGTCTCGAGAAGTTCGATCGTTTTCGCGATGAGATCGTCGAAGTCGAGACCGTTTGATTCGCGCAGCCGACGATCGTACTCGCGGTAGACCTGCGCGACGCGCTCGCCGAAGAACGACGTGTTCGCCGTTTCGTATTGGTCGGGCGATTGCAGCTGATTTTTCGCCTTGCTGATTTCATCGAGGGCGGCGCCGGGAGAGATCTGACGCTCGTCCATATTGAGATCGTGGAGCACGTCCCGCACGATCGAGCGTTGATCCGTGTCGTCCATGATCGCGAAATTCGAGGCGATGCCGATCTTCTTGCCGTCGCGGCGCAGTATGCGCACGCAGACCGAATGGAACGTCCCGACCCAGAGATCACGAACGGCCGTCCCGATCATCTTTTCGAGCCGCGCCTTCATCTCGGCCGCGGCTTTGTTCGTAAAGGTTACCGCGAGGATCCGATCGGGGAAAACTTTCTTCTCATCGAGCAGGTATGCGATGCGGTGCGTGAGGACTCTGGTCTTGCCACTACCGGCGCCTGCGAAGATGAGAACGGGTCCGTCGATATGGGTGACAGCTTCGCGCTGGACATCGCTAAGAGCGTCGGATTGTACGATCATCACCGGGTGGTGTTCGCCATCGCGGTATGTTCTGCCTCGGCGTTAACGCGCGATGCGCAGGACTTCCGTTCCCGGCTGCACGAGCGCGAAGGCACTTGCGAGATACGCTAGCGTCGATTCGGCGCCCATGTTGCGGTTCACCGAGATCTCTTCGAGACCATCGAAACAGCCGCCACCGACGGTCATGACGACACCGCGCGAATTGCGGCCGTAAAACCATTGAAGGCCGGCTTCGGCCAGCCGTCGATACTTGCGGTCGCCCGTCGCCGCTTCCGCTGCGAGACCGAGGTCGACGAGCGACGCCGCTTCGAGCGGTTGCTGTGCGTAACGGGCGCGCGTACCGCCCTTGCGATACCAGCCCGCGTTGCCGATCGGTACGAAGGTGCCGTCTTCGATGCAGAGCGATTCGTAGAACGCGAGCGTGCGCACGCCGAGCGCGACGATGGTACGATCCTCGAGGACCGTACCGATGCGAAGCATCGCCTCGGGAAGTCGCGCGTTATCGTAGGTTAGCTCGTTCTCGAACCAATCCCAACTGGCGGTCGCATGCGCGGCGAACCGGGCGGTGAAGTCGTTCGCGATCTTGCGGAGCGCCGATTCGATCGTCCGATGTCGGCGATTGCTCGCATCGAAGGCGTGGACGAGCCCGAGCGCCGCATACGCCTGCGAGCGTGCATCCTCGAGATCTGCGACATGTGGAAGCGCACGATCGATGCGATTCGTACAGATCAAACGCCAGCTTTCGCGCGATGCGAAACGCGCGCCGAAGCCGAGCGCCCAAATCGCGCGCCCGTTGCTATCGGGCGTGCCGGCTTCATCGAGCCACGTACGTCCGTAACTCATAAAGTTGTGAAATCTTCCGTCGTCGCGTTGCGCGTCGAGGAGAAACGCGAGATAAACATGACCGAGCTCGAGCGCCGTCTCACGATCGCGCGCGTGCGCACTCGCCGTAACCGCGACGATAAACGCGCGCGCCACGTCGTCCGTGCAGTACCCTTCACGACGATTCGGTACGTCGTAAATCGCGTGTTGCGCGATGCCGACATCGTCGCTAAGCGCGACGAGATGATCGAGCGTTGGTGCGCGCCACATCAGGCGGGCCGCACGAGCTGCGTCGATGCGAAACGGCGCTCGGGTAAGACGCTCGTAAAGACGCCGCCGTACGCGCGCGCGACGTGCGGCCACGTCATCTGACGCCCGAAACGATAGGCGCGGCGTTCCGTCGCCCGTCGCAAAAACGGATCGTCGAAGAGCACGTTGATCGCGCCCGCAATCGCATCGGCATCGCGGAATGGTGCGAGATAGCCGCGTCCGTTCGCGAGCAATTCCTCGGCATAAAGGTACGGCGTCGAAACGATCGCCTTCCCCGTGCCGACGGCATATGCGAGCGTCCCGCTCACGATCTGCACTGGATTGAGATAGGGCGTGAGGTAGATATCCGTCGCTGCGAGATAATCGACGAGTTCGTCGAAGGCGAGATACCGATCGACGAGCTTCACGTTGTCTTCGAGTCCGAGTTCGGTAACGCGCGCGCGAAGTTCGGCACGATACGATTCGCCCTCGTGACGCCGAACGTTCGGATGCGTTTGACCGAGGATGAGGTAGAGCGCTTGGGGATGGCGCGCGACGACGGCACGCATCGCGTCGATGCCAAACTCGAGGCCTTTCCCACGACTGATGAGACCGAACGTCGAAACGACGAGTCGATCGGCTACGCCGAATTTCGCCTTCGGACCGTCGGTCGAACGGAAGGGAACGTCGGGTACGCCGTGATGGATGACGTGCAACTTTCCGGCATCGACACCATACTCGTCGATGAGAATGTCCTTACCCGTTTGCGAGAAGACGACGACGGCGTCTGCACGTTCGCACAGACGTCTGGCGACCGAGCGATGCTCGTCGGTCGGATGCGGAAGAACGGTGTGAAGTGAGACGACGATCGGTTTTCCAACCTCTTCGAGGAGATCGAGAAACCATCGCCCGTCGGATCCGCCAAAGAGTCCGTACTCGTGTTGGACGCAAAGAATATCGGAGGCATGCTCGTTGATCGCGCGCGCGATCGCACGATACGATGCGCGATCGTCCGATTGAAGACGTGCGACGACGCGTGACGGATACGAACGCGATTCGGTACCGGGCTCGTCGATGGCGACCACATCGCTTTGGCCACCGAACGCACGGTCGTAGTTCTCGACGACGTCATTCGTGAAGGTTGCGATCCCGCATTCACGCGGCGGAAACGAGCTTAGGAACAACGTACGCGTTAGCGTCGAAAGGACGGGAACGGTCGTACGGTATTGCACGCGAGCCTCCAAAAATCTAAGGTAGAGGTTCTCGTACCACGAAAAGATGGGCCGCAAACGTCGCGGCCGACGCTAAGACGTCGGGGAAGCCGCCGTTTCGGCTTTCGCCACGATCCGAGCGTTGGGATCGACGTGCGTGTCAGCAGCAATTCTGGCACCATGTCCGACGACGGCGCCGGTCGTCACGTGAGCGCTGCGGCCGACACTGACGTCGCTTGCGAGAATGGCGTCGCTGATTCGCGCATCGGCGCCGATGTCCACGCCGTCCCACAGGATCGCATCACGAATCTCCGCCCCCGCGCCAACGCGGCAGCGATCGCCGATGACCGCGTACGGCCCGACGATGGCCGAGGGGTCGATCGCGACGCCTTCACCGATAAAGACCGGAAGACGAACGTAGGCCGGCGCCCCGTTTTCGCCGACGTGCCACATCCGGCCGCGACTGGAGAGTGCACGATCTCCAGAGGGCGCGAGTTCGAGCTTGCGATCGAGGACGTCGCCGTGGGCTTGGAGATACTGCTCCGGTCGGCCGACGTCGAGCCAGTAATCGTCCGTCACATAGGAGACGAGACGCGCGCCGGAGGCGATGAGGTCGGGAAAGGTCTCGCGTTCGATCGAGACCTTGCAGTCGGCGGGAATGCTGTCGAGGACGCTTCGCTCCAGGAGATAGGTCCCCGCATTTATTTCGTTCGTGGGCGCTTCGTGACGCGGCGGCTTCTCGATAAACGACGCGATGCGACCATCGGCGTCACGAACGATGCAACCGAACGCCGAGGGATCGTCGACGCGGATCGCATGGAGCGTTGCGACGCCACCATGCTCGCGGTGGAATGCGATCATCGCGCGGAGATCGAGGCTCGTGAGGACGTCGCCGTTGAGGACGAAAAACGATTCCGTGATGTGGTCGGCGAGGTTTTTGAGAGCCCCCGCCGTGCCGAGCGGCGAGGCTTCTACGACGTACGAGACGCGCATTCCGATCCGCGACCCGTCGCCGAGATGGTCCTCGATCGCGCGCGGGAGGTAGCCCGCCGCGAGGACGACGTCATCGACGCCCGCCTCTTTGAGTCGCCCGAGGGTGCGTTCGAGAAACGGAATCCCGAAAAGCGGGACCATCGGTTTCGGCGTGCCGTACGTCAGCGGGCGAAGACGCGTCCCCTCGCCACCAACGAGAATAACAGCCTGCAAATAACACTCCTAGGGCGAATGCGCTTGGCCATGGTTTCTCCAACTATCGTACGAGAGCTTTTGATTTGCGCGAAGAGGTTAAGGAGGAAACCTCATCGCGCAATCGAACATGCGTTCGACATCACAAAGGTCGCCATTTCTGGCCGACTCATTCTTCGCGATGCAGATATATTGCGACCCGGCCAAACTGGGCGTGGCGCGATCGTTCCGCGTGGGAAGCAATGGTCGGTCGAACGTGTCATGGCGGAATCTCGGAGCCGCCTTACCATCGAGGCACCTTGATCGGGGCCGGCATCCTCGCAAATCGATGCGACGAATGCGGTTTGTCGGAATGGAGGGGACGGCACATCTCCATCCAAATCGATCACCGCAACGGAGTCCGAGACGACCATCGTCTCGGAAACTTCCGAATGCTGTGCCCGAATTGCACAGTCAAACGGAGACGTTCGCAGCAAAAAACATACGG
>JANYGA010000185.1 GCA_025359485.1 Rhodospirillales bacterium | reverse complement strand
ACACCGCTAATGCGCGGATTCACCTGGGCGCTTGCCTCAGCGATTGCATTCGGGTTGACGACACCGCTCGTTGCGCGATTCGGCGTTGCGCTGGGCCCATGGACGATCGCCGCGTTGCTCTACGCGGGCGCCGCGCTCTTCGCATCGCCCTTCGCGCGCGACGTCGTGCCGGTGTTGCGTGCGCGACGACGCGTGTGGCTTCTAGCCGCGCAAGCGATCTTCGGCGCGATGCTCGCGCCCGCCGCACTCGCGTATGGTTTGCATCGCACGGGTGCACTCGGCGCATCGCTCGCGCTCACGATGGAAGTGCCGCTCAGTATCGCGCTTGCGGCCCTTGCGTTTCGCGAATTCGTCTCGCGTCGCGTGGTCGTCGCGTGCATCGCGATCGTCGTCGGTGCCTTCGCGCTCGCGGTGCCCGGCGCGAGTTCGCACGCCGGCGGAATCGGCATCGCCTTCATCATCGCCGCGACGGCGTTTTGGGCGCTCGACAACGCGCTCGCATCGCTAATGGTCGACGTGCCGTTCGCGACGACGGTCTTCATCAAGGCTTCGATCGGAGCCGCATGTGCCGCGTTCGCCGCGGTCGTCGTGCGCGAACCGAACGTCGCCGGGTGGAACGCGCTCGACCTCGTCTTCCTCGGCGCGATCGGCTACGGCGCGAGCCTCTGGATGTATCTGCGCGCGCAGCGAACGTTTGGCATCGCACGCACGGCGTCGGTCTTCGCAATCGCGCCGTTCGTGGGAGCGGTGCTCGCAATCGTTCTCGGAGATCGTACGATCGGTGCCGCGACCGTTTTCGGTTTCATCGCGATCGCTTTCGGTGCGTATCTGCATGCGAGCGAACGTCACGCGCACCCGCATCTCCACGCATCCGATCGCCACGAACACGTGCATCGCCACGACGACGATCACCACACGCACGAGCACGTCCCGTCGTTCCGCGGCGAACACGCGCACGTGCACGATCACGAACCGCTCGCGCACGCACACGCGCACGCATCAGATCCCGCTCACCTTCACCAGCATTAACGCAAATCGGGTGCGTCGGGCGGTGGAACGAAACAGGTGCCAGCTGCGAGATCGTCGCCGAGCACGACGCGAAACGTCGTGCCTTTCTCGATAACGATCTCTTTGCCGCGATGGAGTGCGTTGTAGCCGCCGACGGCGAGTCCGAATCCGGGCACGAAACCGAGGCCCCCGTTGAGGTTTTTCGTCGCGCCGGTGACGAACGATTCCGTTAGCTGCGGATCGGCCATGACGGGAACGTGCGTGCCACCGGAGAGTTCGAGGAATCGCGGTTCGATGACGAGTCGACCGGGAACGCCCGCGCCGTGTGCGTGATCTGCGTACGATACGATGCCGTAACCGCGCGTTCCAAGCGGAATCTCGGGCACGTCACCGCGCGCCGCGACCTGCTTCGTGATTTTGAACGCGAACGAATCGCCCGCAATACTGAGTGCCGAATCGAGGCGCGCGACCATCTTCACATCGGCCTCGACACACCGCGGCAGCGTCGAAGGCGGTGGGATGGGTGAGGTCGCGAGTGCGAGAAACACGATCGCGCCGAGCGTTCCGAACGCCGCGATCATAACGTGCGTACGATTTCATCGATCGCGTGGAAGAACGTGTCGATATCGTCGTCGTTTGAGTAGAAGTGCGGCCCGACACGGATCCCGCAGCCCGGCCGATGATCGACGAAGATACGTCGCTCGATCAGCGCTGCCGTCGCACGATCGGCGCCGGGAAAATCGATACCGATCCATCCCGTTCGCTTTCGCGCGTCGAACGGTGTCGGAATCGTGAATCCGCGCGCGAGCGCGGCCTCGATGATGCGCGCGGTCAGTCGCGCGTTGTGCGCGCGAATCGCCGCGAGCCCGATCTCCGCAATCGTTTCGTGACCCGCGCGTGCGACGAGATAGCCGAGCATCGTCGGCGTGCCCGTATTGTAGCGATGTGCGTCGCGCGCGAGTGCGATCGGCGCGGGCGCGAAAGCGAACGGCGCTTCGTGTGCCATCCAGCCGGTCATCGCGGGTGCGAGCCGATCGCGCAAACCCGGCCGAACGTACATGAAGCCGCATCCCGGGCCGCCGCAGAGCCACTTGTGACTGCCGCCAACGACGACATCGATGTGCTGCGCGGTGACGTCGAGCGGGACGATGCCCGTCGTTTGATACGTGTCGAGGACGAAGATCGCGCCGACGTCGCGGCACCGGGTTTGGATCGCATCGACTTCGAGCAACGAACCCGAAACGTACGCCGCGTGTGAGAGCACGACGACGGCCGTTCGTTCGTCGATCGCGCTACAGATGCGGTCGGTCGACATCGTGCGCCCGTCTTCGGAGGGCACGGTTACGATGCGCGCACCGTATTTTTCCCACGCCGACCACACGTACGAAACGGTTGGAAATTGAAGTGCTTCGATCACCACGCCGTCGCGGTCGGGCGTGAAGGTCAGGGCGGAAGCGATCGTGGCTTGTGCGAGCGAGACGTTGGGCACGAGTGAGACCGTGCCCGGTGCCGCTCTCAACAGCGCGCCGATGCCGTTTGCGATCTCGGCGACTTCTGGCAACCATGATTCCCACGCTTCGGGGCCGTGCGTCGCCCACGCGTTCCAGTAGCATTCGAGTACATCGCGTGATGCGAGCGGCGGCGCACCCATCGAATGCGAGACGAGATACGTCGCGTTCGCGAGTGTCGGAAAGCGATCGCGCATCCGCGGAGCCGTCATCGTCGTCATCTCCCGCGTTTTCGCATGGCTCGCGGCTGGGTCCGCCCATCATGCAAGAGTTTGAAGAACGATGGAACAAAAAGGGACCATGACCAGTCGCCGTATCGACGCTCGCGTCGAATTAGAATTTTTGCGTGCAACCGAGGCGGCAGCCATCGTGTCGGGCAAGCTCGTCGGTCGCGGCGACAAGAACGGCGTCGACCAAGCCGCCGTCGATGCGATGCGCAGCGTCCTTGGTGAAGTCGATATCGACGGCATCGTCGTTATCGGCGAGGGCGAAAAAGACGAGGCCCCGATGCTCTACATCGGCGAGCACGTCGGAACGGGCGACGGCCCGCGAATGGATGTCGCCGTCGACCCGATCGACGGCACGACGCTCGCGAGCAAGGGTGGGCACGGTGCGATCAGCGTCGTCGCGGCGGCCGAACGCGGCTCGCTCTTCCACACGCACGTCGCGTATATGGATAAGATTATCGTCGGTAAACAATGTCGCGGCGTCATTTCGATCGATGCATCCGTCGCCGAAAACGTCAGCGCCGTCGCGAAAGCGATGGGTCGACCGATCGGTGAGATTACGGTCGCCGTGCTCGAACGTTCGCGCAACGACGAACTCGTGCGGCAACTCCGCGAACTCGGCGCACGCGTCCGCCTCTTCGGCGACGGCGATATCGCAAACGGCGTGATCGCGGCACTCGAAGAGCGCACGCGCATCGACATGCTCATGGGCATCGGTGGCGCGACCGAAGGCGTCGTTGCGGCCTGCGCGATCAAGTGTCTCGGCGGCGACATGCAGGGCCGCCTGTGGCTGCGCGAGGGCGAAGACGTCATCGCGAAAAACGAAGGGCTCGACCCGAACGCCATCCTCACCCTCGACGATCTGTGCAGGAGCGATCTCGCGATGCTCTGCGCGACGGGCGTGACCGACGGCGAACTCTTGCAAGGCGTGAGCTACGTGCGCGGGAGTGCGTACACGCAGTCCATCATCATCTCTTCGCTCACGCACACGACGCGCATGGTCGACGGAAAACACGATTTGCGCGCGTTCGTCAATCACTCACACCTCAACGGCACCACATCTTCGAATCTCCTGGAGGAGCACGCAACGTCATGAGTAGCCCACTCGCATCGGTCGCTCGCGCGATGGTCGCCCCGGGTAAGGGAATTCTCGCAGCCGACGAGAGCACCGGCACCGCCAACAAACGCTTCGCCCCGCTCGGCATCGCGGAGACGGAAGAGAACCGCCAGAAATATCGCGATTTGCTCTTTACGATGCCCGATTTCGGCACGTTTTTTAGCGGCGTGATCCTTTACGACGAAACGATTCGCCAAAACGCGCGCAGTGGCAAAACGTTCGTGCAAACGCTGGAAGCGTCGGGCGCTTTCCCCGGCATCAAACTCGATACCGGCGTGGAACATCTCGCACTCGCACCCGCCGATGAAAAGATCACGGGCGGTCTCGATGGGCTCGCGAAGCGCGTCGATGAGTACGTGAAGATGGGTGCGAAATTTGCGAAGTGGCGCGCCGTCATCACGATCGATGAAAAGACGGGTCTTCCGACCGATGCATGCCTGAGCGCCAACGCCCACGCGCTCGCGCGCTACGGCGCGATCTGTCAGCGCGGCGGCCTCGTGCCGATCATCGAGCCCGAAGTCCTCATGGATGGCGCGATGTCGCACTCGCTCGAAACGAGCGAAGCCGTCCATCGTCGCACGCTGCGTTTCGTTTTCGACGCGCTCGTCGATCAGAACGTCAACTTCGGCGAGATGGTGCTCAAGCCGAGCTACGTGATTCCGGGCCAAAAAGCCACATCGAAAGCCTCCGTTCGCGAAGTCGCCGAACGCACGCTCGCGGTGCTCATGGATTACGTGCCGGCGTCGGTTGCCGGAATCGCCTTTCTCTCCGGTGGCCAAGGCAACGAAGATGCGACCGCGCACCTCAACGAGATCAACGTTCTCGGGAAAGGGCATCATGCTCCGTGGCCGCTCACGTTCTCGTACGGCCGTGCGCTGCAACAGCCCGCGCTCAATATGTGGAAGGGCCAAGACGGCAACGTCGACGCCGCGCAAAAAGCGATCCATCATCGCGCGCGTATGAACAGCCTCGCCTCGCTCGGCCAGTGGTCGGCGCAGGTCGAAAAAGAAGGCGCGCTCGTTCTGAGCCATTAGCTCGAGAGCGATGCTTATCATGATGCCCGCACGGAAACGTGCGGGTTTTGTTATGCGAACGGGTACGGACGAGAAATGCGCGTCTGTTTTGAGTTTTCGCTCCACCACATCGCCGTGCTCCCGGCCGACGGCCATCCCGATCCGTCGCTTGCGATGCTCGGGGCCTTGGGCTGGGAGATTCGTGGGATTGCGACGGCGCCGGAAGGCGGCTTTGTGGTGGCGTTGCAACGCCCGCTCGGCGAAGAGCATCCGCTGCCCGGTGCCGACACGCTCGCCGCTTCACTCGAAGAACCGCTCGCCGCGCCCTCCGCGACGAGCGCCGTCTCGGGGACGACGTACGACCCGGTGACCTAGTTCACAGCACGAGGGTTCTCGTTTCCGTATGGTCGGGTTGTGGCACGACGGCTGCCATCGTCGGAAGCGAGCGTTTATGTCGATTAACGAATTCATCGCCCACGCTGAAGGCTCGGTGCGCATCCATCTGACCGATGGCAGCACGCACACGGGACATTTTCGTACCGATATCCTCACCCCGACGGCACTCTCGGCGTATTTTTTTGGCGACGATCACGACATGTCGCTGCCGATCCATCTCGTCGATAAAATCGAGACGCTCGAGGCCGCATAATAGCAACGCTCGCGGTTCTCGATCGCGACGATCGTCGCGGTCTCGCCACGAATATGGCGGCGGCTGTCGCGCTTGCCGTCATCACCAATGGCACGCTCGCGATTTTCGGCCTCGCACGTCGGCCGATGCACGAAATTTGGCCGACGTTCGCGCCGCCGGGCCCCGCGATCGGCGCGATCTGGGTCGTGCTCTTTGCGGCGATGGGCGCCGCAAGATGGGCCGTCTTGCGCGAAGGTGGCACCCATGCGAAGAACGACGCGCGCGCCATCGAGGCGTTGATCGCGATCGCGCTCGCCTATCCGTTCTACACGCATTTCATCGGCGGACACGCGATCGAGCTCGCGGGCAACATCGTGACGTTCGCCGTCGCGATCGCGATCGTCATCCGTTGTCGCGACACGAAAGTTGTGGCGCTCTGCGTCGGCGCCGTCGCAATTTGGGTCGGGCTTGCGACCGTGCTCGTCGGCGCTCTCGTTTCGCTCAATGGATGGACCGTCTAGCACTCGAAGATTTTCCGCGTGCGTCCCTCGTACGATCTCGTGGTGCTCGGCGGCGGTGCGGCGGGCTTGGTGGCAGCGATCGTCGGCGCATCGCTCGGTGCGAAGACGGCGATCGTCGAACGCGATCGCCTCGGCGGAGAATGAACGTGGCGTGGTTGCATCCCGAGTAAGGCGCTGCTGCATGTTGCCACGCTCGCGCACGGAGTTCGAGCGGCAAAGACGTTCGGAATGGTCGACGCCGAGCCGCAGGTCGTGTGGTCGTACGTTCGCGCCTACCTCGATCGCGCGCGTGAGACGATCTACACGCACGCCGATTCACCGCAAGCGCTCGAACGATACGGCGTGCAAACGATTGCGGGCGATGCCGCCTTCCTCGACGCGCGCCAGCTCGGCGTACGCGGGCGGGATGAGCAACGAACGCTATCGGCGCGCGCATTCGTGATCTGTACCGGGAGCGATCCCACGCCACTCGAACTCGGCGTTCCCTACGAGACGACCGATACGATCTTCGACCTCGACGAACGTCCGCAGCGCCTCGCGATCGTCGGTGGCGGCCCCGCGAGCTTCGAGCTCGCGCAAGCGTTCGCGCGACTGGGCACGGCAGTGCACGTCGTAAGTGCGGCGACGCGTCCGCTCGGGAACGACGACGCCGAACACGCCCGCGAACTGCGAGCCGTCCTTGAACGCGAAGGCGTGCGCTTCACGCTCGGCGCGCGCGTCGTCGCATCGTCACGCAGTGAAGATACGACGGTACTAAAGCTTTCGAACGCGACGGAGATTTCGTGCGATCGCGTGCTCGTCGCGATCGGCCGCACGCCTCGCGTCACGGGCTACGGCCTCGATGTGGCGGGTGTCGTCGTTCGCGACGGCGCGATCGTCGTCGATGCTCGCGGCCGCACGAACGTCGCGCATATCTGGGCGGCGGGCGATGCGATCGGGCCGCCGTACTTCTCGCACTTTGCCGAAGAATCGGCCAAAGTCGCGGTGGCCAATGCGCTCTTGGGCGTGCGCAAGCGATTCGATCGGGCGACCGTCCCGTGGTGTACGTTCACGAGCCCCGAACTCGCCCACGTCGGCGCGACCGAAGCCGCGCTTCGCAAAAGCGGAACGTACGCTTCGACGTATGCTTTCTCGAACGACGAACTCGATCGAGCGATCGTCGACGACGCGACGACGGGGAGCACGAAGCTTTTCGTCGGACGCGGCGGCCGCGTGCTCGGTGCGTCGATCCTCGGCGCACGTGCCGGGGAACTGAGCGGCGAAGTCGCACTCGCGATCGCATCGAGACGCACCGTCGCGCAGATCGCCGATACGCTACATCCCTATCCGTCGTACGGGTACGGCGTGCGTCGTGCGGCCGACGGCTGGTACGAACGTCTCCTCACGCCGTTCGTGCGGCGAATCATCCGCGCGATCTTTCGCTTTCGCGGATAGTGTCGTGACCGATACGAAGTCGATGCTCGTCTCGGTCGTCATGCCGACGCTCGATGAAGCGCGCAACATGCGCGCGCGTGCGGCCGAGATCGCGCGACAAGACGGTCCGTTCGAATGGATCGTTGCCGACGGTGGCAGTTCCGACGAGACGGTCGCGCTCGCATCGTCGCTCGGAGCCAAGACGATTGCATGTCCGCTCGGACGAGGTGGGCAACTCGATGCCGGCACGCGTGCGTCGGGCGGTGCGATCGTGCTGTTCTTGCACGCCGATACGGCGTTGCCCGATGGCGCGTTGGCCGCAATGCGTGGCGCGCTCGACGACGAGCGCATCGTCGGCGGAAACTTCCAGTTGCGATTCACCGCCGAAGGTTTGTTTTCGCGCGCGCTCGCATGGTGTTACGCGAATCAGCAGCGCGCCTTCGGAGCATTTTTCGGCGATAGCGCGATCTTCGTCCGTCGCGACGTTTTCGACGCGCTCGGCGGCTTCGGGGGCATGCCCTTGATGGAAGATTATGCGTTCGTTCGACGCTTGCGTCGCCGTGGCCCGACGCGACGCCTCGGTCTCGTCGTAAGGACATCGTCGCGTCGCTTCGAGCATCGACCGTTTCGGACGATCGTGCTCTGGGCGAGTATTATGGTGCTGTACCATGCGGGTGTCTCACCCGCGCGGCTCGCCCAGTTATATCGACCGCATCGCAGCTAGCAGCGGGCTAGGCTCTTGCGTCGTGGTTCGAGACCCATGCATCGCGCTGTGCTCCGAACGGCATCGTCATGAGCGACGCAAACGCGGCATCGCGATCGTCGCGGTATGCAGGCAGGCCCATGCGTAGCGTGTCGTGCGCGACGTCGTCGCGGAACGTACCGTGGATTCGATCCCATATCGTAAGGCCGCTCGACCAATTTGCCGATTCCAAATCTTCGCGATCGGCATGGTGGATGCCGTGAAGATGCGGCGTCACGAAGAACCATGCGATGCGTTTTTCCAGTGCGGGCGCGAGTTCGATATCGGCATGGTGAAACGCGATGCTCAGGGTCAGTGAGGTCTGCCAGATCGTGTACGATAGCGGCGATACGCCGATGATCGCGATTTGCAGCGCACGCCACAAGACCGAGAGCAGCATGTCGCCCGCGTGAAATCGGAACGCCGTGCTCGCATCCATATCGCGGTCGACGTGATGGACCGCGTGAAAGCGCCATAACAAGCCTACGCGATGCGTGAGCGCATGCCACCAATACATCGAGTAATCCATGAGCACGACGGCCACCATCGTTCGAAGCGGCTCGGGGATTCGCGCGACGTGCACGATACCGAACTTGCGTTGTTCGGTCATCCGTGCGAGACGCATCGCAACCGGGCGTTCGACCGTCGCGACGGGAATGGCGGCGATCGTGGCGACCGCTGCATTGCGGAGGTCGCGACGCCATTTCGATTCCGTCTTCTCGCGCAACGGACGGCGAGCTTCGAAGACGAGCAACACGAGCAACTCGACGGCGAGAAGGGCGCCGGGAGTCGCGTTTCGCAAGCGAGCGTTCATGCGGTATGCTACCGCAGATGCGATGAGATCAACGACCCTGCGCGAATTCGGCGCGAGCGTTTTGCGTAAACCACGCGTTCCAGATGTGTGGCGGGACGAATGCGAAAAGCGGATCGCCCTCGAGCGTGCGTAAGATCGGTCCCGCCCACGCGTATCGACCTTCGGCGTCGTAAATGCGCAGCGAATCGCCGATTCGCACGGGATGAACGCTCGACATGTCGCTGACAACATCGCCTGGATGCCGGTCCGCGACGAAGAAGAGCGCCAAGTGGTCGTTTGACTCGCGCGTGAGTGCGAGATGACCGTGTAAGGCGTCACTGGGAAAGGGACGATGTGCGAGGATGTCGGGCGCGGGAATGGGGCGGAGATGCTCCGTATCGCGAGCGACGCCGAAATCGTATCGGATCTGCGAGCGCATCAAGCGCTCGACGGAGATGCCGATCGACCGACCGATCCGAACGGCAGCGTCGACGTCGAGCGAAGCCTCGCCCGCAAGCATCGCCTGAAGACGCTCCGCGTCCATACCGATGATGTCGGCGAAAGCCGCCGCGTCCAAGCCGAGCGGCTCGAGATATTCACGCGCGATGAGAGGCCCGGGATGGAGGGCGGGCGTCCGACGGTTGGACTCGAGTGAGGCAGCGCGAAGAGTCGTGGACGCGTCCATGGTGTGGACTATCGGCAAGAAGTCGCGTAGCTTTACGCTTTCTAGGGGTAGACCACGTGCGCGACGGCGATTTTTTTTCAGCGGAATACATTCGAAAGCATGCGGGTACAGCCTCACTCGTGTTCACGCGATCGATGCTCAACAAGGTCCCGGCCGTTACGGCCATCTTCTGGATCATCAAAGTTCTTGCGACGACGGTCGGTGAGACGGTCGCGGACTTTCTCAATACGAAGCTCGGTTTCGGCCTCAACGGTACCTCGATCGTCATGGGCATCCTGTTCCTCATCGCACTCGGCTTGCAGCTCACGCGTCGTCGATACGTGCCGTCGATCTATTGGCTCGTGGTCGTGCTCGTAAGCGTCGTCGGAACGCTCATCACGGATAATCTCACCGATAATCTTCACGTTCCGCTCGAGACCACGGCGATCGTATTTTCGATCGCCCTCGCGATCGTTTTCACGACATGGTGGCTACGCGAACGCACGCTCGCGGTCCACAACATCGAAACGACCCCGCGCGAACTCTTTTATTGGTCGGCGATTCTCTTCACGTTCGCACTCGGCACGGCGTCGGGCGATCTGCTCGCGGAGAAATCGCACTTCGGGTACGCACTCTCGGCGCTCATCTTCGTATCCGCAATCGGCGCGGCGGCACTCGCGCACTTTGCCTTTAAGGTCGATGGCGTGCTCACGTTCTGGATCGCCTACATCCTGACGCGCCCGCTCGGAGCCTCGCTCGGCGATCTGCTCTCTCAGGCAAAAGCCGACGGTGGATTCGGGCTGGGAACGACAATTACGAGCGCGGTCTTCCTCGCGGTCATCCTCGTGCTCGTCGTTCGCGAGCAGCGCGCGGCCTCGGAACCGAAGCAACTGCGCGGTCTGGGCGAAGGGGTGTAATTTCGCCTCGCTCGCGAAATCAGCACGAAATCGACGACTCGCCGTCGTATCAGTAAAGAGCGCGGAGAGATGGCCGAGCGGTTTATGGCTGCAGTCTTGAAAACTGCCGACGTGTTAAAGCGTCCGTGGGTTCGAATCCCACTCTCTCCTCGTCGCAAGCCCTTTGTTTTAGGCTTTTTTCTTGCCCGAAGGCTTTCGGTGGCCAAACGGTCGCCATCAGATGTTGCATCGGTTTTATTGGCGTCATTGCTAAATATGCATCGACGTGAGCTACTGCAGCTCTTGATTTTATTCAATCGCCGGGCGGCTGAGTTCGGTGCGCCAATCGGTCGGCTCCGGGCTCGACTCGGGGCCGACGAGATAGCACTCGTACAAATCGTCCGCCGTTTCATGCCCATCGGCTACCACCCATAGACTGAAGTCGTGCCGTGCATCGCGCAACACCTTGATTGCGGGGCGCTGCCAAGATCTTAAGCGCCCAACGGCGGTGACGGGCGCCGAAACCGGCACGCAAATGTCGAAATCAAACGCCTCATCCGTCGTCTTGAAGTGATGCGCAAACCACCGGTCCAACCAGACCAATGCCTTGGGCCTTCACCGCATTCATCGCCTCGCCAATGCCCGGTCCCATGATGTCCTGAATTTCCGAGCGTGGCGTCGGTTAAAGACGACGTGCCTATTCGAGCTCCGTTGCGAACGTGGCTGGTAAAACGATCTCTAGCATTTCGAGGTCCGCGCTGTGAGCGAGTTCGGCGTGACGGATTCCCGGCGGCTGGACGACCGATGACCCAGCCTCGAGTCGGACACGCCCGACGTCGGTATAGTCGAACTCGATCCAGCCTTTGAGAATGTACACGAGTTGAAATTCGATCGCGTGATGGTGGCGCGGCTGCGGATCGAGTTGGGAGCCGATCGCGCGGATCACATGCGCGCCGACGCGACCGCCCGTCGAAGCTGCAACGTCAAGATCGCGGTACGCGAAGAACGAACGCAAGCCGCTCTCCCAATGTGCATCTTGCGCGTGAGTGACGGCGAAGCCGTCGGGAACCGATGCTTTCATGTTACGCCTCCAAGTGACTTCATTGACTTCGACCGACGGATTCACGTGCGCGTACCGGTTCTCGTTTCGAGAACGCTCGCGGTGCGGAGAAGCGTGGCGTCGCAGCGCATCGCAGCGACGAGTTGCACGCCGATCGGCATGGCATTTCCGTCGCGCCTTATTGGGACCGCAATCGACGGAACGCCGAAGAATGTCCAGGGGCGCACGTACCGACCATCGCCCGTTGTGTCGCGAGGGGGCGCTGCTCCAATCGCACACGGCGTGACGAGCGTTCCCGCGGAGATCAAAAATTCGGCGATCTGCTCGCGCAGCGACTCGCGTTCCGCAAGCGCAGATTCGTAGGCGGTAACGGACGTCGCTCGGCCGAGCTGCAACAATTCCGCGAGCCCAAGCGGCAACGCAGCACCGAGCTCATTCCAACGCTCGCCGTGTGCCGCAAAGGACTCGTAGGCAAGAACGGTCGTCACGAGTTCGTTCGCGCGCGCGACCGCGGCCGGTAACGGCCCGACCTCGATCGCGTAGCCCGCGGTGCGTAAGGCCATTGCGGCCGATCCGAGTGCGGCGCCCGAATCGGCGTCGGCCGACGGATCGAGTGTGAGGTCGTCGATAAACGCGCGCATCGCCGGTTCCTGTGCGTCGCTTCGAAGCGTTGGATCTAACACGGAAATCGTCGCACGAACCTCCGCCACCGTGCGCGCGAAGATGCCGACGTGATCGAGCGATTTTGCGAGCGGCGTGATCCCTTGCGTCGGTACGCGATCGAAGCTCGGTTTGAATCCGACGACACCGCAGAACGAAGCCGGTCGAAGCGTCGATGCGACCGTCTGACTTCCGAGCGCGATCGTGCAATGGCCCGCAGCAACTGCCGCAGCGGATCCCGCACTCGAACCGCCCGGCGTGCGTTCGAGGTCGTGCGGATTGCGTGTCGGCGCGGGATCGAGCCACGCGAAGGGCGTCGTGCGCGTCTTCCCCAGTACGACCGCACCCGCCGCCCGCAAACGCGCGACGGCCGTCGCATCGTTACCGCTCGAAAGATCGTCGATCTCGAGGCCGCAACGCGTTGGCATTCCGGTCACGTCGAAGATATCTTTGACGCCGAGGATCGCACCGGCGAGCAGCATGTCGTCGGCAACTCCTTTCACCGCCTTGCGCGCGCCGCGCTCGTCCAGGTGCACCCACGCGCGCACGTCATGTTCCGTTCGTGCGACGTTCGCCAGAGCGATGTCGAGATGGTCACACGCCGACGTAGGCACGCTCGTTAGTGCGGCGCGTTGAGCGGCGGCAGATACGTGATGCCGTAGTCCCGGCCGAGTTTGACGATCTTTGCAAGGTCCCGCGGTGCAAGAAGATTCTGCTGCGCCATCGTTAGAAACATTTTGTCGAGCCCGGACGGTTCCACCATGATGACGACTTCGCCGGGCGCGTCGCCGACGTTCTCGAATTGATGCGGCACGTTGCGCGGCAGATACACGACTTTACCGGCGGGTGCATCGACCACGTCGTTGGCGAGCCAAAAGCGAAAATGTCCGCGCGTCACGACGTACGTCTCGTCCTCGCGCGTGTGAACGTGCGCCGGCGGACCGCCCCCCGCCGGCACTTCGTTGACGATGGTCGAACTCGCGCCTTTCGTTTGCGCGCCGGTCGTCACGAATCGCATGGAGCTGCCTAAGACCTCGATCGGCGCGGGCACGCTCGCGTCGGCCGCACCGAGCGTGATGCAGAGGGCGGCCGCTACGCAACATTGTGCCAGCGATAGAAAAGAACGCACGTGCATACGATCCCCGATCTCTATTTTTCGGCGCTCTCTCGAACGAGGACGTCGTTTTAGGACTTTACGGTTATTCCGGCGCGCCCCTTGCGGAGCCGCAATTCCCGTCGGTCGCCCGAAGGCGCGAGGTCGTCGATGCGCTTGACGAGGTCAGGGTGCGTGCACAGTTCGCCGATCCCAACCTGCATCACGTTACGTGCCTGGACTCAACGCGATCACGTGCAAAAATCGCTCGCCCGTGCGCTTGACCTGGCCTCGTGTACCATCATTTTGCAACCGCACGGCATCCGGACGCAGTCCAATCGGCGACAGGGGGAATAACATGACCGTATCGACCGAACGCGCGATCCTCGCCGGTGGCTGCTTCTGGGGCGTCCAAGATCTCTTGCGCCGCTATCCAGGCGTTCTCTCGACCCGCGTGGGCTATTCGGGTGGCGACGTGCGCAACGCGACGTATCGCAATCACGGCACGCACGCCGAAGCGATCGAGATCATCTTCGACCCGACGCAGACCGACTATCGCACCTTGCTCGAAGCGTTCTTTCAGATTCACGATCCGAGCACGCTCAACCGGCAGGGCAACGACCGCGGTCTCAGCTACCGGTCGGCAATTTTCTACACGAGCGACGAACAGAAGCGCGTCGCACTCGACACGATCGCCGATGTCGATGCGTCGGGCCTGTGGCCCGGCAAAGTCGTTACGGAAGTTGCGCCCGCAGGCGACTTCTGGGAAGCGGAACCCGAGCATCAGGATTATCTCGAGCGCGAGCCCAACGGCTATACATGCCATTTCGTGCGTCCGAATTGGAAGCTTCCCGCGCGCACGACCTCGCGATAAGCGAACGAGCGCGAATGTTCGATCCGTGTCGATGCCCCCAAGAACCCTATTCGGCGCGGCTCCGCGCGACAGCCGAAATCGCATTCGGTCGTCGCGCGTTCATCGTCGGTGCAGCTGCGAGTTTCGCCGCGCTCTTTCTCCCGCGCGGTGCACGTGCGGAATCGCTCGCGTCGTCCGATAAGGTCACCGTCCTGCGCGCCGCGCGACTCTTCGACGGCATGACGATGCGTACGCCCGGTGTCATCGTGTTGCGTGGCGAGCGGATCGCTTCGTTTCTCGCGGGAGATGCGGGTGCGGACGCAACGACGATCGATCTCGGCGATGCGACGCTGATGCCCGGCCTCATCGACGCGCATACGCACGTCGCGGCAAACGTCGTTCCGTCGGCGTATCTCACGTCGCTCGGGCCGAAAAACGAAGCGGCAACCAGTATCGCGGAAGCCGCATTGCTCTCGGTTGCAAACGCACAGATCATGCTCGCCAACGGATTTACGACGATTCGCGATGTCGGTGGCGGAGCTGGCATCGATCTCGCGATGCGCGACGCAATCGCGCGTGGAGCGATCGCGGGGCCGCGTATGCTCGCGAGCGGATCGTCGCTCTCCATTACGGGCGGTCATGCCGACACGAACGATTATGCGCCGTGGGTCCACGTCGAGACCGATGAGGCGCCGGCGACGTCGTATGGCCCGTACGGTTTTCGCGAGCAAGTTCGCGCGCACGTCAAGCGGCATGTCGATCTCATCAAGATCGTTGCGACCGGCGGCGTGCTCTCCTACGGCGACACCTTCGACGTTCCGCAATTCAACCTCGATGAAATTCAAGCCGTCGTCGATGAGGCGGGGAAGTTCGGTCGTAAAGTATCCGCGCACGCGCACGGCGATCCTGGAATCGCGCAAGCGGTGCGCGGCGGTTGCCACTCGATCGAACACGGCTCGGGCGTTGGAGCGACGACCCTGCACGAAATGCAGCAACGTGGTACCTACCTCGTGCCGACGATCTGGGCGCTCGACTCGATTTTGCAGCCCGGTAATCCCAATCGCATTTCGAGCGACGGCCTCGAAAAAGCTCATTACGCCGCACGCGTGCGTGACGAAGGCATGAAGCGCGCGGTTGCCACGAGCGTGAAATTCGCCTATGGCACCGACGCCGGCGTCTTTCCGCACGCGCAAAACAATCGCGATTTCGCCGCGCTCCGGACCATGGGGATGACGCCACTCGATCTCCTTCGCAGTGCGACGTCGTCTGCAGCCGATCTTCTGGGAACCCGCGATCGTGGTCATCTCGCGCCGACGATGCTCGCGGACATCGTCGCATTTGCCGGCGATCCTTCCCGCGATATCGCGCTCTTGGAACGCAAGCCCGTTTTCGTCATGCTCGGCGGGAAGCGCATCGCAGGGTAGATCGCGGTCACGCGCCGGAGTTATGAGAACCGGGCGGAACCGCACGCTCGACCGCCTCTTCTAAGGATCCGATGACCGCAACCCTCGCCCCCGCAACCGCCACGCAAGCGCGACCGCGCGCCACCTCCGCGATCGTGATCGGCTCCGGCATCGGCGGCTTGGCCCTGGGCATCCGCTTGCAAGCGATGGGCATCGCGACGACGATCGTCGAGAAACTCGATGCGCCCGGCGGTCGCGCCTACGTGCGGCGGGAGAACGGCTACACGTTCGACATGGGCCCGACCGTGCTCACGGTGCCGCACATCATCGAAGAACTCTTCGCGCTCGAACGCGGTGAACCCAAACTCAACGAGCCGGATTTCCCCGCGCACGTGCTCGATGGAAAACGCATCACCACGGGCATCAGCGGCGGTCCGAAGACCTCGGAATACGTGACGATCGTACCCGTCAAGCCGTTCTATCGCATCAATTTCGACGACGGATCGTGGTACGACTACGACGGCGATCCCGCCAATACGCGCGCGCAGATCTCGGCGATCGCGCCGGAAGATCTCGCGGGATACGATCGCTTTCACGATGCCGCAGAGCGCATCTTTACGCGAGGGTTCCTAGGCCTCGGATACACGTACTTCGGCGACCTGCTGACGATGTTGAAAATCGTGCCCGATCTCGTGCGACTCGGGGCGATGCAGCCGCTCTACCGGTTCGTCTCGCGTTTCGTCAAGAGCGAGAAGTTGCGCGCGGTGCTCAGTTTCGAATCGCTCTTGGTCGGTGGCAATCCGATGCACGTGCCCGCGATCTACGCGATGATCCATTTCGTCGAGAAGACGTGGGGCGTCCACTTCGCCCTCGGCGGTACGGGTGCACTCGTGCGCGGCTTCGTGCGCAAGTTCGAAGAACTCGGCGGCACGATCCGATACGAAAGTGAAGTCGCGAAGATCGACGTCGAGAAAACGACGGGCAAGCCGCGCGCACGCGGCGTGACGCTTGCGAGCGGCGAGACGCTTCGCGCCGATCTCGTCGCATCGAACGGCGATTACGCGGGCACGTATTCACTCATCGAGAAGCGCTACCGCAAAATCCATCCCGACCTACGACTCAAGCTCGCGAAACAATCGATGTCGGTCGTCGTGATCTACTTCGGTTTTCGCGCGGATCCCAAGGCCGACAAAGAACTACGGCACCATAACATCATCCTGGGCCCGCGATACGCGGGTCTGCTCGCCGATATCTTCGATCGCCACGTGCTCGCCCCGGATTTCTCGCAATATCTTCACGTCCCGACGCTGACCGATCCGTCGATGGCGCCGGCGGGCCATCACGCCGCATATACGCTGATTCCCGTTCCGCACAACGCCAGTGGCATCGACTGGTCGGTCGCCGGACCCAAACTCGTCGAAAAAGTCATCGCGATGCTCGACGAACGCGGCCATATCGCTAACCTGCGCGACCGATTGACGACCTCGAGCTTCATCACACCGACGTATTTCGAGCAAACGCTCAACAGTCGACTCGGCAACGCGTTCGGACTCGAGCCGATCTTCGTGCAGAGCGCGTTCTTCCGGCCGCACAACCGGAGTGAAGATATCGCCGGGCTCTATCTCGTCGGCGCGAACACGCAACCGGGGGGCGGGACGCCCGCGGTCATGATGTCGGCAAAGATGACGGCACGCGTGATCGCAGCGGACGTCGCACGGCTCGCGCGGTCGCAGCGCTAACGTTACCGGCTCACGCGTCGCGATGAACGAGGTCCGGCTTGCGGAGGTCGGTCGCTACCGACGCGACTTGCTCGACGAACTCGATGCCTACGCGCCCGTCGATTCGCGTGAGGGCGAGATGCGCGATCGTTTGCGAGCCTTCGTCGCGGCGAACGGCGATTGTTTCGAACGGACGAATCTCGCGGGCCACGTGACGGGTTCTGCATGGATCGTCGATCACGCGTGGTCGGCGGTCGTGCTGCTGCACCATCGCAAACTCGACCGCTGGTTGCAGCCCGGCGGCCACGCCGACGGCGACGGCGACGTGCGTCGCGTCGCATTGCGCGAAGCGACCGAAGAGACGGGCCTTGCGAGTCTCGTGCCGGCGTCGCGTGCGATCTTCGATCTCGACGTTCACGAGATTCCGGCGCGCGGCGACGAGCCCGCGCATCATCACTACGACGTGCGTTACGCCTTCGTCGCGTCTCGTGCGAGCGAACCGATCGTCAGCGACGAATCGCACGCCGTGCGCTGGGTCGATCTCATCGATATCGAGCGTTTCGCAATCGACGATTCCGTGCGACGTCTCGTCGGCAAGTCGATCGAGCGCCGGAGTCCTCGGCCCTAGAGACAAGGAACGCGCTCGCTCCCTTGCGTAGTGAGAATTCGTCCGGTACCGCGTCGCTCACTTCGAGCGGTCGCGTGCTTCGGCTTCGGTAAAGGAGATCTCGATGAATCGTATCTCTCTTGCGCTCGTCGTCACGCTCATCGCTTCGAGTACGCCCGCACTCGCCGATGGCGTGAGTCCGGCCATCGTTTCGACCGGCGCGCCCGCAGCGATCGGGCCCTATAGCCAGGGCACCTCGGTCGGGTCGATGGTATTTTGCTCGGGGCAACTCGGACTCGATCCGACGACCGGTACGCTCGTTGCCACGGGCGTCGAAGACGAGACGCGACGCGCCATGGCAAACCTCGCCGCCGTGCTCGGTGCGGCTGGCTTAGGCATGAAAGATGTCGTGAAAACCACGATCTACGTTACGGACCTTGCGGATTTCTCGAAGGTCAACGCGGTCTACGGCGAGTCGTTCAAGGGCCTCGTTCCTCCCGCGCGAGCGACGGTCGGCGTGGCGGCGCTTCCAAAAGGCGGCCATATCGAAATCGAAGCGATCGCCATTCGGCGGTAGGCGACGTTTCTTACCGCGTCGTGCCGTCCGGTTCGATCGACGTGAAGCCGCAGAACGGGACGAGCGCGCGCGGGATCGTAATGCCGCCGTCTTCGCGCTGATAGTTTTCCAAAATCGCGACGAGCGTTCGTCCGACGGCGAGCGCCGAACCATTTAATGTATGAACGAATTCGGGTTTGCCCTTCGCTTCGCGACGGAAGCGGATCTGCGCCCGTCGCGCCTGGAAATCGGTGCAGTTCGAACACGAGCTGATCTCACGATAGAGCTGCTGACCCGGTAACCACACTTCGAGATCGTACGTCCGTGCGGCGTTGAAGCTGACATCGGCGCTGCACAGTGCGAGCACGCGATACGGAAGTTCGAGTTCGGCGAGGAGCGCTTCGGAATCGGCGGTGAGCCGTTCGAGCGCCTCGTCGGACTTTTCGGGCGCAACGAGCCACACGAGTTCGACCTTTTCGAACTGATGCTGGCGGATGAGCCCACGCGTGTCTTTGCCGGCCGCCCCCGCTTCCTTACGGAAACACGGCGTGTGCGCCGTGTACTGCAGCGGTAGGAGATCGGCATTCAAAATCTCGTCGCGATGGAGCGCCGTGAGCGGCACTTCGGCCGTGGGAATCATGAAAAGATCGGCGTCTGTATCGCGGAACATCGCGTCGGCGAATTTCGTCAGCTGACCCGTCGACCACATCGTGTCGCGCGTAACCAGGAGCGGCGGCGCGATCTCGGTGTACCCGCGATCGTGCGCGCGGGCGAGGAAGAAAGCGACGACCGCACGTGAGAGTCGCGCGCCCGCGCCGCGGAGCACCGAAAAGCGCGCACCCGAGAGTTTGGTCGCACGTTCGAAATCGATGATGCCGAGTGCTTCACCGAGCTCGTAATGGGGTTTTGCCGTAAACGTGGCGACGGGCGGCGGCCCCGAATCGCGCACGACGACGTTGTCGTCTTCGCCCGCACCATCGGGCACGGTATCGTCGAGCAGATTTGGGATCTCGGAGAGGATCGCGTCGATCTGCGCGTCGAGCGGTGGGATCTCCGCATTCGCAGCGACGATGCGCGCGTCGAGATCGGCGATTTGCGGCCGGAGTTCGCGCGCGGCTGCGCCCTTATCGGTCGCCTGCGAGATGCGCGCGGTTAGCGCATTTTTTTCCGCCTGTAAGGCTTCGGCGGTGGTTCGAGCGGCGCGGAGGCGCACGTCGATCGCGAGCACGTCATCGACGAAATCGCCGCCGATGGCACGACGCGCCGCAACGCGCCGCATGCGGTCCGGTTCGCGGCGCAAGAGCGCAAGGTCTAACATCGGTCGTTGTCCATATGAAGTAAGCAGCAGATTGCCGCCTCGATTGGAACTCGTCGTTATGCAGGATTCGGCCGCGGTCCTACGGTCGCCGTTCGCACAGGGATCGCGCCTCGGAGGATTCGATCTCGAGCGACTGCTCGCACCGTCGCAAGCCGTCGTCGCGTATCTCGGTCGAGCGCATCTTGCCGCGCCGACCATCGAAGAGGTCTCGCTCGAAGACGCGGTCGGGCGCGTGCTCGCGCGCGATGCGGTCGCGCGCGAAGATCATCCGTCGCACGCGCGCTCCACGATGGACGGCTTCGCGGTGTCGAGCTCGCACGGTCGCACGTCTCGTCGCATCGTCGGTGCCGTGGCGATGGGCGCCGCCGCACCGCGCGCGCTCGCGCCGGGCGAAGCGATGTGGATTCCAACCGGCGGCGCGCTACCCGACGGCGCGGACGCCGTCGTACCGCAAGAAGATACGGTCGTCACGGGCGAGACGATCGACGTCGACGCGGCTCCCGAAAGCGGTGCGTGTCTCTCGCCGCGCGCGAGCGATATCGCACGTGGCGAGACGGTACTCGCGGCCGGTCGCCGCATCGGCGGTCCCGAACTCGGCGTGCTCGCAACGCTCGGCATCGCGCGCGTCCCCGTCTATCGTCGACCGCGCATCGCGTTGCTCTCCACGGGTGACGAACTTGTCGATCCCGCAGCGGATCTCGCGGTCGGTCAGATTCGTGATTCCAATCGCTACGCACTCGGCGGCGCCCTCGTCGCCCTCGGTGCACAACCGGTGCACGTGCCGCGCGCGCCCGATACGCGCGACGGATTGCTCGCAGCGCTCCGCGACGCGCTCACAACGTGCGATGCCGTCGTAACGACCGGCGGGTCGTCGGTCGGCGAGCGCGATCTCGTCCCGCGCATCGTTGAAGAGATCGCACCCGGCGCGACGATCGTGCACGGCCTGCGCGTCAAACCGGGGAAGCCGACGTTGCTCGCGGCGATCGACGGCAAAGCCGTGATCGGATTGCCGGGAAATCCGTCGTCGGCACTCATGATTCTCGAAGCCGTCGTGCGTCCGATCGTCGCCGCGCTCACGGGCGAACGCGACGCGAGTTCGATCGTGCTCGCCGCGATCGCCGCGGCGCCGTTCGTCGGCCGCGCGGGCTGGACGCATTTCGTGCCCGCACGACTCGTGTTGCGCGGCGCGACGCTCGTGGCCGAACCACTCACGATTCGCTCCGCGCAAACGAGTCTGCTCGCACGCGCGAGCGGATACGCAATCATCGGCGAAACGCGCGCACGTGTTGAAGCGGGTGAGACGATCGGCATCACGTTGCTCTCCGGCGGCGGCGCACCGATCGCACGCGCGTGATCGATCCGACGCCGCTCGTCGGCGCACTCCCGGCAAACAAACCCTTCGTCGGCCCGGAAGAACTCGCGCGAAACGCGGGCATTACCTCGCTCATCCGGCTCGGTGCGAACGAAAGTTCTTTCGGGCCGCCGCCACGCGCGCTTGCGGCGATGCGTGCGGAGTTCGAGCGCATCGCGTATTACGGCGATCCCGAAATGCTCGATCTGCGCACGGCGCTCGCGCGCAAACACGGCTGTGCGATCGAAGAGATCGCGATCGGTTCGGGCATCGACGATCTCCTCGGCCTCGTGGTACGCGCCTATCTCGCGCCCGGCGACGTGACGGTCGCGACGCGTGGATCGTATCCGACGTACGTGTACCACGTCGATGCCTACGGCGCGCGACTCGAAACCGTGCCGTATGCCGAGAATGGCACCGTGCGCCTCGATGCACTCGCGATGCGCGCGCGCGAAACGCACGCGCGCATCGTGTATCTCGCAAATCCCGATAATCCGAGCGGCACGTTCGCCGCACGCGACGCTGTCGCGGCGTTCGTGCGCGCGTTGCCGCCGCACGCATTGCTCGTGCTCGATGAGGCATATGGCGATTTCGTTGAGGCGCACGATCTCATCGTCGATGGCGTGCACGACAACGTCGTGCGCATGCGGACGTTTTCGAAAGCGTACGGTCTCGCAGGCGCCCGCGTCGCCTACGCCGTCGCACCGCGCGCGGTCGTGACGTCGCTCGATAAGATTCGCAATCATTTCGGCGTCAATCGCATCGCGCAAGTCGGCGCGCTCGCCGCGCTCGACGATCGCGCGTTCGTGCGCGATGTCGTCGCCGAGGTCGCGCGCGGTCGTGATGAGTACGCGCGGATCGCCGCGCGTCACGGGTGTGCGACGATCGCGTCGCACACGAATTTCGTCTGCATCGATTGCGGTTCGCGCGCCCGAGCCGAAACGGTCGTCACCGAATTGCTCGCACGCGGCATCTTCGTACGCAAACCCGCCGCGGCACCGCTCGATACCTATATTCGCGTGACGGTCGGCACGGCGGACGAACGCGCGCGTTTCGGCGACGCCTTTGCCGAGGCGCTCGCGCGTTCCGACACGAACGCGAACGCGTCCCGATGACGTACGCGATCGTCTCCGATATTCACAGCAATCTCGAAGCGCTCGATGCGGTCTTCGCTCGCATCGACGCGCACGTTCGCATTCTGTGCCTCGGCGATATCGTCGGCTACGGCCCCGATCCCAACGCCTGTCTCGCCCGCGTTCGCGCGCGCGCGCACGAAACGGTGCTCGGCAATCACGATGTCGCCGCAATCGATAGTTACGGCCTCGCCTACTTCAACGAGGCGGCGCGTAGCGCGATCGAATGGACGCAGGGTCAGCTCGCAGCGGAGCATCTCGATTGGCTCGACGGCCTCTCCTACGAACTCCGGCATCCCGATTTTCTGCTCGTGCATGGAGCGCCCGTCGACTACTTCACGTACATTCTCGATAAGGCGGCGGCGACGCGCGCGTTCGCCGCGACCGACGCGCCGCTCATCTTCGTCGGCCACACGCATATCGCCGACGCCTACGCACTCGGTCCCGACGGCACGCTCGAACATCGCTTCTTCCAACAGGGCGGTACGCTCGATCTCATCCCGGAGCATCGTTACATCATCAACGTTGGAAGCGTCGGTCAGCCGCGCGATCTCAACCCCGACGCGTCGTTCGTGCGGTTCGACGATGCGGCGCGGCGTGTGGAGTGGGAGCGCGTGCCCTACGCGCTCGAGGAGACGCAACGCAAGATCGCGGAGGCACGTTTACCGGAAGCGCTCGGGCGCAGGCTCGGTGCCGGACGATGATACCGGCGCCGCTACGCTAAAGGACGTCTCCATGCTCTCTTCCTCCGCGGGCTCGCTCGCCTTGTTGCTCCTGATCGCCACGTCGAATCCCGCGTTCGCCGCGCCCGTTCCCGGAGCGAAACCCGCTACCGCGCCCGCAGCCGCGACGAAACCGGCTCTGCCCGCCGCAATTCGCAACGATTATGCCAATCGCGCATTCGTCGATCGCATCGATGCCGGGCTCAAACATTTTTACGCGCGCGATTTCAAAAAAGCGCAGGACGATTTCGAAAAAGCGCTCGCGGTCATTCCCGATAACACGCTTGCGATTTCGTTCCTCAACGCGGCTGCCGCGCAGCAGCCCGGCGCCCTCGACGTCCTTACCAATGTGGAAGAAGATGCCGCTACGGGCGCTCCAAAAAACTACGTCAACCACGTACGTCTCGGCTTGTCGTACATGTTTCAATCCGTCGCCGGTCGCGATCGTACGCAAGATGCGCGCGAAGAACTCAATGCGGCCGTCGCCCTCGATCCCGACGGCGCGGCCGCGCACGTGGGTTTGGGGATCATGCGTTTCAACGAACGCTCGGCGAATCGATCGAAAACCGAATTGCTCGCCGCGCTGAAAACCGATGCCGACAACGTCCTCGCGCGCGAGTATCTCGGCCAACTCTATCAGAGCGATCTACGCGACCCGCAGCGCGGCTTGAGCTATCTCATCGACGTTCCGAATCTCGTGCCGCAGTACGCCGATATCAATTTTCACATCGGATCGCTCTTGCACGATCTCCATCAATCCGACGCGGCCATCGGCTATCTCAAAAAAGCGATCGCGCTCGATGCCGCTCACGTCGGCGAAGCGGGCCAGCACGGCTACACGTTGCTCGGGCGAATTTACATCGAACAGCACGATCTCGCGAGTGCCACGAGCATTCTCAACGCCGCCGTCGCAAACGATGTCGATACGATCTATGCCAAGACGTTGCTCGCGAAGATCAAAGCGGGCGACTACGATAAGGTCGAAGGGAAGGCGTCGTCGGAGCCTGCGAAAAGTTGACGACCGCTCGTCCCGCAACGCCGATCGACGACGGGTTCTGCATTGGATGCGGCCAGCTCTCGCCGATCGGGCTTAAGATGACCTTCGCAACGCAAGACGATCGTTCGGTCCGCGCGTCGTTGACGATTCCGCCGACCTTTCAAGGTTGGCGTGGCGTGGTGCACGGCGGCATCGTCGCGCTCGTGCTCGATGAGGCGATGGCGTATGCGGCGGGCGCACACGGATTTCTCGGCGTGACGGGCGATCTGAAGATGCGCTTTCGCAACGAGGTCGGTATCGACGTCCCGCTCGTCGTTCGCGGAAACGTCTTATGGCACAGGCGGACGGTGCTCGGCATCGAGGCGAGCGTCCACGACGAAGCGGGCACGTTGCTCGCATCAGCGGAGGGGAGCTTCGTCGTGCGCGGAGCGTTGCAACCCGGCGAGCGTTTGGGAAGTCCGAGCACAAATGGCCGGTCCTAAAGCAAAATCGACGGCAGTCGCGCCCAAACCGCGCAAGCCACCCGCACCGACGCCGACGATCGATAATCGTCGCGCGCGGTTCGAGTACGAATGGCTCGAGCAATTCGAAGCCGGGATCGTGCTCACGGGCACGGAGATCAAGAGCATTCGTGGCGGTCAGATCAGCATCGGTGAGGCCTACGCGCGCATCCGCGACGACGAACTCTGGCTGCTCTCGGTGTACATTCCGCCCTATCTGCAAGGCAGCTTTTCAAACGTCGATCCCAATCGGCCGCGCAAACTGCTGGTGCACAAAAAAGATATTCTGCGGCTTAAAGGGCGCGTCTCCGAAAAAGGCCTCACGCTCATTCCGGTGCGACTCTATTTCACGCGTGGCAAAGTGAAGATCTCCATCGCGCTCGTGCGCGGCAAAAAGCTTTGGGACAAAAAGAAAGACGAGAAAGACCGTGACGTGCAGCGCGAGATGGCGCGCGCGGTGCGGCGCTAACGCGCATGCGCGGCGCGCGGCCGTTCGCCGCACTCGAAGCGGATCTCGCGGCGCGCGTCGCGATGGCGGCGGGCGAAACGCTCGTCGTCGCGACGTCGGGCGGCCCCGATAGCGTCGCACTCGCGGCGCTTCTCGCGCCGCTCGCGCGCGAATGTGGCGGCACGCTCGTCCTCGCCCACGTCAACGCAAACCTTCGCGCGACCGGATGGCAGGACGAAGCCGTCGTTTTGAGCTTGGGCGCGACGCTCGGCGTACGCGTCGTCGCCGTCTCGCTCGATCACGGCCGGGCCGACGAAGCGCGTCTGCGCGACGAACGCTACGCAGCACTCGAACGCATCGCGCGCGACGCGTGTGCGACGCGAATCGTCACCGCGCATCATGCGGGCGATCAAACCGAGACGGTGCTCCTGGCACTTTTGCGCGGCTCGGGCCCCGATGGCCTGACGGGAATGGAACCCGAGCGCACGCTAGCATCCGGAACGATCGTGCTGCGCCCATTGCTCGGTTGCGAGCCCGAGACGCTGCGTGCGTATGTGGCCGCGCACCATCTTCCGTACGCGGCCGATGCGACCAATGGCGACCTCACCTATCGGCGCAACGCCGTCCGTGCGGCGCTCGCGACGTTGCGGCCGAGCTTTCCGCATCTCGACGCCGCCGTCGCGCGGTGCGCGGCGATCTTGCGCGAGGAACGCGAGGGGCTGCCGCGCGCCCAGCAACGTGCTCGCTTGCGCGAAGCCGTCGTGGAAGCGACCGGCGATGCGCGCGATCTTTCGTTCGAGCGTCTCGATGCTGCCGCGCGTGCGCTCGAGCGCGGCACGCCGGGACGCCATTTCTTGCGGCGCGGCGTCGAACTCGTCGTCGAATGAATCAACGCGTCACACCCGACGGCGTTGCGGCGATCGAATACGACGAGCGCGAGATCGCGACCGCCGTCCGCCGCCTCGCCGATCACATATCCCAGGATGCAGCGGGTGAACCCGTCTTGCTCGTGGGTGTGTTGAAGGGGGCACTCTTCCTCACCGCCGATCTCGCACGCGCCTTTCCACCGAGCGCCGACGTCCGCATCGATTTCCTCGCCGTTTCCAGTTACGGGAACGCCGATCGAACGAGCGGCGAAGTCCGACTCCTAAAA
>JANYGA010000180.1 GCA_025359485.1 Rhodospirillales bacterium | reverse complement strand
GCGTCGACCAATGGCGGCTCGCGACATGGCTTCACGAACGATCCCGACGTGCTGCGCCGCTTTTCGCCCGCGGTCCGTAAGCTGGCGCGCGTCCACGATCTCGATGTCACGTCGGTGCGCGGCACGGGTCACAACGGTCGCGTCACGATCGACGACGTCCTCGCGGCCGCAGGCGAAGGGCCCGCCGCAACGATGGCCGCGACCATCATGCACGCGCCGCAGACGGAGACGCCGCGCGTCGCATCGCCCGCAACGATCGCGCCGCCGAGTGGCACGTCGACGTATGGCGCGCCGATTGCGGGAACGCTCGTGCCGCTCTCACCCGCGCGCAAGATGATCGCAAAGCGGATGGTCGAATCGCTGGCGATCGCTCCGCATGCATGGACGATGGTCGAAGTCGACGTCACGAACGTTTGGGCGTGGCGCGGCGCGGCGAAATCGCGCTTCCAAAACGACAAGGGCTACGCACTCACGCTCTTGCCGTTCTTCATCTCCGCCGTCGTGCAAGCGCTCAAAAAACATCCGCTTCTCAACGCCAAATTCACCGACGACGGCATCGTCGTGCATCGCGAGATCAATATCGGCATCGCCGTCGGGCTCGATTCGAATTTGATGGTGCCGGTCATCCGCGACGCCGACGCACTCTCGATCGGCGGCCTCGCCGTTGCCGCGGGTAAGATCATCGAACGCGCTCGCGCGGGCAAACTCGGTCCCGACGAACTCGGCGGCGGCACATTTACCGTCAACAACACGGGCGCGAACGGTTCCGTGCTCTCAAAGCCGATCATCAACGGCGGCCAGGCCGGCATCGTCACGATGGAAGCCGTCGTCAAACGACCAGTCGTCATCGATGACGCGATCGCCATCCGGTCGATGATGAACGTCTGCCTCTCACTCGACCACCGCGTCATCGACGGCACGATCGCAAACGCGTTTCTCGCCGACGTCAAGAAACGACTCGAAGCGATGGGTCCGGCGGGCGACCTCTAGAATACTCTCGAGGGAGGAAACAGCATGAATTCGGTTCGCACGTCGTCATCGTTCGCGTTCGTTGTATGCGCTGCGGTTGCGGTCTCGATCGGTTCGGTAGCGCGGGCGAACGCACAGCCCGCTCCATCCCCGACGCCGAGTGCCACCCGTTCCGCTTCGTCCGGCGCGCGCCCGAGCGAAAGCCAAATCCACCGGGCTATCGTGGTCTGCGAACCCGCGTTCTTCTACACGTGGCCCGACCGTAATTCGGCGCCTTCGCGCACGGCGTATCCGCCCGGGCGCGTCGGCGACGCCTTCGACGTGATCGGCGACGGGACGCTCGGCTATGTCGGATTGACGCTCTACGAAACGACGATCGACGTCTATTCGCCATTCGGGAGTCGGGGCAAACACTATTGGATTTCGGCAGAGTGCGTCAACGCGGGTTGAGCCGGGGCCATCCGGCGCGTAGGGCGAAGATCCATCGGTCGTGATCGTCGAAATCCGCAAGCAATTCCGCTTCGAAGCCGCCCACATGTTGCCGTTCCACCCCGGGAAATGCGCGCGCTTGCACGGTCACTCGTATCGGCTCGACGTCGCGGTCGCGGGCGACTTGCAGCGCTCGGGACCCGCAACGGGCATGGTCGCCGATTTCGACGATATCGGCACCGTGGTGCGTCCGCGCGTCATCGATCGGCTCGATCACGCCTCGCTCAACGACCTCATCGATAACCCCACAGCCGAACGCATCGCCACCTGGGTCTGGAACGAGCTCGCGGAGCATCTGCCGCAGCTCGTCGAAGTCGTCGTCTGGGAAACGCAAACCGCGTGCGCGATCGTGCGAGGTGAAGGTGCTCGCGCTCGCTGAGATCTTCTACAGCGTCCAAGGCGAGGGCGTGTGGACGGGGACGCCCGCCGTCTTCGTGCGTCTCGCAGGCTGCAATCTCAATTGCCGTTTTTGCGATACCGACTACGCGACCAAAGCGTTTCTCTCCGTCGAAGCGGTCGTCGCGCGCGTGCGCGAACTCGGCGGCGACTGCCCGATGGTGATCCTCACCGGCGGCGAGCCTTTCGCGCAAGTTGAAAGTTCGAAGCTCATCGACGCACTTCGCGCCGACGGTCGCCGCGTTCACATCGAATCCAACGGCAGTATCGCCGTCGATCTGGCGAGGGACGTGTGGCTCACCGTCTCGCCGAAAGAACGACTCACGCCCGAAATGGCGGCGCGCGCGAACGAAATCAAACTCATCGTCGATGGCCGGGTGCCCGATGAATGGCTCGCGAGCTTCGGCACGCGTGCGCTGCCGACGTTTCTGCAACCCGAAGGGAATAAACCCGCAAACGTGGCCCTCGCCATCGACGCAGCGAAAGCCCGACCCGACCGTTTTCGTCTCGGCTTACAAACGCATAAATTCATCGGTATTCGTTAAGTCATGAAGCGAAATACGCTCGCGTGATCTTGGTCGTCTGCGCGCTCCCGGCCGAGCTTCGCTTCTTCACGCCATCCGCCGGCGTGAAGGTTTTCGCATGCGGTGTCGGTCCCGTGGAAGCGGCGATCGGCGTCGCGCGCGAACTCGCGGCCGGGTCGTATACGGCCGTGATTAACGCCGGCATCGGCGGCATCTATCGCGACGTCGGACGCGTTGGCGACGCGCGGCTCATCGTCGCCGACGCCCTCGCGGATTTCGGCCTCGAAGGCGGTGGCGCGCTCGCGTTGCCGGAGGGGACGCTCGTGGAACGCGCGAGCGCAAATCCCGCACTCATCGAAGTTCTCGCGGAGATCGCACCGCACACCACGGGCCTCACCGTCGCAGCCGTCACGACCACCGATGCGACGGGGACGCGACTGCGCGCACGATACGGCCACGACGTCGAAACGATGGAGGGCATGGCCGTCTTCCGCGCGGCGCAAGTCGCGAGCGTGCCCGCAATCGGCGTGCGTGGGATCTCGAATTTCATCGGCGATCGCGCGCGAAGCGATTGGGATTTCGCAGCCGGCGCGCGTGCCACGGCTGCCGCACTCGACCGCGTTTTCGCACGACTCGCTACCCGGAAAGACCACTGATGTCGACGCTCTCCCTCGCCTATTCACCCTGCCCCAACGACACGTACATTTTCGCCGCGTGGACGAAGAAGTTGCTCGCGGACGCGCCGCCCATCAACGTCGTTCTCGACGATGTTGAAGCACTCAACGAAGCCGCGCGCGGCGCGCGATTCGAGCTTACGAAAGTCAGCTACGGCGCGATCCCGTATCTGCTGGGGTCGTACCGCATCCTCCGCGCGGGCGGTGCGCTCGGGCGCGGTTGCGGACCGTTGCTCATCGCCAAACCCGATGCGAACGGCAACGTGCCGACGCTCGCGACCTTACCGCGCGATGCGAAGATTGCAATTCCCGGCGCACTCACGACGGCGTATCTCCTCCTTCGACTCGCGCTCGGTCGCGGTGTCGATGCGGTCACGATGCGTTTCGATCGCATCGTCGATGCCGTCGCGCATGGCGAGGTCGACGCAGGCCTCATCATCCACGAATCGCGTTTCACGTATGCGGCATCGGGCCTCGGATGCGTCGCCGACCTCGGGGAATGGTGGGAAAACGAGACGGGAAATCCGATCCCGCTCGGTGCGATTTTGGTACGCCGCGACCAAGCCGATACGGCCGCGCGCAATATCGACGACACGATTCGTGCGAGTCTCGCCTTCGCCCGCGCCGACGACGCGGCCGTCGCACCCTACGTCCGCGAACACGCTTTCGAAATGGACGAGGCCGTGATGCGCGCGCACATCGCGCTGTACGTCAACGATTTCTCCGTCGATCTCGGCGATACGGGCACGGTTGCAATCGACGATCTCTTCACGCGTGCATCCGCGGCTGGGCTCATTCCGCCCGGAATCAAGCCGGAATTCGTGTGACGGGCGCACCCGCGTATTTCCAGAACGATTGCCGTCGCACGGCATACGCGTGGGATGATTGGGATGCCGTCGCGGCATTCGTCGCCGATCAGCCCGTCTGCCGCATCGCGGTCAACGACGGCGTGTGGCCGTACGTGGTCGCGCAAACGTATCGCTTCGTCGACGGTGCCTTTCGCTTGCACTTTTCGCGCCGTGGCCGTCTCGCTGCCGCACTCGAACGCGATCCGAACTGCACGATCGAAATCGATCAGATCGTGAGTCTCATCAAAGAGCCGCGTGCCACGCACGCGAGCGCGGAATACCGCAGCGTCGTCGCGCGATGTACCGCAACGCTCGAAAACGTTCGGCTCGAAAACGACGTTCTATCGAACGATCCCATCGCGGCCACGCGAACCATCTACGCCGTGCGCGCGAGCGTCGTCGCGCTCTCGGCAAAGAAACGCATCCTCGACGAGGGTGGCAATCCCGCGGGCATCGACTATCAGCGCCACGCTTTTCCAGCACCGGTCGCGCTTTCGCAATTATCTCCGGAGGCATTCGCGGTACGCCCGCGCTAGGAACACCCATGCGT
>JANYGA010000169.1 GCA_025359485.1 Rhodospirillales bacterium | reverse complement strand
CTCAATATCGCCAAAGACGGCGTCCTGAGCCTCACGGTTCGCGAGGGCCTCACCGTTCGCAACATCACGATCGTCGGCAATCCGATCCTCGCACCCAATATCGTGAAGTCGGCGCTCACGCTCAAACCGGGTCAGCCGTATTCGGAAGATTCGCGCGATAAAGATTACGAGAGCCTCAAAAAACTCTACGAAAAATACGATCTCCAACTCGGCGATTTCGAAGCCGGCATCGATCCGACGACGGTCGATCTCACCAAGGGCACGGCCGACGTCAAGTACAGCATTTACGTCGCGGTCGTCGGCGCCGTTCAGATCACGGGCAATACGATCACGAAAGATGTCGTCGTCCGTCGCCAGTTACGTCTGCGTCCCGGCATGATCATCACGCAGGGACTGCTGCGCCGCGATTACGAGCGGCTCAACAATCTCGGTTTCTTTGAAAAAGTCGATCTCAATCCCAAGCCCGGCCCCGATCCCAAGAAGCTCTACCAAGTCACGCTCGATTGGAACGTGAAAGAGCAACGCACGGGAACCGCACAGATCGGTGCGGGTTACTCGGGCGGTCCGACGGGTCAAGGCCTCACCGGTACGCTCTCCTACTCGCAAAACAATATCAACGGAACGGGCAATGCGGCTTCGGTGCGCTTGGAGCGCGGATCGCGCGTCTCCGACGCGCAGATCACGTATTCGATTCCGTATCTCGGCAACACGCGAGCCAGTGAAAAATACAGTCTCGGTGCATCGCTCTTCACGAGCGCGCAAACCAATTTCTATCAAGTCTATCAAGCCACCAACGCCAGCAACGTCGGCGGGTTCCAGCCCATCGTCTCGACGCCGGCACCGACGACACCCGGCGGCACCGCAACGTCGGTCACGGGACAAGCCGTCGTCCTCACGCCAAATGCGAATTTAATCTCGGGCATTGCGGCCCGGTATGCGAATCGCAGCAACGGCGGAACGCTCAACGTCGGTCGTCGCCTCACCGATACGCTGACCGCGACGGTCGGCCTCACGATCCAGCGTCTCGCAAACGACGTGAGACTTCCGAGCGGGTACTTCTTGCAGGGTTCGCAGACGATCTTCAACGGCGCGACGACGAATTCGCCCTTCGGCACGCAAACCAACGGCACGACGCTCGGCATCAACGCACCGTCGATCGCCGATACCGCCAACGGCGCCGGATTCAATCTGCACGCGGTCACGCTCGGCTTACAAAACGACACGCGCGACGACGTCTTCAATCCGCGTCGCGGCTACAATGCGACCGTCACGGAAGAACTCTCGGGTCGCGGAATCGGATCGCAATTCGGTTATACGATCTCGACGTTCGATGGGGCGAAGTTCTTCCCGGTCGCGAAAAACGCGACGCTCGCGTTCCACGCCCTCGTCGGCACTTCGACGGGCGCCATCCCGCCGAGCAAACTCTTCATTCTCACCGATCAACAATTACGCGGCTACAGCCAGGTCTTCTACGGCACGCAAGAAGCGCTCTTGCAATCCGAACTGCGCATTCCGGTTTCGCCCGATCGCAAGTTTAACGTCGCGCTCTTCTACGATTTCGGCGGTCAACGCATTCGCGGCGCACAGCCGATTACGAACTTCGGCCAGCTCATCGTAGATTACAACAAGTTTCTCTATCGCACCGATGCCGGCATCGGATTACGATTCGACGTCCCGCAACTCGGCTTTAAATCCATTCGGCTCGACTTCGCCCGCGGTAAGGGTGGCGGCCACACCAGCTTCGGAATCGGACAGAGCTTCTAATCATGGCTACTCGTACCCATCGTCTCGCGATCGCATGCGCCGCGTTGCTCCTGGCCGCTCCCATCCTCACGCCCGCGACGCTGGCAGCCGACGTCGTCGACATCGGATTCGTCGATCAGGCGGCGCTCTCGAACATCCGTCAATTCACCGATGCCAATCGGCAACTCGCGGGCTTCAAATCAGACCTCGATAAACAGTTCGCACAACGGATGCGGTCGGTCAAAGATGGCGCCACCCAACAGCGCATCGCCCAAGAATTTCAGAACAAGCTCGGCACGCGTCAGCGCGAACTCTTCGGCCCGCTCTTCGCGCGCGCGCAGGTCGCGATCGCATCGGTGGCATCGAGTAAGAATCTCTCGGTCGTCGTCGACAAGCGCATCGTAATCTTTGGTGGCCAAGACGTCACGCAGAATGTGATTAACCTGCTCGCGGGCCCGGGCGATCCGATTCCGCCCGTCAACACGCCGCCGCCCTCGAGCGTCGGATACGTTGATCAAACGCAGATCGATGCGATCCCCAAACTCAAATCGGCGAATGAGGAATTCCAAAAATTCCAAGCCGATCAACAAAAGGCCGCGCAAGCGAAGATCAAATCGGCGAAAAACGACGCCGATCGGCAGAGCGTTTTCAAAGAATATCAGACGGCTCTCGCCGACAAAAATAAATCGGCGATCGCGCCGCTGGTCGACAAGACGCGCGACGCGATTGCCGACGTCGCGAAGAAGAAGGGGTTGTTGCTCGTCATCGACCGCTCGAACCTCATCTACGGCGGCACGGACATCACGAGCGATGTCACAAGCGCGCTCAAGTAAGGCCGGCGCGTTCGTCGCGTGCGGAGCGCTCGTCGTTTCGCTTGCGGCGTGCGCGCGACAGGCGACGACGACTGCGGAATCGCCGCGCCCCGCGCTCAACGGCCACGTCGGATACGTTCGCATGGAAGAGCTGGTAAAAAAGCACCCGCTCTACGCACAACTCGCTCGCCTCGATGAAGATATGGCGGCGCTCCAACTCAAGAGCGTGGGACCGGAGATCGCGCGCTCGGGTGCGGATATCGCGGTGGAAGCGAAGCGCCTCCAGAGCGAACTCGATATCGCCGCCACCCGCACGAAAAAAGCGCTCGCGGACAAACAGATCGAGTACGCCAAACTCGAACAATCCGCGATCAATGCGGCGATCGGCGGCGGCGGGAGCGGTCCCGGCGGCGGCGCGATCGCGGGCGGCATCGCGCAGCAGGCGCGCGCGCAACAGCAGAGCGTCCTGCGCGACGCGCAAAAAAATCTCGATACGTATCGCCGCGAAGTGATCGCACAAGATCAGAGCGCGGTTGCGTCACTCAATGCGTCACTCGCCGAACGCGCGTCGCGCACGTTCCGCGCGAAAGCGGACGAATTGCAACGCAAAGAAACGGATTTCGCGCTCTCGCTCGCCACGGAAGATTCCGCCGAACGCTTGTCGCTGCGGACGAAGCTCTCGAATCTCGCACTCGACGATAGCTCGCGTGACGACGTCAAGAAACAGCTCGACGCGCTCGATAAGAAAGAATCCGACGCGCTCGCCGCGCTCAAGAATCGCGATCAGTCGACGCTCGCGGCGTTGCAAACGCAACTCCATGACGGCGTTCGGGCCGATTTGCGCGCGCAAGTCGCGGTGATGCAGAAGCGCACGCTCGTGAAGATCAACGAACGCGAAACCAGCACGCGGCAGCAGCTCATCGCAAAACTGCGCCCGCTGCCGCAAGCCGCCGGCGGCTCGGGGGTCAACGTGCCTGCGGGCGTGGCGCCGGACATGCGCTCCAAACTCGAAGCGCTGCACAAAAAATATCAAAGCGATTTCGATAAAGACGCGAACCGAACGATCGCGTCGTTCCAAGCGACACGCGCGGATCTCACGCGTCGCTTCCGGGAACTCGGTCAGGTCGATCAGACCGCGCAAGCAGGCGCGGCCAAACAAATGGATTCGCTCCAAAAACAGCGCGGCGATCTCTACGGGCAGATGGTCGCGCAAATCGGACGCGAGGTCAAAACCATTGCCGAAAAACGCGGCATCAACGTCGTCGTCAGCGGCGTCGTCGCACCAGCCGGCGGTGTGGATCTCACCGCCGACGCCGAAAAGGACATCGAGAGTCTACACGAGTGAAACGTATCATCATCGCCGCGGCCGCATGCGCCGCGCTCTCCGCTTGCGCGGGACAGCCTTCGGATTCGTCGGTCGCCACGGTCGATCTCGTTCGCATTCAAGCGAATTGGCCGAAATTCATTAACTATTCGAACCAACTCGCCTCCGACACGGAGGCGATCAATCGGTCGTCGGCCGACACGCGATCGAAATCGCGACAGCTCGATCAACTGCGTAAGCGCTACGTCGATATGCAGAACGAAGTCTCGGGCGACGTCCGCAAGGCGGCGGAATCGATCGCGAACGATAAGCATTACAAATTGATCGTGACGCGACAGTTCGTCGGATACGGCGGCGTCGACATCACGGCGGATGTCGAGAAGCTCCTCAACATCACCGAAAAAGCACCGGCGAAATCGTAAGCCGTTGACGCTCGGGGAACTTGCCGCGCGCGTCGACGGAACGGTCCGCGGCGACGCGACCGTCGCAATCGACGATATCGCCTCGATCGAAGACGTGGCACCCGGGTCGTTGACGTTTGCCGTCGACGAGCGCTACTTGCGCACGGCGCTCGCATCGCGCGCGGCAGCCGTCATGACCGAACAGGCCGTTGCCGATACGATCGATGCGCCGCGCAAACCGTTGCTCGTCGTCGCCTCGGCACGCATCGCGCTTGCGACGCTGCTCGCCGACCGCGAAGCGCCGCGACCACAAGGCCCGTTCCGCCACGCATCGGCCGTCGTGGATCCGACGGCAACGATCGGTCCCGACGTCTATATCGGCGCACTCGTCGTCGTCGGTGCGCGCGCGAAAATCGGCGCGGAGACGGTGCTGCTCGCGGGTGCGGTCGTCGGTGACGACGCGACACTCGGGCGGGCGTGCTTGCTCCATCCGCGCGCCGTCTTTTCCCACGCTTGCGTCGCGGGCGACCGCGTCGCGCTGCAGTCCGGTGCGATCGTCGGTGCCGACGGTTTCGGGTATGCGTTCATCGCGGGCGCGCTTGCGAAGATTCCGCAGATCGGCAACGTCGTACTCGGCGACGACGTCGAGATCGGTGCCAACGCGTGCGTCGATCGCGCGCAAACCGGCTCGACCACGATCGGAACCGGAACCAAGCTCGACAACTTCGTGCAGATCGGGCACAACTGCCAGATCGGCAAACATTGCGGTTTCGCATCGATGGTCGGCATCGCGGGCTCGACGAAAATTGGCGACTTTACCGTCATCGGTGGTCAAGCGGGCGTCAACGGTCACATCACGGTCGGTTCGCGCGTGCGGATCGCGGGCGGTACGCACGTGTGGAAAGACGTCCCCGACGGTGCGACGATGAGCGGTCAACCCGCACGCGAGCATCGCGAGGAGTTGCGCCACCAGGTGCGTCTCCGCGATCTCGAAAAACTCTTCAAGCGCGTCGGTGCGTTGGAGCAACGGTGAACCCGCAACACACGCTCGGTGCGGCCGTCAATTTTGCAGGCGTCGGGCTTCACACCGGCACGCTCGCGCACGTGCACGTCGAGCCGCAGCCTGCGGGTAGCGGGCTCTCGTTTTCGCTCGCGGGCGGCGACGTCGTCTTTCCCGCGCACGCCGAATACGTCGTCGATACGAAACGTGCGACCGTGCTCGGCATCGGCGACGTCACGGTCTCGACGGTCGAACATCTCTTGAGCGCACTCTTCGCTCTCGGAATCGATAACGCACGGATCGACGTCGAGGGTCCGGAGATTCCGATCCTCGATGGGAGTTCGGCATCGTTTGCCAATGCATTCACCGAGGCCGGCATCGTCGCGCAAGACGCACCGCGCGCCGTCTTCATCGTCGATCGACCGTACGTTTACACCGATGGCGATGCGATGCTCGTCGTCTCGCCCGCCGATGCGTTTCGATTGCGTTTTGCCGTCGAATTCGCACCTCCGGTCGGCGCGCAATATCTCGACACATCGCTCGAGCCAGGTGCTTACGCGCGCGACATCGCGCCCGCGCGCACGTTCGGTTACCTGCACGAAGTCGAAGCGCTCCGCGCGGCGGGCCTCGCGCGTGGCGGAAGTCTCGATAACGCGCTCGTCTTCGCACCCGACGGTCCGCTCACGCCGCTGCGTTGGCCAAACGAAGTCGTGCGGCATAAGGCGCTCGATCTCATCGGCGATTTCGCGTTACTCGGCGCGTGGCCGCAGTGCGATATCCTCACCGTCAAAAGCGGTCACCGCCTACACGCGCGCGCGACCGCGCAGTTGCGCAACGTCGGTCGCATCGCGCACGGAGATGCCGCATTCGCGGTGAAGGGTTCGTAGTGGCGATCGAGATCGGAAACTCTATGGACATCCATAAAATCATGGAAGTCCTCCCGCATCGGTATCCGATGCTGCTCGTCGATCGCATCACGCATTTCGAGACGATGAAGCACGCGCGCGGCTACAAAAATCTCACGATCAACGAGCATTTTTTCCAAGGCCACTTTCCGGGAATGCCGATGATGCCCGGTGTGTATATGATCGAGGCGCTCGCGCAACTCGGCGGCACGATCATCTTGGGCAAGGACGATTTCTTGCGCCGTACCGCGTTTCTCACGGGCATCGATAAAGCGAAGTTCCGTCGTCCCGTCGTGCCGGGCGATCGTCTCGACATGACGGCGACCGTGCTGCGGACGCGTAAGAATATGGGCTGGGTGCTCGGCGAGGCGCGCGTCGACGACAAGCTCGCGGTCTCGGCGGAACTGATGTTTTCGATTGCGACCGTTACGAACTTCGGCATGGATGCCTCGGTGCTTCATGAATAAACGATCGTGATCCATCCGACCGCCATCGTCCACCCGAAAGCCACGATCGGCGAAGGGGCCGAAGTCGGCCCCTTCTGTGTGGTCGGCGAGCACGTCGCGATCGGCGCGCGCACGCATCTCGTCGCGCACGTCGTCGTCAACGGCCACACCACGATCGGCGAAGATTCGAAGATCCACCCGTTCTGCTCGATCGGCGCACCATCGCAAGATCGCAAAAAAGCGCCGGGCGAAATCGCCTATACGACGATCGGCAGCCGCACGGAGATTCGCGAATACGTCTCGGTCCATCGCGCGACGGGCGACGGGGAGACGACCGCGGTCGGCGACGATTCGTTGCTGCTCGCCTACGTGCATATCGCGCACAACTGCAAGGTCGGCAATCACGTTACGATGTCGTCGACGGCGCAGCTCGCGGGACACGTCATCGTGGAAGACCACGTGACGATCGGTGGTCAGACGGGCGTGCATCAATTCGTGCGGATCGGCGAATTCGCGATGGTCGGTGGTATCTCGAAAATTACGCGCGACGTGCCACCGTACTTTTTAGTCGAGGGCAATCCCGCAACTCCGTACGGTCTCAATAAAGTCGGCTTGCGCCGCGCGGAATTTACACCGGAGATCGTGGCCGAACTCAAAGAGTGTTACACGATGCTCTACCGCTCGGGCCACAATATCTCGCAGGCCGCCGAAGCCATGCGCCCGATCGTCAAGAGCGAACGCGGGCATCATCTCCTGGCCTTCATCTCCGCGCCGACGGAGCGCGGGATCGTCAAGTAATGACATTACGCGTGTTCGCAGCGACGGGCGAAGCGTCGGGCGACATGCTCGCCGCCGCCCTCGCGCAAGCCATGCGCGCGAAGCACGCCGACATCGCCTTCACGGGCGTGGGCAGCGAAGGGATGGCGACGGCCGGTTTCGTGCTGACGACGCGCACGACCGGTTGGGGCGCGATGGGTCCCATCGAAGCGCTCCGGCGCATCCCGCCGCTCTTCGCGAACTGCTGGGGTTACGCGATTGCCCTACGACGCGATCCCGTCGACCTCGTGATCCTCGTCGACTTCGGTGCGTACAACTTGCGGTTGGCGAAGACGCTGCGCATGCTCGGCTATCGTCGTCCGATTCTCTACGTGATGCCGCCGGGCGCGTGGCTCGATAAACCGACGCAGGCGCGCGCGGTCGCGAGATACGCGACGGCGCTGACCGCATTCGAACACCAGCGCGATTTCTATCGCGACCTCGGATTGCCGATCACGTACTTCGGCCATCCGCTCGTCACGCTCGTCGCCCCGCGCGCGCGCCGCGAACTCGCGGCGAGCGACTCCGGCATCGTCGCCATCTTACCCGGCAGTCGACGCGGCGAGATCGAACGCCATCTGCCGCGCCTCATCGGGGCGTTGCGTATCGTGCGCGCGCGTCGACCGCGCGCGGAGTTCCTGATTTCGGCTGCGGACGCGGACGCCGCGCGCATCATCGAGCGCGCGTTGCACGCGACGTTCTTGCCGTCGTATACGGGCGCGGGAACGGGCGTGCGCGTGCTCCGTGGGTCGCGCGAAGCGCTCGACCTCGCCGATGCGGCGTGGGTCGCGTCGGGCACCGCCGTGCTCGAAGCGACCCTGCGCGAAGTCCCGACCGTCGCGTACTACGTGCTCGCCGACGCTCAAGTTCCGCTTGCGAAAAAAGTGTGGCGCAAGCGATTCATTACACTCCCGAACCTTTTGCTCGATCGCGAAGTCGTCCCCGAACTCATCCAAGATGCGGCGACGCCGCGCGCGCTCGCCGACGCCATCGAGGCGCTGCTCGATGCCCCGGACGAACACATCCGCGAACTCCGTGCGGTGCGCGCGACCCTCGGCGATGCGCGCGCCCTCGATGCGAGCGCCGAATTCGCGCTCGACTTGGCACGAACGGCATGAGCGCGACCTCATCACTGCGGATCTATCACACCTCCGATCTCCACAACCACGGTGGTTTCGTCGAGCGCCTCCGCGCGCTCCGCGCGGCGGAGCCGGGACTGCTCTTCGATTGCGGCGATTCGCTACGCGGTTCGCAAACCGTGTACCGTTCGCGCGAACCGATCATCGGTGAGATCGATGCGGCGGGTTACGACGCGCAAGGCATGGGCAATCGCGAATTTCATTACATCTTCGGTGCGGTCGCCGCGCGCGCGCGCAAGATGGCGCATCCGCTGATGTGCAGCAATCTCGTCGATACGAAGGGCCGCGACCTTCCATTCGTTCGGGACCTTACCTTCGAGCGCGCCGGTTGGCGCGTTCGCGTCTTCTCGTTACTCGTCGTGCAATATCCCGACGGCAGCCCGTGGGAGCGCGTCCTGGGCTGGCGCTTTCGCGATCCCTTCGTCGTCGCAAACGAGATCGCATCATCGACGCCGCCGAGCACGACGCTCGTCGTGCTCTCGCATCTGGGATTGCGCATGGATCGCAAGCTCGCGGCCGCCGTACCGCGACTCGATTTCATTCTCGGCGGCCATAGTCACGATACGCTCGCGACGCCCGAAATCGTGGGCGGCGTGCCGATCGTTCATGCCGGACCGTACGGCGCGTTCGTTTCGCGCAGCGAACTCGCTCGGGGCGACGCACCCGGTCGCGTGCGCATCGACCGATTCGATCTCGTACCGCTCTTGGATGCGCATCGGATACCTGCGTGAGGATGCGTCGCATCCTTTTCGCGGCCAACGGCAACGGCGAGTCGGCGATCGCCGCACGCATCGCGGCCGCAACGCAGACCCTCGAGGCAACCTCGCTCGCATGCGATCTCTTTCCACTCGTCGGGACGGGTCCGGGCTCGGCGTCCGGCGACGCGCTTTGCGTGGTCGGGCCGCGGCGCGTCATGCCGAGCGGCGGGCTCGTCGCGATGGGAAACGTGCGCGCGCTCGCAAGCGATCTGCGCGCGGGCTTCGCCGTGCTCTTGGCCGAGCAACTCGCGTTCCTCGCACGCGCGCACGCGCATTATGACGCCGTCGTGGCGGTCGGCGATGCGTTCGCGCTCGCGATGGCGCTGGTCGCGCGGCGCCCGACGGTGTTCGTCGGTACGGCGAAGAGCCTGTACGTCGCGCCGTACGGTCCGGGCGAGCGCGCGCTGTTGCGGCGCGCGACGCGCATCTTCGTCCGCGATGAGGCGACGGCGGCTCGCTTACGCGATCAGGGCGTCGCGGCGAGCGCACCGGGAAACGTCATCGCCGATCTCGCGACGCGCGCCGTTACACCCGGGAAACGCTATCTCGGAATCTTGCCCGGGAGTCGGATGGAGGCGTACGCGGATGGCGTGCGCCTCGCGCGCGTCGCGCGCGCGCTCGGACAACTCGATCCTCATCTCGGTGCGCTCTTTTCCGTCGCGCCGACGCTCGATGCCGCGCGGTTCGCGGACGGCCTTGCAGCCGACGGATGGTCGGTGACGATGGGCGCGGGAAACGACGTGCCCTTCGAAGCGCGCGCGGGCGCAATGCATCTTCGCGCGTGGACGGGCGATCTCGGGACGCTCTTGAGCGGCAGCGTCGCCGTGCTCGGACAGGCGGGCACGGCAAACGAACAGGCCGCCGCCTTCGGCGTTCCCGTGATCGCACTCGATGACGACCGCGCGGGTGCGAGCGCGTGGTATCGGATGCGCCAGGCCCGACTGCTCGGCGACGCGCTCGCACTCGTGCCCGAAGCTCCGGACCGCGGGGCCGCGGCGATCGCGCTGCTGCTCGGCGATCCGACGCGGCTGGCGGCGATGGCAGATGCGGGACGCGCGCGCATGGGCGCCCCCGGCGGTGCGCGTGCGATCGCGGCGCAAATCGCGGAGGTCGTCGCGTGAGGGCGACGACGCTCGCGCTCGGTGCGTTCTTCACGGTCGTGCAGTTTTACACGTCGCTCGCCGCACTGTCGCCGACGCCGCCGGTCGGTTTCGTCTTCGCGAGCCCGAGCGTCGCCCGGATCCTCGTCGGAATTCTCGTTGCGGCGACGGTATGGTCGCTCGTGCGGCTCTTCCCCGAGCGCGCGCGGCTCGATGCGACGTCGAGGGCGATCTGCCTTGCGTGGGTGGGATCGGCTGCGCTCAGTGCGGTGCTCGGTGTGGATCCGGCCAGTAGTCTGCAAGTCGTCGGAATGATGGCGATGGCGGCGATCTTTCACCTCGCCTTCGTGCGGTTCGCGGGCGAGCCCGGTGTCGTGCGCGGTGTCGTCGGCGCCTATCTCGTCGTCGGGACCGTGGCGACGCTCGCGGCACTTGCGATGTTCGCATCGCATCGACCCGCGACGCTGTGGGCGCTCAACAACGGTCGTGCGGCGGGCTTCTTCGTGACGGCGAATCAATTCGCCGCATTTCTGGTCGCGTTTATCTTCATCGCGGCCGGCGTCGCGTTCGGGCGGGGCGGCATCGCGCGCACCGCGAGTCTGGGGGCGGCGGTCATCGGTTGCGCGGCGCTCGCCGCGACGGTCTCGATTGCGGGCCTGCTCGGGGCGGCAATCGGCGCGCTCTTCTTCGCGCTCACCCTCGGCGCGCGCCGCGTCGCGATTCTCGTCGCCGTCGTCATCGTCATCGGCGGTGCGGCGTTTGCGATACGCCCGGCCGCGCTTCACAATCCCGCGGAGAGCTTCGATCGGTTGCGCATCTGGCGCTCGGGTCTGCGCGTCGCCGAACTCTTTCCACTCACGGGCGTGGGGCCGATGGGGTACTTCCGCATCTATCCCGCGATCCGACCGCCCAACGCCGATCTACCCGGGACGTTCGGCGCGCTCCACCCGCACGATGCGTATCTCTCGCTCGCGGGCGAAACGGGTGCGGTCGGGCTCGTTGCGTTCGGTTACGGATGGTGGCGGTTCGCGCGCTCGATGCGGTCGCGTTTGCGAGCGTGTGCGAAGCCCGCCCGCGTGCTCGGGCTCGGGATTTGTGCTGCTCTCGTTGCGGTGCTCGTCCAAGGAATCTTCGATACGATCGGCGTCGTGGAGATGGCGTTCGTCTGGATTCCCTTCGCCGCGCTCGCCCTCGGCAGTGCCACGCCGCACGCACCCACAGCCTCGGCACCCGCGGCATCATGATACCGAAATGCGGCGCCCGCGGGGCCCTCGTCGCGATGACGATTGCTTCCGTCGTGCTCGCAGGCTGCAGCGCGCGTACGCCCGAGCGCGCGCAATCGAGCCCGACGCCGTCGGTCGAGTCGTCCACGGCGCGACCGCACGGCAAGCCCACGAGCATCCCCATCCACTTCAATGCCAATCGCGTCGGGAGTAAGTACGTCTACTTCACGAAGCAAAAGCAGAATCGCAAAGTGTACGTGCTCCGAGCGGATTCGGAGACGGGGCAATATACGGGCCAGGATACGGGTCGGACGACCTTCGTGAATCCGCACGTCATCTTTTACGGTCAGGCGGGAAAACGACTCGTGGCCGATGCGCCGACGGGAACCGTCGTCGAGAGAGACAAGACCGTGCGCATGACCGGCGGCGTCCGGGCCACATCCGCGGACGGCCTAACGCTACGGAGCGATACGCTCCGCTACGACGATCAAAACGATACGGTTCACGGCGAAGGCAACGTCGTCGTGACGACCCCGCAAGGCGAACAATTGCAAGGCGAAACGCTCGACTGGAATCTCCGCGACGGGGCGATCGCCGTGAACGGAGCGCACTGACGTGACCGCGGCGACCGACGCCCGGCGCATCGTGCTGGAAGGACTCGTCAAGCGCTACGGCTCGCGCACCGTCGTCAACGACGTGAGCGCGAGCGTGGAGACGGGCGAAGTCGTGGGTCTCTTGGGACCCAACGGCGCCGGCAAGACGACGACGTTCTACATGGTCGTGGGTCTCGTCAAACCCGACGGCGGCCGCGTGGCTCTCGTCGATGCAACGACCGCCGTCGATCTTACGGGACAGCCGATGTATCGCCGTTCGCGCGCGGGCATCGGCTATCTCGCGCAAGAGAATTCCATCTTCCGCAAGCTCTCCGTGGGCGATAACATTCGTCTCATCTGGGAGATGAACGGCGTCTCGCGACGCGAGCAAGATCGTCGATTGCCCGCGCTCCTCGCCGAGTTCGGCCTCGAAAATTTCGTCGATGCGCGCGGCGATTCGCTTTCGGGTGGCGAGCGGCGCCGCGTCGAGATTGCGCGCGCGATTGCGACGGAGCCCGCGTTTTTGCTGCTCGACGAGCCGTTCACGGGCATCGATCCGATCGCGGTTGCGGATATTCAAGTCATGATCCGTCAATTGCGCGATCGCGGACTCGGCGTGCTCATCACCGATCACCAAGTCCGCGAGACGCTCGCGATCGTCGATCGCGCCTACATTCTCAACGACGGCAAGATCGTCGTCTCTGGCACGGCGCAAGACGTGCTCGCATCGCCGACGGCACGCCAATTCTATCTCGGCGAAGGGTTCCGACTCTAATGGGCGCGGGCGTTCGCGTCGCTCCGACGTTCGCCGCGAATCTGCGCGGTTTCGCGCTCGCGCTCGCACGGCCGACGATCCTCGATCGCTACGTCGCATCGGAACTCGTCGGCCCCTTCGCTTTCGGGCTCGCGGCCTTCACGCTGAGTTTCGCAGCGATCAATATCCTCGCGATCGGGCGCCTCGTCTCCGAAGAGCACGCACCGCTCATCGCCGCGGTCGAGTATTTTTTATGGCAGTTGCCGCAAGTCGTCGTGACGGTCGTGCCGATCGCGATGCTTCTGGGCACGCTGCTCGCTCTCGGGCGACTCTCCGGCGAGAGCGAGCTCATCGCGATGAAAGCGGGCGGCGTCGGTCTCGTGCGATCGGTCGCATCGTTGCTCGTGATCGGCGTCGCCGTCTCGATCGGGGCGTACTTTCTCCAAGAGCGCGTCGTGCCGTTTGCAAACGATCAAGCGGTGTACCTTCGGGAAGAGACGATCAAGCATATCGGCGCGTTCGGTGGTGGCCAACATACGGTCATCACGCAGCTTCCCGGCGGCGGCAAACAGGTGACGTATTTCGGCGCCTTCCAGCCGACGACGGGACAGTTACTTTTCGTCACGATCATCACGTACGGTGCCGACAACCGTCCGCGCGGTATCGTCTTTAGCGATCGCGGTCATTACCAGACGCCGGCATGGACCTTCGAGAACGCCGCGACGTACCGGCTTGCAAAAGATGGTTCGGTCGATTACCAGCAATTACCGCACGCCGAGATCGACGTCGGCGAGAAGCCGAGCCAGATCCAACAACGCGCGGCGGACAACAATCGCGAGTCGATGAGCCGCGCGCAAATCAGAGATATCATCGATTCCAAACAACTCTCGGCGAGCGAGACGCGATCGTATCAGACGACTTACGAAGAGAAGCTCGCGCGACCGTTCGCAACGTTCGTCTTCGCGCTCTTCGCGATTCCCTTCGGCTTGCGACCGACGCGCGGCGGCGGCACGGGCCTCGGTTTCGCGCTGGCACTCGCCATCTCGTTCGTCTATTTCGTCTTCTTGAGCATCTCGTCCGCGGTCTTCTCGGGCCTGCCCGGTGGGTATCTGGTTTCGACGATCGGC
>JANYGA010000163.1 GCA_025359485.1 Rhodospirillales bacterium | reverse complement strand
GTGCGCGTCGACGAATGCGCGCGGCTGTTCTTTCGACACCGTAATCGCGTTGAGCGCATCGAGATCGAGTTCGTCGTTGAAGTGGCCCGAATTACAGACGATCGCGCCGTCTTTCATCGATTCGAAATGCGTGCCGTCGATCACGTGATAGTTGCCCGTCACCGTGATGAAGATATCGCCGACTTTGGCGGCTTCGGCAATCGGCATCACGACGAATCCGTCCATCGCCGCTTCGAGCGCCTTGAGCGGATCGATTTCGGTGACGATGACGTGCGCGCCGAGACCCTTCACGCGCGAGGCGACGCCGCGGCCGCACCAGCCGTAGCCCGAAACGACGACGACGTGTCCCGCGAAGAGGACGTTCGTCGCGCGGACGATGCCGTCGATCGTCGATTGTCCGGTACCGTAGCGATTGTCGAACATGTGCTTGGTGAGCGCGTCGTTGACGGCGATCACGGGGAAGGGCAACACGCCTTCTTTTTGCATCGCGTGAAGACGGATGACGCCCGTCGTCGTCTCTTCACAGCCACCGATCATATCTGCGAGGAGATGATTGTGCTTCGTGTAGATCGTCGTGACGAGATCGCAGCCGTCGTCCATCGTCATGTGCGGCTTCGTCGCAACGACGGATTCGATGTGCTTGTAGTACGTCGCGTTGTCTTCGCCTTTGATCGCGTGCGTCGCGATGTTGTAATGCTCGGAGAGCGCGGCCGCAACGTCGTCTTGCGTCGAGAGCGGGTTGGATGCGCAGAGTTCGATCTCGGCACCGCCGGCTTGGAGGGCGAGCACGAGATTCGCCGTCTCGGTCGTGACGTGGAGACACGCGCCGATGCGTACGCCGGCGAGCGGCTTCTCTTTTGCGAAACGTTCTTTGATCTGCGCGAGAACTGGCATGAAGGTCGCGGCCCATTCGATTTTCGAACGGCCCTGATCTGCGAGCGAACGATCTTTGACGTCGCCGAGCTTTTTATCGATGACTTGCACGGTAAAATTGACTCCTTTGGAGTTGTTTCGAAGTTGAGTTTGCTCGCTGATCTTTGAAACAATCCAAAGCGACTTCAGGGTGACTTCGCGATGCGACGTCAAAATACCTAAGCGTGGAGATCGAAAACTACGTTGCCAGTCTCGCTTCCCCGGCTCCAACGCCCGGTGGCGGAAGCGCTGCCGCAATAGTCGCAAGTATGGGAGCCGCTTTAGTCGCAATGGTCGCGCGAATCGTTGCCGAAAATCCCAAATACGCCGCGCAGCACGACCTCGCACGCGATCTCATCGCGAAGGCGGAGAAACTGCGCGAACGCTCGCTCGCCGCTCGATTCGAAGACGAGCGCGCATTCGGATTCGTCGTGTCCGCGACCGCGCTGCCGAAATCGACGCCCGACGAAAAGACCGCGCGCACGGCCGCGCTCCAATCGGCCTTCGCGCAGGCCGCCTCAGCGCCGCTCGCCGCAGCCGAAGATGCGAAGCTTATCGCGACGCTCGCCGAACGCGCGCTGGCACTGGGGAACGCGCATCTCGTCGGCGATCTGGGAACGGCGGCGGAATTCGCAGCCGCCGCCCTCGCGTCGGCCGCGATCAACGTGCGTGGCAATCATTCATATCTGAAAGATCGCGCCCTTATCGAAAAACAAACGGCACTCTTGGAACGCTACGAACGCGAATGTGCGAGTCTCGTCGCGCGCGTGCGCTTCGAAGTGAGCCGCGCTTTCGCGCGAACGTAAGCCCTACACCTGAACGTGCGCGCGATCGCGCGATTCGACTCGTGCGCGAATCCTCGTGCTCGGTCGAAACGTCACCGATGGGTTTGCGGCGACGGGCTCCGTGTCGAGCGGCACGAGTCGCACGCGGCGTGCGATCGTCGCGATCGCGAGCATGCCTTCCATCCACGCGAATCGCTCGCCGATACAGAGACGATTACCGCCGCCGAACGGAAAATAGGCGAACTTCTCATCGGGCATACCAGACACGAATCGTTCGGGATCGAAGCGATCGGGATCGGGCCAATAGCGCGCATTGTGGTGCGTCACGAATTGCGAGACGATCACGATATCGTCTTTGGCGATCGGATACGCTTCGACGTGCGTATCCACGAGCGCACGTCGCGCCGTGATCCAAGCGGGCGGATACATCCGCATTACTTCGGCGAAGAGCGCGCGCACGTATTCGAGCTTCGGTACGTCGTCGAGTGTGGGATCGCGGTCGCCGAGGACGGTATCGAGGTGTGCGTGCAGTCGCGCTTCGATTTCCGGATGGCGACCCAGGAGATAGAACGTCCACGCGATCGCATTGGCGGTCGTCTCGTGGCCGGCGAGTAAAATCGTGAGCGCTTCATCGCGAATCTGTTTGTCGTTCATACCGGCGTCACCGTCGTCGCAACTCGCCATGAGCATCGAGAGCAGATCTCCCGTATCCCGACCCGACGCGCGATGTTCGGCCATCATGCGGTACACGATGCCGTCGAGCGTATCGCGCGCGGCATTAAACCGCCGCGTAATCGGAATCGGAATCTCATCGAAAATCTGTGAGAACGGGAGCATCGCAAAGGGAAAAGTCGCGATCGACACGTCGAGCGCGTGGCCGATCTTCGCCATGTCGTCCGTGAGATTCGATCCGAAGAGCGCGGTCGCGACGATCTCGAGCGCGAGCGCCATCGCCTCGCGATCGATCTCGATCGTCGCGCCCGGTGTCCAGGCATCGACGCGACGCCGCGTCGCCTCGACCATCACCTCCGCACACGCATCGATGCGCTTCTTATGGAAGACCGGCTGCACGAGTCGGCGATGCTGGAGATGTTCGGGTTGCGCGGCCGTGAGTAAGCCGTTGCCAAGGAGGCGCGAGAGTCGTTCGGTCCCACGACCTTTCTTGAAGTCAGCGGCGTTGTTGATGAAGACGTCTTGGAGCATCGCTGCGTCGTCGACGAAATACATGCTCCGCCACGGATAACGGAAGCGAACGATCGGCCCGTACTGCTGCGATATGCCGCGCAAAAACGCGGGCATCGACGCGAATGGTTGTCGCAGAAAGATGGTTCCGGAGAGCGTGGGGATTGGCGGCGATTGCGGGACGGCGAACATCGATCGTCATTCTTCTTTAAAGATGCGTCGCGCGAAATAAACGAGGACCGCACCGAAGATTGCGACGCCGATGATGAAGACGACGGTATCGAGCACCGCGAGACCGGCTGATGGAGGCGACGCTTGCATACTGCCAAATTCTCTTTGCCGCGCGCGTTGACCCCGCACGTGCACGGCGAGTGCACGCTTCGTCTGAGAGGAGCTCGCCCGCATTCGGCGGACACTCGGGGATGCCCAATATTTCGCGCGCATCAGCACTCGGCGCGGCAACCGCTGCCGTCGTCGCCGCCCCCGTGCTCTTCGAACGTCTCGCCCTCGCTGCATCGAAGGCCGATCCCGCCGATATCAAATTGCTCAACACCGGGATCCCGCTCGAGCGAGCGGCCATCAAGGCCTACACCGACGCCGCTGCAACGAACTTGCTCTCACCGCAAGTGCTCGTCGTACTGAAAACCTTTATGGCCGATCATCAGGCGCATCTCGACGCGCTCGCCGCCGCGGTCACGCAAGGTGGCGCGACGCCGAGCCCCGACACCGCTACGCTCACGGTACCGACGCTCGCGAACGAACTCGATATCTTGAACTTCGCCTACACCATCGAACGACTTGCCGCCAGCACGTATCTCTCGACGATCGGGCAGTTCAAGAGCCGCGACCTCGCGACGACCGCCGCATCGATCATGGGCGTCGAGACGACGCACGTCGCGCTCCTCGCCGAAGCGCTGAAGAAAAATCCGGCGTACCCGAGTAGCTTCGTGACCGCTTAAGGCCTAAAGCACCAGCTCCAGAAATCCGGCGATGTCGGCGCTCTCAACTTCCATGCCGACCCCGCGCGTGTTGTACCGCGGGTCGTGGAAGTCGGAACCTGCGGTCATCACGAGTCCGTTTTGCGTCGCGATGTCGCGGTAGCGTGCGACCTGGTACGGTTCGTGTGAGGGGTAGAACGTCTCGATTCCCGCGAGCCCGGCTGCGACGAGTTCGTCGATGATCGACTCGTCTTTGAGCCGTCCGGGATGTGCGAGCACGGCGACGCCGCCCGCGCGCGCGACGAGTTCGACGGCTCGATGCGGCGACATATAGGAAGACGGAACGTACCCGGGCTTGCCCGAGACGAGCAGCGTTCGGAACGCGCCATCGATATCCGCGACGTGGCCCGCGGCGATGAGCGCGCGTGCGACGTGCGGTCGACCGATCGCCGACTCCGCCCCGCCCATCTGCGCGCGAACCTGATCCATCGTGAGCTCGTAGCCCGCCGCCACGAGCTGCGACACCATCTTTACCGCGCGAAGGTCGCGCTGGCGCCGATTCTCGGAGATCGCGTCGACGATCTCCGGCGTATCGACCGGGAAGCCGTATCCGAGCACGTGCACTTCTTGGCCGCGATAGGTCGTGTTGAGTTCGATCCCGACGATGAGTTGCGCGTACCCCGGATCGAACTTCCCGTACGCTCCGAGCGAATCGTGATCGGTAACCGAGTAGATCGCGACGCCGCGCTTGCGCATCCGTTCGGCGAGTTCGGCAGGCGTAGACGTTCCGTCGCTTTCGAGCGTATGAGAGTGGAAATCGACGAGCACGCGGCGCGTTACGTCCGCGCGCGGGCTTTGGCCTTCTTTCGCGCTTTGACGTAGTAGACCAGGACGCGCTTCTCTTCGCGGAAACCGACGAGGCTGCGCTGCTGCGTCGGATCGCGCAGCGCTTCGATTGCGTAATCGACGAGTTCGTCGGCTGCGCCATCGTCGTCGAACGCGTCATCGTCGCTTGCGGGGCTCCGGACGAGGTGCGCGCCGAACGTCTCTGCGAGCACGGCGACGAGCATCTGCAACTCTTCGCGGGAGAACGTGCGCGCGTCGCGCGTGATTCGGACGAAGCTCATGCCGGCATCGCTCTCGCACGCGACATCGAGCGTCCCGAGTTCCTCGCGACCCAAGTCCAGTAACACGCGCACGTGATCGATGACGTGCTCGCGCACGTCGCGATCGGTCGCACGTTCGAGCGCACCCGTTACGGCGAACGAGAGCGTGAGCGTGCCGTCCTTGGGATGCGAGACGATGGTCGCGATCTCAGGATAGCGCACGAGCAGGGTGACGATCAGGCCGACGGCGTCGGAAGCTTCGCTTGGGACGCGGCCTTTTGTGGTGGGTCGCATGTGCCTCATCCGGGGAAAATCGGGCGGCTCGGAT
>JANYGA010000061.1 GCA_025359485.1 Rhodospirillales bacterium | reverse complement strand
TCGACCGTCGCGACACCCGTCATGCCCGCGACGTGTGCGGCGCCGGAGTCGCCCGTGATGAGCGCGCGAGCCGACGCGATCTGCTCCTTCCACGACGCGAGATCGCACGCGCCATGCGTTCGCGCGTCGCTCGCCCGTGCGATCTCGCGCACGAGTGCGTCATCGTCGCCGAGCACGATCACGTCATCACCGCGAGCGCGCAGCGACCGCGCACACGCGACGAACGCATCGCGATCGAGTCCGACGTTTGCAAACTTCGATGAGACTTGCATCGCGATCGGCGCCGATGCACGCGCGCGCGAATCGAAATGGGAGACATCGCCGACGACGAGCGCGCGCAGTCGTGCGACGTCGCGCGTGGGCGCGATCTCCGTAATGAAATCGGTACCGAGTGCGAACATGGACTCGACTTCGTGCGCGTGCGTCCGACGCGCGGATGCGGAGCGCACGATCGCACGCGTCAACATCGTCCGGACGTGCAGCGACTTGAGCGGCTTGCTCGCGCCGTTGACGAAACCGACACGGACGCCGATCCCGCACTCGCGTACGAATTCATACGCGCTGAGTTCTTCGGTCGCGACGAGCGCGACATCGTAGCCGGCCGCGTGTACCTCGGCGAGCGCGCGAGCGCGCGATGTCGGCGTCGCACCGTGCGCGGGCCACGGAATGCGCTCGAGTATGTGGACGTGCGCGAACACGGACGCTGCGAACGCATTCGCATTTCGCGTGCCGAGCACCGCCCCAACGACGTGTCCCGCGCCGAGCAACGCGGCGACGAGCGGCGCACACACGAGCGCGTCGCCGAGACCGTCTTCTCGGACGAGCAGAATTTTCACGCGTCGCGCGCGGTCGAGCCGTCGCGTTCCGATACGAGTGCTTCGCGCATGGCAACGCGGTAACGGCCATCGAGATACTGTCCGCGCGCGAGCGCGCGTAACCCCGCCGGCGCGCGTTCGTTCGTCGCGAGTGCGTGAAAGCGATCGAGCGACCACGCCGGTGCGAGCACGGTCGATCGCACGAGATTGAAGCCGTATGCGCCCGTCGCGAGCTTCGTTCGCATGCTATCGTTCTTCTGCAAGAGGCGTGCCGCCATGCGTCCGCGTTCGACCGTCTTCTGCACGACGGTTTCGAGCGTTTCGAGGTGTTGCGGTTTGATGTGCCACACATACGCGTCCCACGCAAACCCGCGCGCGACGCCGCTCTCGCGCAGGCGCAGGCCGAGTTCGGTATCTTCCCAGCCGTACAGCGTAAAATTCTCGTCGAATCCGCCCACCGTATCGAACGCGGCGCGCCCGACCGAGACGTTACACGTGCAAAAAAACGCACCCGAATAATTCGCAAGCGTTGGCTTCGGTTGCGATGCAACGCTCGCGACATTGAGGATCGGTCCCGAAACGGCGCGACCCGCGCGCGCCGCGTGAGCGCTCGCGTGCGCGAAGAGAAAACGGTCGGGGAGCCGGACGTCGTCGTCGATGAAGAGCACGACATCGCCCGATGCCGCACGCACACCCGCGTTGCGCGCCGCACCACGATTGGGTCGGGCCGCGAAGACGTAGTGGAGCGGATATGCCGCGGTCGTCGCGCGCTCGCGCACGAGGGACGCGGTTCCATCGCGCGATCCGTTATCGACGATGACGACTTCGAATGCGGGCGCATCGCGCTGCGCGGCAAGCGACGCGAGCGCGCCTGCGAGCATAGCTTCGCGATCGCGCGTCGCGATCACGATCGAGAGCTTCACGCGGACGCCCCGGCACGGTCGAGCAACGCGCGCGCCATCCGCTCCGCCGCGCCGACATGATCGCGATAGAGCTCGCGCAAACGTGCCGCGTCGTTCGTGCGGGCGACATCGTCGTCGTCGTAGGCGACGATGCGTCGCGCGATATCGCCAGGATAGAGCGTACCCCGCATCTCGGGCATCAGCATCTCACCGGTATCGATATTGGGTTGTGCCGTGAACGCGAAACGCTTATCGACGCCGACGACGATCGCGCGTTTGAGCGCCATGCCGACGATGGGAAGGCGATCGAGATATTGGAGCGGCCCGTTGATGACGACGACTTCGGGTGCGTTGAGCGGCACGCAAACGATCGTCGGCACGCCGAGCGCGGCGAGTTCGATGCACTTCGTGCCCGGCAACGTCACCGCCATGCGCGCGAACGGCGCGTGACGCATCGTTTCACGAATCACCCGAAATGGTTCGCTCCCGTCTTCGGCTTGCAGCCCGAGCTCCGCGCCCGCTCCGACGACGCGACCGCGAACGCCCCACGCGTTGCGATGCCCGCCGATTGCGAGCGCGCGCGCGAGCTCGTCTTCATCGGTGAATGGCGAGATCGCAAAGACCGCACGCAACGCCGGCCGTAGCGCGCGTAACCGCAGCGCGGCGGCAAGAAAGAGAGGCACCATATTTGCGACTTCATGCTTGCGCGTGCCGGGCATGAAGAGGATCGTGCGCGACGCTTCTTCGTGTGCGTTCGGCGCGACGTGCGTCGTATCGTCGGCATGCGAGAAGAGTCCCGCGGCCTCGCCGAGCGCACCGTCGATCGCGAGATTTCCGACGATCTCGATTCGTTCGTTCGCGATGCCGAGCGCACCGAGCGCGGTCGCGTTCGACGCATCGAGTGCGAACGCGCGCGTTACCGTTTTCGCATCGCTCTTACGCACGAATTTATAGGCGAATGCCGCACCGCCCAGACGCGCGCGCACGCGTGCTGCGTGCAAGAGATCGCCGCCGAGATACTGCACCGCATCGACGTGCGCGGGCATACGATCGAGCGAGCGCCCGAGCGCGAAGCGCACGTATTGCGCGGACGTCACGATCGTCGCGTGGCGGAAGAGCCGCTGCGCGACGACGGGTTCGCGTCCCGTCGCGTAATCGTCGGGAACGAAGATGAGCGTGATCTCGGTCTGCGGCGCCAGTCGATAGAGCGCCGTGACGAGCGGCCGTACCCAGCCGGAGAATTCGCCCGGTCCGTTGCTCGTGATCGCGATGCGCACGCGACTAGCCGCCGTACCGGCGCCGGATCTCCGCGACGATATCGGTCGTACTCTTACCCGCGAGATGCGGCGCCAGACGGATCTCGCCGCCATGTTGCAAGACGACGATGCGCTCGGGAAGATCTTCGACCCGATATTGCGCGCTCTTGACGTGCACGTCGGGTCGGAGCGCATCGAGCAACACTTCGGGCGTGCGTTCCGAGAAGCCGACGATCGCATCGACGAAACGCAGTCCCGCGAGCACCGCCGCGCGATCGGCAAAGGGCACGAGCGGGCGCTCCGGCCCTTTGAGTGCACGCACCGATGCGTCGGTGTTGAGCCCGAGGATCAGCGCATCGCCCTGCGCGCGCGCCCACGCGAGATACGCGACGTGCCCCGCATGCACGAGGTCGAATACGCCATTAGTGAAGGCAACGCGCCGCCCGCGCGAGCGTAATTCGTTGCGGAAACTCACGGCCGCTTCGAGCTCGTAGATCGGTGCCGAGACGAGATCATTCACGTGCACCCGCTTCCACGAGTGCGACGATCTCATCCGGCGACGCCGTCGCGGTGCCGAGCTTTTCCACCACGGCTGCCGCGGCAACATTCGCAAGACGCATCGCACGATCGATCGGCGCGCCTGCCGCGAGAGCCATCGTCATCACGGCGATCACGGTATCGCCCGCGCCGCTCACATCGAAGACGGTGCGTGCGACCGAGGGAATGCGCAAGCGTTCGCCGTCGCGACCGAAGAGCGCCATGCCGCGTTCGCCGCGCGTGATCACGACATAGCGACAGCCCAACCGCGCGAGCAAAGCCGTTCCCGCAGCTTCGAGCGACGCATCGTCTTTGATCGCGATGCCCGATGCCCCAGCCGCTTCGGCGGCGTTTGGCGCGACGCACGTAACGCCCGCGAAGAGATCGATATTTTTCGGCTTGGGATCAGCCGTCACGATCCGCGCGGAGCTCGCGGCTTCGACGAGGTCGCGCGAGAAAAGCCCCTTCGCGTAATCGGAGAGCACGACGGCATCGTGATCGACGGCGAGCTTCGCGACGATCGCGCAGATGCGCGCGCGATCGCTCGGGCCCAGTGGCTCCGCCGACTCCCAATCCGCGCGGACGACCTGTTGGTTGTGCGCGACGATGCGCGTCTTACGCGTCGTGGGTCGATCGTCGAGCACGATCGTGCCGCTGCGATCGACACCCGCTTCATCGAAGAGTGCGAGCGCGCGCCGGCCCTCCGCATCGTCGCCAACCGCACCCGCAAACGATACGTGCGCGCCCACCGCGCGCAGATTGCTCGCGACGTTTCCCGCACCGCCGAGCGTAAACGAATGATCGTGCACGGCGACGACGGGCACGGGTGCTTCGGGCGAGATGCGCGAGACGCGTCCCCACACCCATTCATCGATCATCAAATCGCCCACCACGAGCACGCGTTTATCGCGCATCTGCGAAAAGAGATCGCGCGCGCCCGCGACCGCGAGACCATCACGCATGGACGTGATCGAGAAAGAAACGCACGCCATCGCGAAGCGTCGGCGCGCGATGAAACGGCGTCGGGCCCGCATACGCCGGCATTTCGTTGACGAGAATTCCGGGAATGCCGACAGCAGCGGCGAGTGCGATGTCGCTCCCGCGATCGCCGAAGACGACGCTTCGCGTGAGATCGATGTCGCGCTCCGCGACCGCGCGCGCGATCATGCCCGGTGCGGGTTTGCGACAATCGCAATCGCTTTCGAAGTGCGCGCAATAATAGAACGCATCGAGCGAAGCGCCGGCTTGCGCGAGTTGCCTTGCGAGTTCCCGATGCACGGCGACGACGTCGGGTTCGCCGAAATACCCGCGCGCCACGCCCGACTGATTCGTCACGACGATCCGCTCGAAGCCCGCTTCGGCAAGCGCGATGAGGGCGTCGGCAACGCCGGGCAAGATCGCGATCCGCGCGGGGTCGCCGATGAAGCCCGAGTCTTCCATCAACGTCCCGTCGCGATCGAGAAACGCCGCGGATCGCCCGACGCTAATGCCAGACCCCTCGATCACGCACTTGCGAGCAACGCTCCCTCGACGAGATCGCAGACGATGTGTCCGAGCGTGATGTGCACTTCTTGCACGAGCGCGCTATAGCCGTCGGGACCGATGAGATTGATATCGGCGACATCGACGACGTTGCCGCCGCCGTTGCCGGTGAATGCGATCGTCGTCGCGCCGAGTTTCTTCGCTTCTTCGAGTGCGAGAATGACGTTCGGTGAATTGCCACTCGTCGTGAGCCCGACGACGACATCGCCCGGATTGACGAACGCTTCGACCATGCGCGCGAAGACGCGATCGTAACCGAAGTCGTTGGCGATTGCGGTCACCGCGGATGAGTTCACCGAGAACGCTTCCGACGGTAACCCGCGCCGTTCGCGTAAGAAGCGGCCGGAAAATTCCGCGGCGAGATGCTGTGCGTCGGCGGCGCTTCCGCCGTTACCGAGCCAGTACACGCGACGCCCCGCGCTAAAGGCGGCGATGAGCGTGCGCGCGATGCGATCGACGACGGCTTCGTATCGATCGGCGTCGAGGAGGCCGCGACGATCTTCGAGCATCTCGCGAAACGTACGGCGTTCGACGGGAGCCGTACCGGTCGGCGCTACGGGTCGATCCAAAACATCTCCTCACCGAGCGACACGAGGGCGCCGTTTTCAGGTAGAATTCGGCGCACGATGCCGGCGTAATCGGTCGTGATTTCGTTCATCAGTTTCATCGCTTCGAGAATGCAGAGCACTTGCCCGACTTCGACGCGATCGCCGACCTGCACGAACGCATCCGCGCCCGGCGCGGGCGCACCGTAAAAGACGCCGATGATCGGTGCGGTCACTTTCTTCGCGTTGCCTGCAGCGGGTGCGGCGGCAAACACGGGCGCGTGCACCTGCGCGGGCGCAATCGGCGCCGCGTACGTGACGGCTGCGGTCACGGGATCGTGCGCGACGAGTTCGTAGGTCGCCTTCCCGACGCGCACCGTGAGTGCGTCGAGATCATGATCGCGGACGATGCCGAGCATCGCTTCGAGCGCATCACGTTCGGTCATCTCGCTCATGCCGCAACCTCCGTCTCGGGCCGTAGCGCGCGATACCAGGCAAGGACGCTTTGAGCCGCAAGCGCGTCGGTCGCGAGGGCGGGCACGGTCTCTTGCCCGCGCGTCGCGAGATCGCGCGCGACGAGCGTTCCATCGCGCATCTCGTCGTCGCCGATGATGATCGCCGCACGCGCGTGCGCGCGGTCCGCTTTCTTGAATTGCGATGCGATCTTCGCATCGCCGTAATCGATCGTGATCGCGAGCCCCTCGCTCGCGCGGCGCAGCGCCGCAACGAGCGGAACGGCTCGCGCGCGTGCGGCATCGCCGAGCGCGACGACGGCGATACCGGCACGCGGCCCCACGGCGATCTCGCCGCGTTTTTCCAAGATCATTAAGAACCGTTCCATTCCCAGCGCGAAGCCCACGCCCGGCGTCGGCGGACCGCCGAGCGCTGCGACGAGCCCGTCGTACCGACCGCCCGCGCAAACCGTCGCCTGCGCGCCGAGGTCCGTCGAAATAAATTCGAAAACCGTACGCGTGTAATAGTCGAGCCCGCGAACGATGCGTGTGTCGACGTCGTAGGGAATGCCGATCGCATCCAGGAGCGAGCGCACCGCAGCAAAGTGCGCGGCGCACGGCTCGCAGAGCACGTCGAGCATCGTCGGTGCGCCCTCGACGAAGGGCCGATCTTGAGGTGCTTTACTATCGAGGATGCGCAACGGGTTTCGATCGAGACGCGACTGCGAATCGAGCGATAGCTCATCGCGATGCGGCGCGAAGTGCGCGACGAGCGCCTCGCGATATCGCGGCCGACAGACGTCGTCGCCGATGGAATTGATCGATGCGCGAACGCCGAGCCCAAACGAGGCGAGCAGATCGTGTGCGAGCGCGATCACTTCGACATCGGCCTCGGGGCCCGCGAAGCCGAAACACTCGACGCCGAACTGGTGCGCCTGCCGAAAACGGCCCGCTTGCGGGCGTTCGTAGCGAAACATCGGGCCGACGTAAAAGAATCGTTGCGGACCTTGCGCGAGGAGATGGTGTTCGAGCACGGCGCGCACGACGGGTGCCGTCCACTCGGGCCGCAGCGTCAGCGAGCGGCCGCCCTTGTCGGCGAACGTGTACATCTCTTTTTCCACGATGTCGGTCGTCTCGCCGACACCGCGCACGAAAAGATCCGTCGATTCGAACATCGGCGTCCGAATCTCCCCGTAGCCGAACCGGTGCGCGATCTCGCGCGCGCGAGCCTCGAGGGCTTGCCACCGCCCGCTTTCGGGGGGATAGAGGTCTGCCGTTCCTCGCGGGGCGGCGATCTTTTCCATGACATCCTTACTTCGTGTGCGAGCGATCCCTTGGCCTGGACTCCCCTGGGAATGGCGATTTCCCGGAGGCTGGCTCGCCCTTGCCCTCGCGTGTGCGATCGTGCCGCCGCCCGCGTTGCATGCGGCGCTCGCGGCCGTAGCCGGTACTCTCTTCGAAGCCGCGCCGTTTGTCCTTGCCGCAAGCCTTTTCTCGCGCGCGCGCTTCGGTGCGCCTGTGGTCGCGCTCGTCGGCCTCGCCGGTTGCGGCTGTCGCGATGCGAAGCTCCCGGGCGCACTCGCGCTTCCGGCAATCGCGCTCTGCGTACTCTCGTTCGGATGGCCCGTCGCGCTGGGACGCACTATCGGTGCATTCGCCATCATCGCCATCCGAACGCGCGCGCGATCGCAAAGCCATCTCGCATCCAGCGAACCCGACGAGCCACAACCCTTCGAGGCACTCGCGGAACTGATCCCCACCACCCTCGCGGCCGTTTTGCTCCGCGATATCGTCGCGCACGTGGCGACCGTCATCGGCGCGGCGCCGCCCGCGCTCGCCGCCGAGGTCGCGATCGGCGCACTGCTGGGGTGGATGTTGCCGTGTGCGACGGCTGGCATCGCGGTCGCGGCGGCCTTCCACGGGTCGTCTCCAGCCGTCACGATCGGCATCCTCGCGACGTGCGGGCTCGTGCGTCATGCGCGACAGTCCCGTGCGATCCCGCACGACGTCCCGAATCATCCCGGATTCGCGTTTGCCGTCGTCGGAGTCGCGCTCGGCGTGGTCGCCTGCGGCGGCGCGACGGGATTCGTCTCGCCGCGACTTGCCGTGCTCCTTGGCATCGGCAGCGTGCTCGCATGGGCGTTCGTCGTGCGGCCGGTTCCCGGCGTGCGACCGCGCTGGCTCGTTCCGATCGTCCTCTTCGGAGCGATAATGGCCGGTTCACCGACGCCGACCCCGCGTGCCAACGAAACGACGCTCGAAGACGCGTTCCCCGGTGAAGCGCTCGTCTTTACGGGCCGCGCGCATCGTTTCGGCGGGCGCACCATCCTCGAGCGCTCGACGATCACGTGTTGTCGCATCGACGCGCGCTCGATCGCGATCGAACTCGATACCGCGCTTCCGGTCGCGACCGGGGCCTGGGTCGCGGCAAGCGGAACGCTCGCGCGCGACGGCGACGGTCGCCTTCGACTGGGCGTGGCGAAGGGGACGTGGCGCGCGATCGCGCCGCCGCACGACCCCTTCGCGTATCGTTAGAGGACGGCGCCTGCCCGCGGCTCCAAAAGCTCGACCGGAATTCCGTTTGGATCTTCGACGAATGCGATCGCCCGCGAGCCGCCCGGCGATTTTTTGGGCGCTTTGAGGATCTTGACGCCCTGCGCGGCCAATCGATCGATGACTTCGCCGAGATCGCCTTCGACTTCGAGCGCGAGGTGTTCGTATCGGTTGCCGAGCGCGTACGGCTCGTGATCTTCGAGATCGTACACGAGCTCGATGTACGAGTTCCAATCGGCGCCCACGAACGCCATATCGGCATTGCCGGGATAGTGTACCGGACCGTCGAGCAGTTTGAGGCCGAGTTTGGTCGTGTAGAAGTCGATCGACGCCGCCATATCGCTGACGAAGATCGAGGTGTGCAAATAGCGTGACATACCCTTGGAGATTTCCCGTCCGGGCCTAGCTTACCCGGGCGTCGATGCGCGGCGAGAAACAACGCAAGCTGAAGGCTCGTTACCGTATCGAAGAGAGCTCTCTGCGCCGACTCCGAGGATCCGCTCATGTCGCGACCATCCGTTCCTCCGCCCCTCGCATGTGCCGCGATCGCGTTCGCGCTCGCTCTCGTCGCCGTTGCGGTGCCGACGGTCGCGCGCGCCGACGATGCCACGGGTGTCGCGCGCGTTCGCGTGCTCCGCGGCGACGTCGATTTGCGACGTGCGGATTCCGGCGATACGGTGGCCGCCGCCATCAACGCACCCGTCACCGTCGGCGACTATCTCACGACGCATGCTGGCGCGCGCGCCGAGATCGAACTCGATTATGGCACCGTCGTTCGCATCGCGCCGATGAGTCAGATTCGATTCGCGAAACTGCTCGCAGGCGACCACGTCGTGCAACTCGCGCAAGGCACGGCCGAACTGCGCGTCTATCGCCCGAGCGGCGCCGCGGCGAGCATCGAATCGCCGCTCGCGACGGTACGGCCCCAGGGCGTCGGCCGTTATCGGTTGACTGTGAAAGCCGACGGCTCGACGGAGATCGACGCGCGCTCCGGTAATGCCGACGTCGTGACCGAGGTCGGCACGCAAACGCTCACCGCCGGATCGTCGCTCGCGATCTCCGGGACCGCAGCCGACCCCGAAGTCCGCGACGTCGCCGCGTTCGTTCCCGATGAGTTCGATCGATGGAGCGTCGCGCGCGATCGGTACGTCGCCGGCGGCCGCACGGCCGCATATCTCGATGAAAATCTCGTCGGCGCGAGCGATCTCGATCGCTACGGTCGCTGGATCGACGACGGCCGATACGGCCGCGTCTGGTCGCCGTACGAACGTGCCGGCTGGTCGCCATATCGCGACGGACGTTTCGTCTGGGAGCCGTTTTACGGCTGGACGTGGGTCGGGCTCGAGCCGTGGGGTTGGGCTCCATACCATTACGGAAATTGGTTTTACGCAAACGGCCCGGGTTGGTGTTGGTATCCCGGCGGCGCGTCGTTCGGACCGTTCGTCTATCGACCCGCCGTCGTCGGCTTCATTTCGTTCGGCGGCAATGCGGGATTCGGCTTCGGCAACATCGGTTGGGTGCCGCTCGCACCCTACGAAACGTTCTACCCGTGGTACGGCGGTTATCCAAATACAACGGTTGTGAACAATATCACGAACGTCACCAACGTCACCAACGTCAACGCTACCCCGCAGTCGGCGGGGCAGACGTACACCATCTATCATAACGTCACCGCGCCCGGCGGTGTTATCGCACTCGGTCGCAGCAATTTTGCGAACGGGCATTTCGGTCGCGTCGATACCGTCAAGCCGACCGCACTCGGCCACGGCGTCGTCGTGCGCGGCGTTTTGCCGATCGTTCCGACGACGAAGAATCTCGCTCCGACGGGCGACCTCGTTCGCCGAACCGATGCCCCCATCGCTTCCGCCTTCGCACACTTCGAAGCACCGAAGCGAACCGTCCCCTTCGCGATCGAACGCTCGCGCGTTCGCATTTCCGCGCGCGAATCGTATCCCCACGAATCCTCGCTCCTGCCCACGACGCAGAACGCGCTGCGAGATCGACCGACGATCGCGACGCCGGTTTCGAGCGCGCCGACACTCGCGTCACCGTGGGATCGCTTCAAGAGCCGACCCGTCATCATCATCGGTCACGATGCCGCACGCGAACGAGCGTCGTCCGCATCGAGCGGCGAATTGCAGACGTTTGCGACACATCCATCGACGCGATCGACGCGCGGCTCGATCGTCGTGCCGGAATCGCCGAGAGTGCCGCGCGCGAGCGAACCCGCGCCGCTTCAACAGCGCACGATCGTCCAGCCTCGTACGTCGACCGTCGAACGCCACAACGACGTGCGTGTGATCCACACCACGGAGAGCGAACGCTCGCGCTCGTAGGGGCTCGAAAAAAGGGGCATCGTGCGGCGGTAAGAAGTCGAAGCATATGTTCCGTACCGCCCGATTCATTCGAGCGGCGCTCGTTTGTACGATCGTTCTGATCTCCGCGCTCCCCGCGCGCGCCGAACTCACATCGCAATCGACCGTCCCGAGCACCGCATACGCGACCGTTATACGGTCGGTGAATCCGAGCGTCCGTGAGGCGCAGAGCCACGCCTACGCCGAGGCCTTGCTCGTGAGTGCCGAACGGCTCCACGTCGATCCGCGACTCGTCATGGCCGTCGTCACCGTCGAATCGAACTGGAACGCTCATGCCGTATCGGCGAGCGGTGCGCGCGGCCTCGGACAATTTCTCCCCGCAACGGCGCGCGATCTCGGCGTCGATACGCGCTCCGCCCGTAGCACGCTCCGCGGCGTGACGACGTATCTCCATGAGCTGCTCTCGATGTTCCGCGCGTCGCGAAATGCGATGCGCTACGCGATCGCCGGCTATAACGCGGGCCCGTTCGCCGTGCGCACGCGAGGCATCCCGCATTACGGCGAAACGCCGCGTTACGTTGCCAAAGTGCTCTCGACGTTCCACGCGTTCCAGCGACGGCTCTCTTCGCAACCGACGTCAACCGAGATCGTCGCCGCGCTCGACGAGGCTCAACTCGTCGACCACGCGCAAGCGGCGTACTGGGGATTCACACCGCCGCGATAACGTCTCGCGCTAGTGTAAGAAGTAACGGTACGTCGAGAACACGAGCGCGATGCCGCGTGCGTCAGCAGCCGCGATAACTTCCGCATCGCGAATCGAGCCCTCGGGTGCGATGATCGCCGTGCAACCGGCATCGACGGCCGCTTCGAGGCCGTCCGCAAACGGAAAGAACCCATCGCTCGCGCACGCCGCGCCGGTTGCGAAAGCACCCGCGCGTTCGCCCGCGATGCGCACGGCACTCACGCGATTGGTTTGACCCGCGCACATGCCGCGCGTGATGAGATCGCGCGCGACGACGACGCCGTTGGATTTAACGTGGCGCACGACGTCCCACGCGAAGCGCAGATCCCGCCATTCGTGTTCCGTCGGTTGACGTGCCGAAACGACGCGCCACGTTTCGGGCGCCGCTTCGGGATCGTCGTTCTCCGCCAGCACGCCGCCGAGAGCACTTCGCACGCGCAATTCACGTGCGAGCCGTTCGGGAAGTCGTGCATCGTAGCGAATAATGCGTAAGTTTTTCTTGCGCCGCAGACGCGCGAGCGCGTCGTCGTCAAAGGCCGGCGCCGCGACGATCTCGAGAAAGAACTCGGCGAGGGTTTCGGCCGTCGCGAGGTCGACCGTACCATCGAGGGCGATGATGCCACCGAATGCCGAGACGGGATCGGCTTGCAACGCATCGCCAACGGCGTCGACCGGTGCCGCTCGCTCCGCGACACCACACGGCACCGTATGCTTGACGATCGCCGCACGAACGACGCCCGTCGCCGAATCCGGCACCGCGCGCACGAGCAGCCGCAGCGTCGCATCGAGATCGAGAAGATTATTGTATGAGAGCGCTTTGCCGCCGAGTTGTTCGGGCAGCGACTCCGTACGCGCGAGATAAAACGCGGCGCGCGATTGCGGATTCTCCCCGTAGCGCAGCGGCGTCGCAAGCGGGATCGTCAGCGCGAGCGAGCCCGGAAGTTCGCGCGCGAGCGAACCCGCTTCGAGATAGCGCGCGATCGACGAATCGTATTCGGCCGTGCGTTCGAACGCACGCGTCGCAAGACGCCGCCGTGTCGCATGATCGAGTTCGCCGTTCGGATGATGCGCGACGACATCGTACTGATCGGGATCGACGAGCACGGTAACGTTGTCGAAATTTTTCGCAGCCGCGCGAATGAGGGCGACGCCGCCGATATCGATCTGCTCGATCGCCTCTTCGAGCGTCGTGTCGTCGCGTGCGACGGTCGATTCGAACGGATAGAGATTGACGACGACGACCGAGATCGTGGGCACACCGTGTTCGCGCGCTTCGACGACGTGGGTTTCGTTTTTCCGATCGGCGAGGATACCCCCGAAGACGCGCGGGTGCAACGTCTTCACGCGACCATCGAAAAGCGCGGGAAATCCCGTCAGTTCGCCGACATCGAGCGCATCGATGCCGTGCTCGATGAGATGTTTGCGCGTACCACCCGTCGCGTAGATCGGCATGCGCCGCGCCGCGCACGCGCGCGCGAGTTCCACGACACCCGTTCGGTCGTAAACCGAAAAGAGCGCGGCGGCGGGAGCGTCAACGAGCAAGTGCGGTCTCCAAGGCGGGTTCGGTTTCCGATGCGATCGGCGTGAGGTCGGCGGAGATCACGGTCGAAATTCCCGGCTCCGCCATCGTGACGCCGTACATGCGTTGCGCGAGTTCCATCGTTTTTTTATTGTGCGTCACGATGAGCAGCTGCGCGCTCGAGCCGACTTCGCGCACGAGTTGCGAGAAGCGTTCGACGTTGGCGTCGTCGAGCGCGGCATCGACCTCGTCGAGTAAGTAGAACGGCGACGGCTTCACGCGGATGAGCGCGAAGATGAGCGCCGATGCGGCCATCGCACGTTCGCCACCCGAGAGCGTGGTGAGCGGCATCATCCGTTTTCCCGGTGGCTGCACGGAAATTTCGATGCCGGTCTCGCTCAGTTTCTCGGGATCGGTCTGCCACATCTTGGCTTGACCGCCGGGAAAGAGCTGGCCGTAGACGTCTTCGAACGCCGCTTTGACCAGTGCGAAAGTCTCGTTGAATTTTTCTTGGCTTTGCAGTTCGATCTCGGCGATCGATGCGAGCAACGTCTCGCGGGCTTTTGCGAGATCGTCGAGTTGTTCTTTGAGAAAACGTTCGCGTTCGACGAGTTCTTCGATCTCGGCATCCGCGTTGAGATTGACGTTTTGCAGGCGTGCGAGTTCGTCGCGCAAACGCGCGATTTCGGCCGCAAAATCGCCTTGCTCGGTCGTGTGGCGCGCCTCCACGTCCGCGCATTCATCGGCCGTTGCCGGATTCTGCGCGAACTGTGCGGTGAGCATGCCGAGTTCGGCGTCGATCTCCGCAAGTCGCAGCCTCCCGCCTTCGCTCGCTCGCGCGGATTCACGTTCCGCATTTTGCGCGAGTCGCAGGTCGCTCTCGAGCCCCTGCGACGCGGCGTGCGCGTCGTCGCGTTCGCGACGTGCGGCGGCATCGCGTGCGTCGACCTCCGCGACCCGATCGCGTGCGATTGCGAGCGCGTCGCTACCCTCTTGGAGTTTACGTGCGAGGGCGGTCAGTTCGTCGCCCATCGATTCGCGCGCGTGCGCGGCACGGTCGCGATCGGCATCGAGGAGACCCAGTCGCGCGCGCGCGCCGTCGCGCCGTGCGACGAGCGACGCGACGGCTTCGCGCGCACTTGCGATATCGGCGGCGATGGCGCGCTCCGCATCTTGCGCGCGAGCGATCGTCGCGCGCGCTTCGACGAGCGACGCTTCGAGACGTTCGCGATCGGCATGCGCCGTCGTTGCGTCGACGACGGGGCGATCGAGCACGGCGAGCTTCTCGCGCGCCGCTGCGGTCTCGGCATCGCGTTCGGTCGCGCGCCCCAAGAGCGTCGCGATCTCCGCATCGATGCGCGCGCGTTCGGTCGAGAGCGTTTCGACGCGCGCGTGGGCATCGCGTAATTTTACCGCGAGTTCGCCATCGATGCGGTGCGCTTCGCTGCGATCGCGCGCGGCAACCGCGTTCTCTTCACTCGCCGCCGCCGTTGCGGCTTCCGCCGCTTCGAGCTCGGCGCGCATCCTCGGCAGCGCTTGCGAGAGCGTGCGCGCCTGCGCGCGACGCGAAAGAATCGAACGCTCGCGTTTGTAACGACCACCCGTCATCGCGCCACCGCCGCGAATCTCGTCGCCATCGAGCGTGACGATGGCATCGCGAAAACCTTCGCCGCGCACGAGACGCACGCCGACGTCGAGCGTTTCGACGACGAGAATGCGTCCGATCAAAAACGACACGATGCGGGCGTAGATCGGCTTCGTCGGTTCGACGAGCGCGTGCGCGTAGCCGATCACCCCGCGCCCGCGCGGGGCATCGCTTGGATTGCGCCCCGATCGATCGGCGAGCGTATCGAGCGGCAAGAACGTCGCGCGCCCGAGTTCGCGCGAACGCAAAAATGCGATCGCACGTTCGGCATCTTCCGCCGTCTCGACGACGATATTCGAGAGCGAGCCGCCGAACGCGATATCGAGTGCGCGCGCGTACGATTCATCGACGCGGATCAAATTCGAGACGACGCCGTGGATACCACCGAAATCCCCGCGCTTCGTCGCTTCGAGAATCGCGCGCGTACCCGGCACGTGGCCTTCGAGCGTCGCTTCGAGTTCTTCGATCGTGTGCAGTCGCGCTTCGGTACTCGCAAGTTCGCTCGTCGCCGCGCGATACGCGGCTTGGCCGTCGGCGAGCGCGGCTTGCGCGAGGCGCACGCGTTCGTCGGCGTGAGCGGCCGCGGCCCGCGCGGCGGTCGACTGCGCATCGAGCGTCGCGAGTGCGGCGCGTGCGCCTTCGAGCTCGTGTGCGAGCGTGGCCGCGCGCTCGCTGCGTTTTTCGGCGTCGCTTCGAAACGCGAACGCCTCGCGCTCGACGCGTTCGTACTCGCGCTGCGCGGCGGCGAGTTGCGCTTGACGTTGCGCCTCGCTCGTCGCATCGGCCGCGGCCGACGCTTCGGCTTCGCGCAGCGCGGTGAAGATCGCATCGAGTGCGGTGCGTCCGACCGCGAGCGCTTCTTGCGCGGCCGCCTCGCGTTCGCGGTGCGACGCGAGCTCGTGCGTGCGCGGCTCGACTTCGGCTTCGAGCGCCGCGACCGTCGCGTGAAGTTCCGTGCGTTCGGCATCCGCCCGATCGCGATCGCCCGTAATTTGCGACGACTGCGCGACGAGTGCGTCGCGGCGTGCTCCGACGGCCGCCTGCGCGGATTCGCGCTCTCCGAGATCGGCACGCGCCTGCGTCGCTTCCGTACGGAGCGCTTCGAGCGCACGTTCGCGCGTGTAGAGATCGGTGCGCAACGTCGCGAGACGCGCGTCGGCCGCCGCCGCTTGTGCGGCCGACGCCGCGCGTTCGGCTTCGTTTGCTTCCAGACGCGCCTGCAATGCCTCGCGCTCGGTGCGTCGCGACGCACTCGCACGCAAGTACGAAAGGATCTCGAGATCGCGCAGGCGCGCGGAAGCTTTGCGGAACCGGCGCGCACGACGTGCTTGCGTTTCGAGCTCGGGAATGCGCGCCGAGATCTCTTGTAAGAGATC
>JANYGA010000116.1 GCA_025359485.1 Rhodospirillales bacterium | reverse complement strand
TCGCATTTTCCGGCGGCGTGGATTCCGCGCTCGTCCTCGCGATCGCGACGGAAGAACTCGGCGCTCGCGCGTACGGCGTCACCGGCAAATCGGCGAGTCTCGCGGCGACCGAACTCGACGGCGCCGTCGCGTTCGTAGGCGCCCTCGGCTCCACGCACGAGATCGTCGATACGCACGAACTCGCCGATCCGAACTACCTCGCCAACCCCGCAAACCGGTGCTATTACTGCAAGGACGAGCTCTACGGCAAGCTCGCGGAGATCGCGCGCGAACGCGGCGCGAAGGTCGTGGTCGACGGCTTCAATCTCGACGATGCCCGGGACTATCGTCCCGGTCGCAAGGCCGCAGGCGAGCACGGCGTTCGCAGTCCGCTTGCGGAGTGCGGGTTTACCAAAGACGACGTGCGCGCACTCGCGCGCGAGTGCGGTCTCGATGTCTGGGAGAAGCCCGCGCTCGCGTGCCTCTCGTCGCGGTTTCCGTACGGAACGCCGATCACGCTCGAACTCTTGCGCCAGGTCGAGGCCGCAGAAGCCGCCGTGCACGGTGCGGGGATCGCGAGCTGTCGCGTGCGCCATCACGGTGAGGTCGCGCGCATCGAAGTTCCGGTTTCCGATATCGCGAAGCTCGCATCGCCGGGCGTCCGCGAGACGATCGTCGCGGGCGTGCGTGCGGCGGGGTATCGTTACGTTTCGCTCGATCTGGGCGGATATGTCTCCGGAAATTTGAACGGGTCGCTTCATGGCACGTGACCGATCGCCGTCGTGGCGCGACGTTTTTTTCAAGAATCGCGGGACGCTTCTCGCGCTTCCGGCCGTCGCGCTTGCCGGGCTCGGGAAGCCGAGCCGCACGTCGATTGCCGTCGGTGTGCCGATTGCGGTTTTGGGTGAGGCCGTACGCTGCTGGGCGGTCGGATATTCGGGCGTGACGACGCGCGCCGATCACGTCACCGCGCCGGCGCTTACGACGGCCGGTCCGTACGCCTACGTTCGCAATCCGCTTTACGTCGGGAATTTCATCACCGCGCTCGGTTTTTCGATCGCGTATACGGGCGCTCTGCCAAACGCGCGTCGCGCGCTTTTAACGGCGCTCGGTCTCGGGGCGATGCTCGGCGTGTATGCCGCGATCGTGCCGCTCGAAGAAGCGTACTTGCGCGAAACCTTCGGCGATCTCTTCAACGATTACGTCGCGCGCGTGCCGCGGCTCTTGCCACGCACGTCGGCCTCCGATCCACAAACGGGCACGTACGATTCGGGCGTGATCGCTTCCGCCGAAACACGAACGTTCGTGACGTTCGGCGCGATGCTCGCGGTGCTCGCGTTCAAAGCGCGAAGCGTCGACTGACGTGGCGCACGCACACGGCGCGCACGCGCCGCTGAAAACGGCACTCGCGCTCACGCTCGCGATCGCGGCACTCGAACTCGGCGGCGGCATCGTCGCGCACAGCATCGCGCTGCTCGCAGATGCCGCGCACGTCTTCATGGATGCGGTCGCCCTTGCGATCGCGGTCGCGGCGCAACTCCAATCGCGACGGCCGGCAAACGAGCATCGCAGTTTCGGATACGCGCGCTTCGAGATTCTTGCGGCGTTAGGAAACGGCGGTCTACTCTTCGGTATCACGCTCGTGATCGTGATCGAAGCCGTGCGTCGGTTCGCGACGCCCGAGGTTCCGCAAGGCGGCATCATGGCGTCGGTCGCGGCGGTCGGCTTTCTCGTCAACCTCGGGATCGGACTCTCGCTGCTCGCGGGTGCGCGCGAAGATCTCAACGTGAAAGCGGCGCTCTTTCATGTAGCGAGCGACGCGGTCGGTGCGATCGCCGTCGCAATCGGCGGCCTCATCGTGTTGCGCTGGCATGCGGCGTGGATCGACCCCACGCTCTCACTCGTGGTCGCGGCGATCGTTGCGGTCGGCGTCGTGCGCATCGTGCGCGAAGCAGCCGACGTGCTCCTCGAAAGCGCGCCCGCACACGCGCGCATTCCCGCGGTGCGCGATCGGATGCGCGCGCTGCACGGCGTGGTCGACGTTCACGATCTGCACGTCTGGACGATCGGAAGCGGCTCGCACGTGCTCACCGCACACGTCTTGCTTGCGGACGCGCGCATCAGCGAAGCATCGGTCATTCTGCGCGAACTCGAGATGCGCGTTCGCGACGAGTTCGACATCGATCACGTGACGATCCAATTCGAGTGTGAAGCGTGCGAGACGAACGATCGCATCGTTTGCACGCAGCGCTCCGCGTCCGCGCGATAGCGGCGCGTCCCGCGATTCCCAGCTTCTTCGCCCGACAAGCATGTCAATTTTTTCGTCGCAAGCGGATGCAGGGTTGCGGCAACGTTTTTGGAACGGCGTTTTGCTGGCCGGCCTTAAGCTCTTGCTATGAATGAATTAAGGAGCCGTCGAGGCCGTGGCTACCTGAAATCCCCTTACGGAGACTGACGAACATTCAACTTATTGTTCGCGGCATTCGCGGCGTTTTTCGCCCCCGAGTGACCGCCCTCTTAGCATTGTTTGCCTTCCTCGTGTCTTTCGCTGCACCGACATTTGCAGCAGGCGGACAGACCGGCCAAATTTCTGGAACCATCGTCGATGCGAGTACGCGCGTCGCCGTCGTCGGTGCGCGCGTCGCACTCGCTTCGCCGTCGGGATCGTACTCGGCGACGACGGACGGCGCCGGTCGCTTCACGATCAACGGCGTCACCGTCGACACGTATACGCTGACGATCGAACGTCAGGGATACGACACGCAGCAATCGGCGGGCGTCACGATTACCGGAGACCAGACGCTGAATCTCGGGAACGTCACGATCTCGAAGAAATTGACGACGATCGGCTTCAGTCGCGCGCGCGGCGCCGCGAGCGCATTCCAGCCGAATCAGACGACCGACTCGTACACGGTAACGGGCGCGCGTCAACAAGAAGCGCTCGGTAAATCGGCCAATTTCGATGAGAACGCGCTCATTCTATCGGTGCCGGGAGCGTCGACGACGGCGGCCGGTCGCGTGACGATTCGCGGCGGTCTCTCGAACGAAGTGGGATACCAGCTCGACGGCGTTCCGTTCACGGAGCCGTTCTTTTCGCAGCCCGGCGGTAGCCGCAACGGCGGCAGCACCAACTTCTTCAACGGCTTGGGTTCGCTCCAGGTCGTCGAAGGCGCGGGCGACGCGACGCAAGGCAACATCGGATCGGGCGTCGTGAACATCGTTCCCAAGCGCGGGTCGTATCCCGGCACCGGCCTCTTCGATGCCGAGCTCGGAACGCCGGGCTTCAGTCACCAGATCGCCGTCGACTACGGCGTCGGGACGCGCACCGGAAACATCTCGAATTACTTCTCGTATGCGGGCCAGCGATACGTGCCGTACTACGGGTATCAAAACCAAAACCCGGCGTATACGGCCAACTACTTCAATACGAGCGAACGTGCCGTCGACGACATTATCGATAATCTCGTGATTAAATTCGGCAAGAATAATCGTCAGTCGCTCCAGGCTCTTTACAATACGAAAAACATTCAGGATTTCGGCGAGCGTGGCGGCCTTGCAGGCAGATC
>JANYGA010000112.1 GCA_025359485.1 Rhodospirillales bacterium | reverse complement strand
CTCTCGATTGAGAGCGGCTCTTTTTTGCATGCCCGTGCCTTCGGCCGAGTCGGCGTTCGCCGCTACGTCTTCGGCGTTGCGACGAAATCGAGCGCGAGCGAATTGATACAGTACCGCTGACCCGTCGGCGCGGGGCCGTCTTCGAAAACGTGACCGAGATGCGATTTGCATGCGGCGCAAACGGCCTCGGTGCGGATCATTCCATGGGAACGATCTTCCACGAGTTCGACGTGCGCGGCGTCGGCGGGTTCGAAAAAGCTCGGCCAACCGCTCCCGCTTTCGAACTTCGCCGTCGATGAAAAGAGGGCGGCGCCACACGCGCCGCACACGTACGACCCGTCGGCGTGGTTGCGCGAGAGCGCCCCGCTAAACGGCGCCTCGGTCGCGGCTTCGCGCAGGACCGCGTAGCGCTCCGGGTCGAGTTCGGCACGCCACTCGGCGTTGGATTTATCGACGCGTTGCATGGTAACTCCGTTAGTGGACGAGCGACTCTTCGAGCGCGGTTCCCAGCGCCTCGAGACCCTCGTCGAGTTCGGCTTTGGTAATGATGAGCGGCGGCGTGACCATCACGCAGTTGTACCGGCCATAGGTGTAGATTCCAAGTTCGCGCAGGCGCCGCAAGACCGCGAGCAGGGGCGCCGAGCTCTTCCCTTGCCATGGAACCAGCGGCTCGCGCGTCGCTTTATCCCGCACGAGTTCGATTGCGAAGAACGCACCGATACCGCGCGCATCGCCGACCATCGGCAGACGGTCGCGGAGCGCACCGAGCCCTTCGCGCAGCCACGATTCGATCTCGCGCGCACGCGTGAAGAGATTATCGTTGCGATAGGCGGCGATTGCGGCGTTGCCCGCGGCGACGGCGAGCGGATGACCGCTATACGTGTGTCCCGCGCCGAGCACGTGATCGTCGAAATACTTCGCATGGGATTCGCGGACCATCACGCCACCGAGCGGCACGTATGCCGAGGTGATGCCCTTGGCGAAGGTGATGAGGTCGGGGTTGACGCCGAACGTGATGCTCGCGAAAGTTTCGCCCGTGCGTCCGAAGCCCGTCATGACCTCGTCGAAGACGAGCAAGATGCCGTACCGATCGCAGAGCGCGCGCATACCCGCAAGATAGCCCTGCGGATAGACGATGACGCCGTTACTGCCCACGACGGGCTCGATGAAGATCGCCGCGACGCTCTCGGGGTTTTCATATTCGAGAACGAGCTGCAGGTGCTCGAGCGCTCGCGTCGTTTCGGTGGCGGCATCGGTCGTGTTGAAGGGGCTGCGATAGGGATTGGGCGCGAAGAAATGCACGACGTTCGGCATCGCGGATGGTTCGTTCGGCCAGCGGCGATTCTCACCCGAGAGCGCGCCCGATCCCGGGGTCGACCCGTGAAACGAACGATACGCGGCGAGGACCTTATGACGACCCGTGATGAGTCGCGCCATCTTGAGCGCGTCCTCGTTTGCTTGCGCGCCGTTGGTCGTGAAGAACGTGCGACACCCTTCATGCCAAGGTGAGATCGCCGATAGCGTCTCGGCGAGTTGCGCGCGACCGGGATTGAAGAGCGCGGGCGATGCGTAGCAAAGGCGTCCCGCTTGTTCCGCGATCGCCGCAACGACGGCAGGATGACCGTGACCGAGATTTACCGCGACGAGACCGGAGGCGAGATCGAGATAGCGTTTGCCATCGGTGTCGTACAGATACACGCCGCTCGCGCGCTCGATCGACGGCATCGATAATCCGCTCTGCGCCGACCAAGGGCTCAAGACGTACGTTGCGTGACTCATGCGCATGTATTCGGCACGGCCGACCGGCAACACTTGCGTTCGCCGCTAGGAGCGTTTCGTATCGCGAGAAGGCGTGCGAACGCGGCCGTTACCGTGGGAAAATTCGAAGCGATTGCGTCCAGCAGCCTTCGCTTCGAACATCGCGGCATCGGCCTCGGAAATGAGCTCCTCGACGCGATCGTGCGCGTCGGATGCGATCGCGATACCGATACTCATCGTCATCGAGAGTTCGATCTTACCGACGTGGATCGGGGCCGCGATGGCGCGCACGATGCGATCGGCGAGCCGTGCGATCGCATCGCGATCGCTCGCGCATTGGACGAGAACCGTAAATTCATCGCCACCCCTCCGCGCGACGACGTCGCTGCCGCGCACGATCTTCGCTAAGCGTCGAGCGATGGCGACCAACACCGCGTCACCGCACACGTGCCCCTGCGTATCGTTGACGTCTTTGAATCCGTCGACATCGAGAAACATCACGGCGAAGGGCGCGCGGTCGTTCGCATCGGCGTCTCGCACGCGTGCCTCGAGACGTTCGATGAAGTAGGCGCGGTTCGGCAATCCCGTCAACGCGTCGTGACATGCGGCGAAGGCGAGCGCACGATGATCGACGAGCGAGCGATCGAGGCGGCGTGTCGCGCGGCGCTCGTCGAGGACGCTCGAGATCGCGCGCGCACCGAGCGTGAGTGCGAGGCGATCGTTCTCGCGTAAGATGCGCGGCACGAAATCGATGACGCACAGTGCGCCGAGGGGGAAACCCTCCGACGGCACCAGCGGTGCGGCTGCGTAAAATCGGATGCGTGGGTCGCCCGCGACGAGCGGATTATCGTAGAATCGCAGGTCTGCGCGCGCATCTTCCACGACGAAAACGTCCGCTGGCCGGGCGATCGCATGGCCGCAAAACGACGTCGCCCGATTGGGTCGATAGGCAAAATCACCGATGCACGATTTCACCCAGAGATCGAATTCACCGACGAACGTGACGAGGGCGAGCGGCATTTCGCAGAGCGCTGCTACGAGACCCGCTACCGCATCGAACGCGGGTTCGGCGGGCGTGCCGGCGATCTCGTAACTCCGCAAATTCGCGAGACGACGATCGTCATCGGTCGCGACGGGCGCCTCTTTCACAAGCCCTCCCCCGAACAGGTAAATCTACTCGATTATAAACCGTCGTGCGGCGCGCGAACATGAAGTTCGTGTAAAGACTTTCCGAAGGGCTTCTCGTTAGTCGACGCGGTCCTCGATGCCGACGAAAGCGAAACGCGGCTCGCGCACGCCTGCGAAAAATGCGAGCAAATCCTCGACCATGCGCGAAACGCCGCGATTCGCGAGCGCATATCCGCCGCCGTAGGGCCGGTAGGTCGCCGAAGCGCGAGTCGAGCGACCTCGATCGAGCGTCGGTCGATCGAAAAACGTCACGCCAACCGTTCCGTCTGCCCGCGGGATGACCGATGCCATCTGACCGTCGAGCGACCACGAGACCGACGCCCCATCGCGCGAACACGCAAGGTCGTCTCCGAACCGTTCGAGCAGCGGCTCGAACGCGGGAAACGAATGAATGCCAAGATTCTCCATCACGCTAGCCTAGCGCGACGGCGTCCTCCGGACACTCGACATGTGGCCTGCGAATCGCAAGCCACGTGTCCACGTTGCACTTCTAGCGGACGAGGTGCTCCGCGATCGTCTTTCCGATGGAATCGGGCGACGCCGAGGGATCGGCAAACGCGAACGACATGCGATCGCCGCCGTCGAAGAGGAGCTTCGCGGTGCGCTCGTCAGTATCGAGCGTTGCCACGACGGTGCTCTGCGGGCTCGCCCACATTGCGGAATCCCAGGAAAGTTCTTCGGTGCGGACGCTGTCGCCGAGATGTGCGTGTACCTGAACGTTGACCGCATCGATCCATTGATCAAAAGTCATATTTGGGTCTCCAGATTTTATCCAATTGGATAAGGCCTCAGGTAGCGTACCCCGTTCTCCTTGGCGATGCAACGGGTTTGCGAGAGAATTTCGCGGAAACGCCCGCGTATGGCAGATGGAACGCTCGCAATTTTAGTCGGGGGCGGTCCGGCCCCCGGAATCAACGGCGTCATCGCTTCGGCAACGATCGAAGCGAAAAACGCGGGATTACGCGTGCTCGGGCTCTATGATGGCTACCGGCACATCGCGCGCGGCGATTGTTCGCACGTCACCGAACTCTCGATCGAGGACGTTTCGCGAATCCATTTTACCGGCGGATCGCTCTTGCGGACCTCGCGGACGAACCCGGGGAAAGACGACGCGACGCTCGAGCGCTGTATCGCCTCGCTCGACGAACTCGGGGTTCGCTACCTCGTCTGTATCGGCGGCGACGATACGACGTACGGCGCGTCGCGCATCGCGGCGAAGACGCGCGGGCGCATCGGAGTCGTTACCGTTCCCAAGACGATCGATAACGATCTTCCCCTTCCCGATAACGCACCGACGTTCGGCTTCGAAACCGCGCGAGCGGTCGGGACGACGATCGTCGAAAATCTCATGGAAGACGCGCGGACCTCGTCGCGTTGGTACGTCGCGGTCACGATGGGCCGCAAATCGGGCGCGTTGTCGCTCGGCATCTGCAAGGCTGCGGGCGCGACGCTTGCGATCATTCCCGAAGAATTTCCCGACGGCGAGATCGATCTCGCGCGCGTCGTCGACACGATCGTCGGGTCGATCCTCAAACGCCTCGTATCGAATGCGCCACACGGCGTCGCGGTCGTCGCCGAAGGCATCGTGGAACGACTCGGCGCGCAGCATTTCGCCGATCTCCAGAACGTCCCGCGCGACGCGTACGGCCACGCGCGTCTGGCGGATATTCCGATCGGAATGGTCTTGCGCGAAGCGGTCGGTAAACGACTCGACGATCTCGGCGTCGAGATGTCGGTCGTCACAAAAGATATCGGCTACGAATTGCGCTGCGCCAAACCCGTGCCGTTCGACGCGGAGTATACGCGCACGCTCGGCTATGGGGCCGTGCGATATTTGCTCGGCGGCGGAAGCGGCGCGCTCGTCGCGCTCTCCGGCGGACGCGTCGCGCCCGTGGTGCTCGACGATCTCCTCGATCCCGCGACGGGTCGCATTCGCGTCCGCCTCGTCGACGTGACGACCGAATCGTACGAGGTCGCGCGCACGTACATGATTCGTTTGGAACCGAACGATCTCGTCGAACCGCGGCTCTCGGCGCTCGCGGCGAAGACGACGCTCCAACCGCACGTCTTCGCCGAACAGTTCGCGGCGAGCCTCGGGATCGCGCACGCGACCCGATGACGTGGCGCGCGCGCCTCGCACTCGCCGCGTCGCTCGCGATTCCGTGCGGCGCGCGTGCGGCGCCGACCGACACGATCGAGCCGACGACCGTGCCGATGACGCTGGTCAACAATCACGTCTACGTCGACGTGAGGCTCGATGGTAAGGGACCGTATCATTTCGTTCTCGATAGCGGCGCGCCGTATGGTTTGCTCGATCGAACCGTGGCGTCGGAACTTGGAATCGGCGTCAAAGCGCGTGGACCGATCGGTGGTGTCGGAGATCGGCCCGCCCCCGCAGGCGACGCGACGCTCGCGTCGGTTTCGATCGGAGGCCGCGAGCTCACCGATCGGCGCTTCATCGTCACGCCGCTCCACGAAACGATCGGCGCCGCGGAAGGTCGCACGCTCGACGGCGTGATCGGCAGCGATCTCTTCGAGACCATCGTGACGACGATCGATTATACGCGGGGCGTCGTCGTGCTCGACGACGATTTTGCGAGCGCGACGCGCGGCGGCGCGCATACGGTACCGCTACGGTTTCACGGTGGATTACCGCAAGTCGCTTGCCGCCTCGAACGCGCGCTCGGGTTTTGCACGATCGATACCGGCAGCCGACTCGGAGCGACGATCTTCGCACCCTTCGTCGCGCGCAATCCAGCGCTCGTGCCCACGCACCCGAGCGCGATCGGCGTCGATGGCTTCGGGCTCGGTGGAGCCGCCTACGGCCGGCTCGCACGACTTCGAAAGCTCGCCTTCGGCGGCTTCGTCTTGCGCGATCTCGCGAGCGATTATAGTACGCAACGCGAGGGCGCGTTCGCCGACCCCGCGACCGCAGCGAACCTCGGTGGCGCGATACTTCGGCGCTTTACCATTACGTTCGACTACCGCAGGCAGCGCCTCGCACTGCGCCCGAACGCCGCATTCTCGCTTCCCGATCGCATCGATCGTTCGGGACTCTTTCTCATCGGGACCGATACGGGCACGATCGCCGTGCTCGACGTTCGCCCGGATTCGCCCGCGGCGGAGGCCGGGATGCGCGCGGGCGATATCGTGATCGCCGCCGACGGAACGGCGTTCGCCGCGAGCGATCTGCCGGCGCTACGGGACGTCCTCGCACGACCGGATCGCGCACGCACGACGCTGCGCACGACGCGCGATGGCGACGCACGCGAGGCCGAATTACGTTTGCGCGATCTCGCCGGATGACGCCGCCATGCGACGTTGCAGCGGCAACGTCGCGACCACACGCGTGCCGCCGTCGGCCGGCGCTTCCACGCGCACGTCGGAGGCGAGCGTGAAGATGAGGAAGAGCCCACGACCGTTTTCGTCGAGCGGATTTTTTGGCACGCGCGGCCGCGCGTGCACCGCTTCGGGCAATCCGGGGCCGCTATCGCGCACGGCGAGCACGGGGCGCGATGCGGTCCAATCGATCGTGATCTCGACGAGCCCCGGCGCGTGCTCGACCGTATTTGCCAAAATTTCGCCGAGGATGAGTTCGGCTGCGGAGAGCTCCTGATCGCGCGCCGCGAGGGCGACTAAGAACGTCATGAGTTCCAGTCGCGATGCGCGTGCGGTTCGCGCGTCGCTCGAATGAAAGAGCCACCGTTTGACGAGCGGCGTCGCGCCCTCCATCTCGATTCCGGTGGCAGACGGATTCGCGCATTGCAAAACCAACAGTGCGACATCGTCCGGAGACGACGCTTCGCCCATCACGGCACGCGCGATCACGCGTGCCGGGTGGGGATCGATCGTCTTGCCGACGAGCCCCCCGACCGCCGCACACAAACGCGCTTCCGCCACGTCGATCTCACGTGCGAATTCGGTGAGACCGTCTGAATAAAACGCGACGACGGCATCGTGCACGAGCGTGACGCAATGCGTGACCGCGCGGAGGTCGTCGATCACGCCCAGCGGCGGCGCTTGCGCGTAAGGCAACGACGAGACGCTCTCGCTCGAGAGCGCGACGACCGGCGGTGGATGCCCGGCAAGCGCGTAGGTGAGTTCGAGCGACTGCGGATCGAGCATCGCAACGACGCACGATGCAGCGCTCGCGTTTTGGAACCGAACCACGGTATTGACGCGCTCTAAAATCGTTGCGGGATCGCTCGTTTCGAGCGCCGAGAGGAGGATCGATTGTCGCAAGCGACCGACGCTCACCGACGCGGCCACGCCATGCCCCGCGACGTCGCCGCATGATATTAAGATGCGACCGTCGGGAAGATCGATCGCGTCGTACCAATCGCCACCGACGAGTGCCTCGGATTCGGCCGATTTATAGATGCCATCGAAGCGCAAGTCGCGGTGCGTGGGCAGGTGCTCCGGCAGAAACGCCTGTTGAAGCGTGACGGCGATGCGGCTGCTGCGTTCGTGCGCGCGCTTCTGCACTTCGATATCGGTGTTCGATCCGTACCATCGCACGATCTCACCCGCGTCGTTGCGTAGGGGCTCGCATCGCGTGAGAAACCAGTGATACGTTCCGTCGCGACCGCGCAATCGAAATTCGAGTTCGAAGGGTTCGCCCGTCTCGATACTTCGCGGCCAAAGCTCCATAACGTGCAAGAAATCGTCGGGATGGTGCGCGTTTTGCCAGCCCCAACCCTCGGCTTCAGCCGGCGTCTGTCCCGTGTATTCGAACCATCGATCGTTGTACCAATCGATCCAGCCCGTCGCATCGGCCGTCCACACGATCTGCGGAACCGCCTGAAGAAACGCTTGTAACCGCGTGTCGGCGGCCGCCTGCGATCGGCGTGCGGCGATGCTCTCTTCGATATCGATCGTGACGCCGTGCCACGCAACGATGGCC
>JANYGA010000106.1 GCA_025359485.1 Rhodospirillales bacterium | reverse complement strand
CTCCGCTTCGAGCACGCCCGCCACGACCTCGACCCGGTGGTTCGCCGCTTCCGATGCAAAAACGTCGATCACGCTTCCCGCGGCGCCCGCCTTGGGATCGCGGCAGCCGTAAACGACCTTCGCGATGCGAGCGGCAACGATCGCTCCCGCGCACATCGCGCACGGCTCTTTCGTCACGTAGAGGGTCGCGCCCGTGAGCCGCCACCGACCGAGCGTTGCCGCGGCGCTGCGCAGCACGAGAATCTCCGCGTGCGCGGTCGGATCGGGACGGCGCTCTTTTTCGTTGTGGGCGAAGAACGTGCGATCGCTCGCGACGAGCAGCGCGCCGATGGGAACGTCGCCGTGATGCGCCGCTTCGTCCGCAAGCGTCATGGCGCGACGCATCGCGGCTTCGCCCGTCACGCGGTGCGCGCGCCCTCAGGTGCGTCGGTTGCGATCGTGAGTTCGATCGTGGAATTCGCTTCGTCGGCTGCGACCGAGACGGGGTCGTACGTCCGCTTCGTTCGCGCGTCGTAGACCTTGATGAGCCCGGCTGATTCGAGGCGTTGGACGGCCGGTGCGACGCGCGGGATAAGCCGCTGCGCGACCTGTTCCCACGCTTCGGCGAGCCGCTCGGTGAGATCGGGATTGCTGTTGGAGAGCACGGCCGCACGGGCGTAGGCGGCAAGCGCGACGTCGGCCGTCGTTTCCACGGTGCCGAGATCGAAGCTCTTGATGGCGGTCGAAACGGCATCGTCTTCATCGGGCAAGAGATAGTCGGGAATGCGAATGGCGACGTGATGGTTTGCCGCTGGTTCGTCTTCCTCATCGCGATAAACGCCGATCTCTTCGACCTCGAGGTCGTGATCGTAATCGCCCGCATCGAGACTCAGCAGCGAATGCCGCGCGGCGTGTTGCAAGATTTCGACGAGCCCTTCCACGAGCTTGTTGATTTGAATCTGGTATTCGGCACGGTCCATCGCGGTGCCACCGTCGGCGTCGTCCATGTCGGCGGAATCGACGAGTTCGTGCACGCGATCGAACGCGTCGTAAACGTTGAAGCGAAAATCGGAGGCCATCTGCTCGCGCTTCCGGTCCGCGCACGAACCAGCCTGCGGCTCGCGCGAAGGCGCATAGTGTCGACGTACCTGGGTATTGATTCGAACGAGCCGGCTCCGACCGCGACGCGCGTTGCGCGGCTGCCATCTCGGCCCAAGCAAGGAACGATCCTCGTGAAACGATCGAGCGACAAGAAGCTCAGCTCCGAGAGCAATCGACGTGCGGAGGCGATGCACCCCGGCATTTTGCTTCAGGAGTATTTCATCGATCCGCTCGCGATCGACACGCGTGAATTCGCGCGTCACGTCGGAATCGAGACCGAAGTCCTCGCGGCGGTTCTTGCGGGACACGTATCGCTGAGCGTTTGGGATGCGGTGAGCATCGGGCGCGCGCTTCAAATCTCTCCCGAGCGATTGATGCGCATGCAGGTACGTCACGATTTCGCACGCGCGCGCGTACGCGACGCCGGAACGCCGCCGCTCTTTCGGCCCGGAACCGCATCGCCGTTTCCGATGCAATTCGAACGCGGGCGACTCGATAAAGTGCGCGGTCATTACGCCGTCGCATCGTACCGTTTGGTACCTGGCGCGGACGATACCACTCACGAGTTGCGTCGGGGTGACGTCTTACGCGTGTACAGCGATGAATTCGATCGGCCCGAGCCCTTGTGGCATGGCATCGTCCTCGCCGATCTCGACGGCGACGTCTACTTCCCATATGTCGAGCGCGCGGTCTGGACGCAATGGTTCGTTCGCCGACTGCCCGTCGATCTGCACGTTCCGTCATGAGCCGTGGCAACGGCGATCTCGTAACACGTCGGATGGCAACCGATGAGAAGGAGCATCGACGCCTTATGACTGCAAGTCGTACGCATGGAATTTGTCTTGCATCTCACCGACGGCTCGACGCTGAAAATCGATAAGCAGATCTTCGATCAGCTTTTCGAAGCGTTCGGAAATCCCGCAATACTTCATCGGCCTTTCATGCACGAGGCGGGCAAGTGGGTCGTGCCGGCCCATGTCGTCACGATCGCTGCGATCGAATAGATCTGGATCGATGACACACGCTGAAAGGGAAAAGCCACCGATGTGGTGGCTTTTCTCGAACTTCGTGCGCACGGAGGGATTCGAACCCCCGGTCTCAGCCTTCGGAGGGCCGCGCGTTATCCAGCTACGCTACGTGCGCGAGGTGAGGTTACTTCGGTTCTTCCGGTGATGTCGTCGGAGCCGCGGTCGGCATGTGCTTGAAGAGATCGAGTTTGTGGTCGACGAGGCCCCGGTAGAATTTGCGAACGCAGTCGGGATGACCGAAGAAATAGGTTCGCGCGTACGCAAGATCGTCGCCCGACGAATCGGGAACGTAATGCGAGATCTCGATCTCTTCCATCTGGCCGCGATCGACCGGATGGGGGCAGAAATCGCAGGGGATCGTTGACATAGTGGCTTCGTACCTCGGGTGAAAGTCGCGATGCGGCAAGCGGTTCGCTCGCATCACCCACCGATAACCCGATTACGCCGGGGAAAGATTCGCATCCTCGCACGCGCGCGCCTCGGCGGCGGATACGTGACTCGGGCAGGGCTCGAACCTGCGACCTAGGGCTTATGAGTCCCCCGCTCTACCACTGAGCTACCGAGCCAACGAGCGACGCGAGATTGCGCAACCGCCGTTGATTTTTGTTGAACGATGCGTTCCCCTTCGAAGAGCAGCCTCGTCGACGCTTCGGCGAACCGGTGACACGATCGGAAACGTGACGCTTCATAGCTATACTATGCAAAAAACGCCTCGTCAGCAACGAGGCGTTCCCACATGGTGCGGTCGGAGGGACTCGAACCCCCAACCTACAAGTTCGTAGCCTGTTGCTCTATCCAATTGAGCTACGACCGCACGTGTCCGGGCGGACTCTACGAGATACCGCGCGGTCTTCGTGTTTCCTTCCGGCTGCGAAGTCGACACGATGGTGGAGGGAGAGAGATTCGAACTCTCGGTGGATTTTTTAGACCCACGACCATTTAGCAAACGGTTGGTTTCAGCCACTCACCCATCCCTCCGGGCGACGGCGAACCTTGGCGCGGTCGACGAGCGTTACCTGCCGCTCGGTAGCGGACCCGCTTGCGTCATTTTCGCAACCAATGCTGCAATCGTCTCCGCTGCGCTCGGTCGCATAAAATAGAAACCTTGACCGTGCGTACAACCGAGTCGACGCATGAGCGCGGCGATGTTCTCTCGCTCGATCGATTTTGCCGTAACGCGGAGATTGAGATCGTGAGCGAGCGTGATGCTCGCCGTAACGATCGTCCGATGGCGCATGTTTTCGTCGGCATCGCGAACGTATCGCGCGTCGATCTTGATTTCGGCGACGGGAAGGCGTCCGATTTCGTAGTGCGTCGTCTGCGAGAGATCGTCGCCGAATCCATCGATGCTAAATCGAACGCCCAGCGTCGAAACCTGCTTCATCATCGTGAGCGTCGTCGGATCGACGACCACCTGAGCCCGATCGTCGACCTCGAACCAAACGCGCCTGGGATCGAGCCGATGTTTCTTACACGCGCGTTCGACACGCTTTGCAAAGTCGGGTTCGGCGAGATCGGCGACGGTAATATTGATGGAGACGTCGGTCGTCGGACTACCATGCTTTTGCCAGTCCGCGAAAACACTATCGAAAATGCGGTCGGTATAGCCGCGTAACGACCCGTTGAGTTCCGCCGACATAAAAAACGCCGCGAGATCCGCACCGGCTTCCAGTGGGTGGCAGAACGCTTCGCATTTATCGATCCGCCCTGTTTCCAGATTGAGGATGGGTTGATACGTGATATCCATGGGGTTCACGGCGGTGCGCTCCTGGAGATGGGGCCGAAAGCTTTCCGCGTCGACGCCGTCATGCTTTCTAAGCTGGTAGAGGATCCTCGGCGTTGCCTCGGCTATCACGGCGCGGTGACGCAGAAGACGATCCGATGATTGCTGCGATAACGGCGGGGGGGCGTGCAGACGACCCGTTCGCGCGCGAACTCGGCGTTACTACGAAAGCTCTCGCAAGCGTGAGCGACGTCACGATGCTCGACCTTGCGATTGCGGCGGCGCGCGCGAGCGGCGCGAAACGGATCGTCGTTATCGGCGGCGACGACGTGCGCGCGCATTGCGGCGCGCGCGTGGATGAGGTGATCGATGAGTCCACCGACGGACGCGAGAATATTCGGCGCGCGATGGCGTGCGGAGTCGACGAGCCGCTGTTGCTCTGCAGTAGCGATATGCCGTTCGTCACCCCGCGTGCGATGAGCGACTTCGTGATGCGCGCGCGCGCGTGCGATCTCGCCCTTCCGCTTGCGGAAGCGGACGATTACGAAGCGACCTATCCCGATGCCCCGCCACACATCACGCGTCTGGGCCGCGATCGCGTGGCGAACGGTAACGTCGTCTATTTCGGCGCCGGCATAGCACCACACGCGCTCGATGCCTCGCAGCGTTTTTTCGACGCGCGGAAGAGCCTCTTTCGCATGGCCACGCTTCTCGGGCCGGGGCTCATGCTTCGTTTTGCAACGCGTCAACTGCGAATCGCACACGTCGAAGCACGCGGAAGCGCGTTGCTCGGTTGTACCGTTCGCGCGATTCGCAATGCCTCACCCACGCTCTGCTTCGACATCGATTCGCTTGCCGATTATCGCTACGCCCTCGACTACGCCGCGCGCCGCTAGCTTCGCGCGACTCTGCTCGCTCAACGCCGGCATCCAGCTCGTTTGGGGAGCCGTGCTCGGCGTCTCCCTTCAAGCGCGCACGATCGCGCTCGTCCCGCACGCAGAAGCAATCGCGCGCTATAGTATGCTCGCCGCGTGCGGCGCACTCGTCGCGACGATCGTCCAACTCATCGCCGGTCGTGCCTCCGATTTCGCCCGCCTGCGCGGCGGCGATCGATCGCGTTTCTATCTCGTCGGGATCGGCCTTGCGGTTCCGCCGCTCATCGGCTTCTTCTTCGCGCCGTCGTTCGTCGCGTTTGCCATCGCCTTCGTCGCGCTTCAATGCACGATCAATATCGCTTCGGGACCGTATCAAGCGATCATCCCCGATTACGTCGCGACCCCACGACGCGGCGCGGCCTCGGCATGGATGAGCGCGTATCAATCGTTCGGTAACGCGATCGGTTTGCTCGTCGCGGGACTCGTCGGCGATCTTCGCGTGGTCGCCGCCGCCCTCGTCGCGCCACTCGTCGCCACGATGGCGATCGTCTTGCGCGAAACGGCAACGCTCGCAAATGTCGATCGAAGCGACGATGGTGCGACGACGACCGTGCCGTCGCGCGCACTCCAACCGCTCTTGGTCTCGCGCGGGCTCGTCAACGTCGGCTTTTTCGCGCTGCTCGATTACCTTCTTTTCTTCGTACGCGATAGTCTGCACGTCGCGGCGAACGACGTGCAGATGACGACGGCGTTCGTCTTTCTCACCTTCACGCTCAGTGCGATCGCAGGCGCGATCCTCGCCGCAAAACCTGCCGATCGCAGCGATAAACGTCTCGTCGTCAGCATCGCGGTCGGCACGATCGTTATCGCACTCATCGCGCTCGCAACGGCGACATCGTTACCACTCGCCTACGCGAGTGCCGGTGTCGCAGGCGTTGCGTGGGGCGCGTTCGTCACCGCCGATTGGGCGCTGGCGACGGCCGTTCTCCCGCCGAAAACGATGGCGACAGCGATGGGCGTGTGGAATATCGCAACGACGATTCCACAGGTCGTCGCGCCGCTCGTGGTCGGCCCGCTTGTGATTCATGCCGACGCGATTTTCACGGGATCGGGGCCGCGTATCGCGATCGTCGCCGCATGCGTTGCCTTCGCGCTCGGTGGTGCGGCGGTGTGGCGCGTTCCGCGCGTGTAGCCTTAGGCGCCCGTTGCGGCGAAGCCATCGCGCGCGTCGCGTCGATTCAAAAGCGTCACGATTCGCTCGGCGATATCGTGCGCGGCATCGGGTTTGCGCAGCACCTCGATCTGATGCCCGAGGCGCTCGCGAAGGTGCGACGATGCGAGCACGTCCGTAACGACGGATGCGATCTGCTCGGCGCCGCGCGCGCGGATCGCGGCTTCGCGAAACGAGAAAGCGCGTATTGCGTTCTTCTTGGCCCGGTAGCGGCTTGACGAGCACCATCGGAATGCGCGCGGCGAGCGCTTCCGACGACGTCAAGCCGCCAGGCTTACTCACGAGCACGTCGCTTGCGTGCATGTAATCGAAGACATTTTCGACGAATCCGAAGACGCGTAGCGGATAGGCGGTGCGCTCGGCCAATGACATGACACGTCGCTCGAGCGCGAGATTTCGGCCGACGATGACGGCGGCGGAAATCGGCGTTTCGATCGTTCCGAGCGCGCGCATCATCTCTTCGAGCGGACCGATCCCGACGCCGCCGCCCATCATCAAGACGACGGGACGATCGCGTGGAAGTCCCAGTCGCGCGCGCAATGCATCGACGTTCGGTCGCGGCGCACCGAAGCGCGGATCGACCGGAATGCCGGAGAGCACGATGCGATCTTCGCGCACGCCCCGCGCGAGGAGGGCCGCTCGCATTTCGGGCGTCGCCACCGCATACGCATCGACGTTCGTGTAGATCCAAAACGGATGCACGACGAAATCGGTGACGATACCGACGACGGGCAACGTCGGATCGAATTGCCGTTTGTATTCCGACATGACGCCGCACGGAAACGCGTGCGTGCAAACGATGAGATCGGGTGCGTACGACTCGACGAATTTTCGCAAATTCCCCGCCGTATAGCGACTGACGAGTCGTCGCATCGTGGGCACGTGCGTCGCGCGCTCGACGCGATCGTAGAAGTAACCGTAGACTTGCGGCACCGTCTTGACCATGCCGATGTAGCCGTCGGCAACGACCTTCGCGAAGATACTCGCCGCATATTGATACGAATCGACGGTCTGCGTTTCGATCGTCGGATCGGCTTGCTCGAGCGCCGCGCGCACGGCATGAGCGGCCGCCGTGTGTCCGACGCCGACGGCGGCGGAAAGAAAGAGGACGCGGCGCCGCCGTGGATGGGCGATTAGCGCTCCTCAGCGGCCGATTCTTCGGCGAATACGATGAAGTCGTCGAGAATCTCTTGCGCGAGTGCTTCGTCTTCGAGCAAGTCGCCCTTGCCATCGGTTACGACGAATTCGTCGGCCTCGCTACTATAGGCCACGCCGTAACTCGTGCCGGCTTCTTCGTCTTCGACGACGGCCATGACTTCGTATTCGTGCTTCTTGCCGTCGTTGGTTTCGATGACCAGGACGTCTTGAAGCTGGAGCTTCCCGTCGCCGGCTTCTGGATCACCGTTGTGGCTATCGATCGTACGTCTCCCCGTATGCCCCATCGCCGCTTCGCTGCCTAATGAAGATAGCGAGCGACGTTTGCATTATGCTCCGCGAGCGTTCGCGCAAACGCACTGCGACCATTCCCCGCATACACGTAATAGAGATACGACGATGCCTTCGGGTGGAAGGCTGCATCGAGCGACGGTTCGCCGGGATTTGCGATCGGCGTCGGCGGTAAACCCGCATATTTGTACGTGTTGTACCGCGAATCGATCGCGAGATCGGCGTACGTAATGACCGTCTTATGTTGCGGAAACGTATATTCGATCGTCGCGTCGACTTCGAGCGGCATGTGCAGCCGCAACCGATTATAGTAGACGCCCGCCATCAGCGGTCGCTCGGCATCGACCTTCGCTTCACGTTCGACGAGCGACGCGAGCGTGACGACTTGGGGAACCGTGAGACCGAGCGTTTTCGCGCGCGCCGTCGCGTCGCTCGGGAGCTTCGCGCGGAAGGCGTCGGTGAAGATTTTCGCAATGTGCGGGGGGTCGGCGCCCGTCGGTATGAGGTAAGAATCGGGGAAGAGATACCCCTCGAGCGACGGCGTCGGGCCGCTTGGGAATCGAAGCGATTCGTGCATGAACGTTCGCGTGAACGCGGCGTCGGAGCCCAGACCGCGATCGGCGAGGACGCGCGCGATTTGCTTCGCGGTGAAGCCCTCGGGAATCGTCACCCACACGGCGATCTGCGCGCCGCCCTCGACGACGGCGCGCAACACTTCGTCTTGCGTGCGATGCGGTTCGAACTTGAATTCACCCGCTTTCATCGCCGACTGTTCGCGACGTAGTCGCGCGAGGAGTTCGAACGTGAGCGGCGATGCGATGACGCCGTCTTTCGCAAGCAATCGCGCGACGTCGTGCCCGGTCGCGCCGCGTGGCACGACGACGTTCACCGTGGCGCTGGGATAGGAGCGATCGCTCGAAACTTCATGACGAAACCAAAGCCCGGCCGCGACGACCCCCGCGACGGCGAGCACGACGAGCACGGCGAGCGTTCGCGTGAATGCGCGCATCTCAGGCGCCGCTCGTGCGGCGACGCCGCGCGAGAAACGCATCGAGGATCAGCGATGCCGCGAGTTGATCGACGACGCGCTTACGATTTTTGCGCGAGACGTCGTTTGCGATGAGCGAGCGCGTCGCTTGTGCGGTCGTCATGCGCTCGTCGACGCGTTCGATCGTGCCGCCGAACGCGCGGGCGAGGACCTCGACGAACGCATCCATCTTTTGCGCCGCGATGCCGCGTTCGCCCGAAAGCGAGACGGGATCGCCAACGACGATCGTCGCCGCCGCATACTCGCGCGCGACGGTGAGGATCTCTTCGAGATCGTCGTGGAGTGACTCCGTGCGATGCAGCGTGCGCAGCGGCAACGAATACGATTCGCCGGGATCGCTGATCGCGATACCGATGCGTCGCTCGCCGACGTCGAGTGCGACGATCACGCGCTCGCACCGCGATAAGTGAGCTCGTCGAGCATGCGACTCGATTTCGTACGCTTGCCGAGTTGCCACGTTACGAAGGCATCGACGGCGCGTGCGGCCGCAATCGTCGCACGCGTTGCGGGGCGCACGCCGTTCTCGCCCCAAGCCGCAAGGCCACGAAAATTCGCGACGTCGCTCGGTCCCAGCGCGAGGACATCGGCGCGATGCGGCCGACAGCGTTCGCAAGCGAGGCCACCCGCCTCGAGATCCGCCCACGCGGCACGATCGTCGAAGGCCTCGTTACACCGCACGCACGCATCGGATTCCGGTGCGTACCCGAGCGTCCCGAGCAATCGCAGTTGAAAGCGCGGCACGAGTGCCGCGGGATCCGTCGACGTCGAGAGCGCGCGAAGCACGCCGCGCAAGAGCGCGTAGACGTCGGGCATCGCGTACTCGCGTTCGGAGAAAGCGTCGATGAGTTCGACGATGACGTGCGCGGTTGCGAACGCATCGGGCTCGACGATCGCGCGCCAATGTTCGACGAGAATCTCCGCGCTCGTGATCACGTCGAGACTACGCCCGCGATGCAGCGAGAGCGATGCCTCGGTCACGAACTCGAGCCGACCCGCGAGCAAACTCTTGGGCCGGCGCACGCCTTTCCCGACCGCGTCGACCTTGCCGTTTTCGAGCGTGAAGATCGTAAAGATCTTATCCGCTTCGCCGAGATTTCGCGCGCGTAAAACGATGCCGGCCGTCTTGTACGACCGCTGGGGCGTGCTCACGGCCGCATCACGGCAGCACGAAGCCTTCCGGCAGCAGCGCTCCGATCGTCGTCTCTTCGAAGCCGTCGGGAATCGCGTAGAGCACGCGCGTCGTCGCGCCGTATTCGGCGAGCACTTGGCGACACGCTCCGCAAGGCGAGGTCGTTTCGCGGTCGGGACCCACGATCGCGATTGCCGTAAAACGCCGATGACCGCCCGCGATCGCCGCGAAGATCGCCGACCGCTCGGCACACATCGAGAGGCCGTACGATGCGTTCTCGACGTTACATGCCGCAACGATCGTGCCGTCATCGCATGCGAGCGCGGCCCCGACGGCGTACGCCGAATACGGCGCGTAGGCGTGTTCGCGAACCGCACGGGCGGCGGCGATGAGCGCGGAATCGTCTATCGGGATCGACGTCATGCTAGACACGTTCGGCGTCGAAAGCGACCTGCTTCTCGGATTCGCCAACTTCGCCGTGGTGGATGCCGTTTTTGAAGATGCGTACCGTGAGGATGCGTCGGCCACGCGTGCGCTCGATGCGCAAACGAACGTCGTGGCTCGCCTCGATCTCTTCACCTTCGTGCGGGAGATGACCGAAGAGCCCGACCGTGAGCCCGCCGATCGTCTCGAAATCTTCATGCGGGAGGTGAAGACCCAGACGCGCGTTGACGTCTTCGATGTTCGTGCCCGCGTCGACGAGCGCTTCATCGGCGCTCACGAAGCGAATCGCTTCTTCTTCGCCCTCGTCGTGCTCGTCGCGAATCTCGCCGACGATCTCTTCGAGGAGATCTTCCATCGTCACGAGACCGGCGGTGCCGCCATATTCGTCGACGACGATGGCGAGCGAGAATTTGCCGCGCTGCATTTCGCGCAGCAATTCCGAGACGCGTTTGCTTTCGGGAACGAGCGTGATCGCACGCATGAGCGAGCGAATCGGCGTCTGCGCGAGCGTCGCATTCGAAAGCGAGATGAGGAGTTCGCGATCGTGCACGACGCCGATGACGTTATCGACCGTCTCTTCGAACACCGGCAATTTCGAATAGCCTTCGGCGATCACGAGATCGAGCGCACGCCGCGCGGAGGCGGTGACGTCGACGGCGACCATATCGGGCCGCGGCCGCATCACTTCGCGCACGATCGTATCGCCGAATTGAATGATCGAATGGATCATCTCGCGTTCTTCGGCTTCGATGACCTTCTGTTCGACGCCGACGTTGACGATGTTGCGGATATCGTCTTCGGTAACGAAGGGGCCGTGCGCGATCGGCGAAACGCCAAAGAGCCGCACGAAGAAATTGGTAAAGAACAAAAACGCCGCATTGATCGGCGTCATGGCCCAGGCGACGCGCTCGAGAATCGGCGCGAGCCGCACGGCCCAGCGCTCGTTGTTGGCGACGGCGATCGTCTTTGGGATGATCTCGCCGAACGCGAGCAAGAGGATCGTCATCACGATCGTCGACCAGAGCGCGGCGTTGGGAACGCCCGCGCGAATGAAGACCAGCGTCGCGAGTGAATCCGAGGCGAGCAAGACGATCGTGTTGCCGATGAGGATCGACGTCAGGAACCGATTTCGATCGTCGAGGAGACGCAACACCGCATCGCTACCTTTGAGTCCGCGCTCTTTCATGCCGCGCGCGCGCAGGCGTGAGAGTGAGATCAGCGCCGCTTCGGAGCCGGAAAAGAAAGCCGCCCCCGCGATGAGGAGCAACAACGCACCGATTTCGGGCCAGTGCTGGCTCCACGAATCAGTCGTCATTGGAGGGACGGCTGGGGAGCCGGTAGAGGGTCGGTGTCCAAATTGACGCCATTATACCATAGCGTGCAACGAGCGCGCCGCATGGCTCGCACGGCGCTTTTAGACCCGTATGACGAGGAAAAGCCCGGCGCTAATCCCCGTCCCAATGACCGCGCCGAACACCACCTCGCCGTAGCTATGAATGCCGCCTTCGACCCGGCTCTGGCTCACGAGAAACGCGAGAAAGAACGCGAGGAGCGCGACGACGAGCGTTCCCGCGAGGAACGAAATGATCGTGGCGCCCGCAAATGCGAGCGCGGCGTGGCCCGAGACCGCACCACCCTGCAGCGGCGAGCCGTGCTTTCCCGCAAAGGCTTTGAGAAAGATCGTCACGACCCCGACGACGACGAGGGTGACGAAGACGTAATTTCGCGGAATGCCCGCCACGGCCGCCGAGACCTTGGCACCCGAGGCCGTCACGCCTTCGTAAAACGCGAGATACCCCACGATCACCGACGCCATCGAGACGACGAGAACGGCGCCCGCCGCCGCGTCTTTGGCGATCTTTGCTAGGGGATGGTGGGCGACGGTCATGAGGTCGACGACGGCTTCGATAGCGGTATTGACGAGTTCGAGCGCGATCACGATTGCGATACAGAGCACGATGAGGGCGACGTACGCTCGATCGAGCCGGAGGTAGAGCGTCGCCACGATCGCAAGCGATGCCGCAACCAAATGGATGCGCATATTGCGCTGCGTCCGCGTGGCGTACAAGATGCCCGAGAAGGCGTAGTCGAAGGCGGCCCAAAGGCGATTATCTTGGACCCGCTTGGCGCCAGGCGGCAAGCGCACGGGCTGCATCTCGAACGCGTTCTGCTGCGTGTCCTCAGGAACCCTTGCCGACGCGTGCGACGACGCGATCGATATCGACTTGGAGATCGCTGACGTTTCGCAACACGTTGGTGTAACGCAATGCCGTCGCGCCCGTCACGGGATAGATCGCGTCGCGGGGGACGATGAGGCTATTTCCAGCCGACTGCCGCGATTCGAGCCACTGCTGCGCGATGTCGATACAACCGTCATCGATCGCGCCCGCGATCACGCACGCGCCGTCGGCCCCAAAGCCAACACTATCCACGAGCTTCTCGAAAAACGCGCGACTCGCGCGGCGATGTCGCGCGATGCGCACGTCGCGACCGCCCGTCGTCGCGCGCGAAGCTTCTTCGAAATAAGGATCGCCGCGAAGCGGCCACGCGCGGACGCGCTCCCAATCGGCAACGATCGCGACGGCGTTCGAACCATAGCGATCGACGAAAAACGCGATCTGGAAGTCGCGCCAGAAACGAGCGCTCGTCGCATCGAGGACGGCGGCCGGCCCGAATTCGATCGTGTGTCGGTCCACGAGTTGCGTCGTAATCCGCACGAATTTCGTAGCGGGCCGCCGCTTCACGACGTTCGCTCGTACGGCCAGTCGAGACCGATTGCGGCTGCGAGCTTTTTCTCCGCACGCAACATCTTCGCGCGTTCGGCCGGGATTTCGTGATCGTGGCCGAGCAGATGCGCGATCGCGTGGACCAACAGGCGATCGATCTCCGCGTCGAGCGATACATCGTATGCCGCCGCTTGTCGCACGGCGACATCGACGCTGATGACGATATCGCCGATGAGCAATTCCGGCTCGCCCGCTCGCGCGCTCTTCGGAACGGCGAACGGTTCGAAAAGCGGGAAACTCAACACGTCGGTCGTGCGATCCTTTTCCCGATATTCGCGGTTGATGCGCCGCATCGCGGCATTCCCGACGAACGTCAGCGAGAGCGCGGCACGCGGCCGACCCGTTGCCGCAAGTAGCGCGCGGACGACGCGCGTCGTCCGGCGTTCGTCGATGACATGTTTTCGCGTCGTGTTGCGAAAATAGATCACGCGCTAGGGTTGAAGCGCGCGTACGCGCCGACGATCTTTCCAACGAGCGGGTGTCGGACCACGTCGACTTCCGAAAGGTTCACGACCGCAATATCTTCGATCTCGGCGAAAAGCTTCGGAACGTCGTGCAATCCCGAGCGCACGCCGCGCGGCAGATCGACCTGCGTTACGTCGCCCGTGACGACCATACGCGAATTCTGACCGATGCGCGTGAGGAACATCTTGAGCTGATCGCGCGTGGCGTTCTGCGCTTCGTCGAGGATCACGAACGCATCGGCGAGCGTGCGCCCGCGCATGTATGCGAGCGGCGCGACTTCGATCGTGCCGCGTTCGAGAAATTTTGCGGTCGTGCCGTCTTCGAGCAATTCGTTGAGTGCATCGTAGAGCGGACGCAGATACGGATCGACCTTTTCTTTGAGGTCGCCCGGGAGAAAGCCGAGCTTTTCGCCCGCTTCGACGGCGGGGCGGCAGAGCACGATGCGCGAGATTTCGCGCGCGCGAAGCGCGCGCACGGCCATGACCATGGCGAGAAACGTTTTGCCCGTGCCCGCGGGGCCGATGCCGAACGCAAGCGTGTTTTGTGCGATCGCTTCCACGAATGCGCGCTGACCCGCGGTCTTGGGACGGATCTCTTTGCCGCGTTGCGTGGTGTAGAGCGTTTTCGGATGCGCAGCGGGCGTCTTTCCATCGAGGAGTTCGCGCGCGGCGAGGACGACGTCGTCGGGCGTCAGGCTCGCGCCGCCGTTGACGGCCTCGCGCATGCGCTCGAGGATCAGCAGTGCGGAAGCAACCGCGCTCGCGCCTCCCGAAAGGCGCAGTCGATCGCCGTCGAGATTGATGACGATGGCGACGACGCGTTCGAGTGCGCTGAGGTTACCGTCGAGATGCCCGCAAAAAACGAGCGGATCGCGAACGCCCGTGAGTTCGAAAACGCGTTCGATGCGGGCTTGCGCGTCGAAGCTTTCATCTGCGGCATCGTCGTTCGAACTTTGCGTCCATCGCTTCATCGCTCGCGCTGCCGTAGCGCGATCGGCGGAGCGAGTGCTTCACTCAAAACGAATGCGGCGAGGAGCGGCGTACCGCCCGAAAACGCCGCGAGCAACGAACCCGCTGCGAGCTTCGGCGCGGCCGCACGAAGCGGTTCGATGACGGTCGGAAAGATGTCGTCGAGCGGCGCGAACGTGCGACCCATCGGCTCGTTCGGACGCGACGCATGACCGACGGTCTCGCGCGTCGACGGCGCCGGAGCGGGAGTCGCGGGTCGCGTGTATCGCGATGGAGCGACCGCCCGCGGCGGCTCCGGCACGACGAATCCCGATGCGCGAAGCATCGCGCGCTGTTGCGCCTCGGCCTGCGCCTTCTCGGCCGCTGCGACCGTCGTATTGGCTTCGCGAAGTTTTTTCGCGACGGCATCGGCGATGAATTCGAAGAGTTCGTCCAAGCGTTATTGTCCCGGGGGCTTCGGCGACGTGAGACCGCCCGCGTTTGGATCGGGAGGCGCGACGCCCGTACCGATCGCTCCGCGCATCTCGGTGTCGGCCTTGATATTGTTGAGCTTGTAGTAGTCCATCACGCCGAGATTCCCGTTACGAAATGCCTCCGCAATCGCCTGCGGAATTTGCGCTTCCGCTTCGACGACTTTCGCGCGCATCTGCTGCGTGAATGCTTTCTGCTCTTGCTCGGCTGCAAGCGCGCTGTACTGGCGTTCCGCCGCTTTCGCCTGCGCGATCTTGCGATCGGCCTCGGCCTGCGACGTTTGCAATTCGGCGCCGATATTTTTTCCGACGTCGACGTCGGCGATATCGATCGAAACGATCTCGAACGCCGTTCCCGCATCGAGCCCCTTGGCGAGGACCGCCTTCGAAATGCGATCGGGATACTCCAACACTTCTTTGTGATCTTGCGCGGCGCCGACGGCGCTCACCACGCCCTCACCGACGCGCGCGACGATCGTCGGCTCGCCCGCGCCGCCGACGTACCGATCGAGATTGGTCCGCACCGTGATGCGCGCTTTGACGTTGAGTTGGATGCCGTTCTGCGCGACACCCTGAAAGATCGGCGTTTCGATGACGCGCGGATTGACCGACTGTTGGAGCGCTTCGAGCACGTTGCGACCCGCGAGATCGATCGCCGACGCACGCTGCCACTCGAGCGGGATCTGCGCGCGTTGCGCGGCGATCATCGCGAGCGTGACCTGCTCGACGTTTCCGCCCGCGAGATAGTGCGACTGCATCTGATCGACCGTCAGCGGCAAGCCCGCCTTGCGCGCGCGCACGAGATTGGTCACGATGACACCCGGCTGGATACCGATGAGTCGCATGCGGATCAGCGACGTGATCGAGAGCGGCACGCCCGCCGCGATCGTCCGGATCCAAAGCCCCAGTGGAAAGTAATAGAAAAAGAGCAACAGTCCTAAAATAACCGCAAAGACGATCACGGCTATTGCGAAACTACTCAACGTACGGGCTCACTTTCATCATCGACCGGTGTGAAGATCGGCGCGACGAACACGCGCGAACCTTGGACGCGGCTCACGCGAATCGCCGAGCCCGCTGGAAGAAAATCGCCTTCGGTCAACACGTCGACGCGTTCGCCGTCGACATGTGCGACGCCGGCGGGCCGCAGGTATGATGCCGCGACGCCCGTGTGTCCCACGAGCCCGCGGAGATCGCGACTCGCTACGTATTCCGGGCCTTGGACGTTGGTGAACGTAATGCGCCGAAAGTACGCGCTCTGCGGCGCGACGCGCACGAAGACGGCGAAGAGCAAGACCGAGAGCACGATCGCAATCGAGATCGCTTGGATCGCGACGACCGTAAAAGCCGAACCGAAAGCGAGGAAGACGGCGGCTGCGAGCGCGAGCAAACCCAGCGCCCCCGAGAGCCCGTGTCCGGGAAAGACGTGAAGCTCGAGGAGGATGCCGAGCACGCCGAGGACGGCGAGTGCGATCACGACGCTATCGGAAAAACCCGCATAGACGTGCGTTCCAAAAAAGAGCGCGAGCGAGCCGACTCCGATCGCCCCCGCGATCCCGTGGAGCGTCTGCATCTCGATGAGCAGTCCGAGGACACCGAGCGAAAGCAATATCCCGCTCACCTCGGGACTCGTCGCGAATCGTGCGAGCGATTCACCCCACGAATATGCCGCCACCGTCCGCGTACCCGAGACGCGGGCGTACTCGAGGGCGGCATCGAGCGTCGGCTCGATCGCATCGATGAAGTGCGCGCGCTTCGCTTCTTGTGCCGTGAACGAGAGAATCGCGCCGGAGCGTTTGTAGGCGGGCGCGTCGACCGACTTATCGACCATCGCCGCGGCGAGCGTGGGATCGCGATGCATGCGTACTGCGGTGGCTGCGAACTCCGCGCGCAGGGCGCTGACGTGTTTGGGATCGTTCGGAATCGGTTCGGCCGCGCCGATACTCGAGCCCGGCGCCATGACGATCGTCTTGGTCGCAAGGGTGATGAGCGCGCCCGCACTGTACGCGCGCTGCGAAATATACGCAACCGTCGGCAGCTGGCTCGCGACGAGCGCATCGCGGATTTCGAATGCTGCCGATACGAGACCGCCCGGCGTATTGATATCGAGGACCAATGCGGATGCGTGTGCCACCTCGGCTTCCCGCACCGCGCGAACCACGAGATGCGCCATGCCTTCATCGACGGTCCCCGAGATCGGGATGACGACGACGCCTCCATTCGAAGCGGGGGTGGCGGCGAAAGCGACGCCGAGGCCTCCAAAAAGGACCGCGAGCGCGCAACACGTGAGACGGAGCGAGCGGATCATAGCCCTTCGTACTCTCATCGGTCGCGCAAGTTCCGGCTCCTTACGTTGCGAGGGCGCGGAGTTCGTCTGTGACGATCGTGCGAATCGTATTTCCGTCAGCCTCGCTTTTGAGACGTGGCATCAGCACTTTCATGGCTGCGCCCTGCGATCGCTCGGCGGGTGCCATGGCGGCGAGCGCTTCGCGCACGATCGCGCGGATCTCATCGGCGGATTTCTGCGCGGGCAGGTAGCTTGCGAGAATTTCGCGCTCGGCGCGCTCTTTTGCGGCGAGTTCGGTGCGCTCGGCCTTATCGTATTCGGTGATCGAGTCGGTGCGCTGTTTCACGAGTTTGCGCACGACGTCGATGGCGTCGGCATCTTCGAGCTCTCGACCGGCCTCAATTTTTTTATAGGAGAAAGCCGAGATCGCCGAGCGAAGGGTGTCGAGCCGAACTTGATCCTTGGCTTTCATCGCGTCTTTAAGGTCGGCTGAGATGCGCTCTTTGAGGGTCAACGATTGCTCCATGGAATCATGATAGACCAAGGGCGCCGACTGTGCGGCGCCCTTGGTAGACTTGCAGGTTAGGCGCGCCGTTTACGGGCGGCCGCCGATTTTTTCTTCCGGCGAACGCTCGGCTTCTCGTAATGCTCGTGTTTGCGAGCCTCGGCGAGAACGCCGGCTTTTTGGGTGGCTTTCTTGAAACGGCGCAGCGCACTCTCGATCGTTTCACCTGGTGCAACGCGTACTTCCATGAACAACCCTCCCTTCGCAAACCGCCGACGGCGGCAAAATTGACACGCTCGCGCGAGCGAGAATGACTAACGGACGATAGCACACTGGCCGTGATGCGTCAATTTCCGCAAGCGAACCGCGCTAGACGAGGACGCCTGCAGGTACGATCCGGAGTTTGATGTCGCCGATGAGCTCTTCGGGCGGGTTCGGCACCAGATTCCCAAGATTTCCCTTGATCCATTGCCGCATGATGAGACCGGCGGCCTCGGCGGAATGATAATCTGCATAGGTACTCATGGCGATCCCGACGCCGGATCCGGCATCGACGAGAAAGAAACTCGTCAAGCCCGGCGTTTCGGCGAGGAAGGGTACGAGATAGTCGTTGAC
>JANYGA010000059.1 GCA_025359485.1 Rhodospirillales bacterium | reverse complement strand
CCGTTGCGGCCGTGACGCTCGCGATCGTCGCGCTCGCGCTACTGGGGACCGCACCGACTTCGTCGATGATCGCGATCGGTGCGCCGGTAGCGACGGTCTCGCCCTCTTTGCAGATGATCTCGCGCAAGATCCCCGTAACGGGCGACGGGACTTCGGCGTTGACTTTATCGGTCGAAACTTCGACGAACGCTTCGTACTTTTCGATCGCGTCTCCCGGCTTCTTGAGCCACTGCGCGACGGTGCCTTCGGTGACGGTCTCGCCGAGTTGCGGCATGGTAATCGTGGTCGCCATCGCTTTAGAACCGAACCATTTCGCGCATCGCCTCGGCCATGCGAGTCGTCGAGATCATGAACGCTTCTTCGAGCGGCGCGGCGTAGCCCATCGCGGGAACGTCGGGGCCGCAGAGCCGTCGGATCGGCGCGTCGAGTTCGAAGAACGCATCCTCGGCGACCATAGCCGCGATCTCGGCACCGACGCCGCCGAATTTATTATCTTCATGAACGATCAAGAGCTTATGCGTCTTGCGGACGCTCGCGAGAATCGTCGTGCGATCCATCGGCCGGATCGAACGCAGATCGATCACTTCGACCGACATGCCGTCGGCCGCGAGCGTCTTTGCGGCTTCGATCGCTTGATGCACGTAGAGGCCGTACGAGACGACCGTGAGTTTGTCGCCGGGATGCTTGATCTCGGCCTTGCCGATCGGAATCGTATAGTGGCCCGAGGGCACCTCGCCCTTGACCATCCGATACGTTTTCTTGTGTTCGAGGAAGAGGACGGGATCGGGATCGTCGATCGCGGCGTTGAGGAGGCCCTTGATGTCGGCGGGGAACGATGGCGCGACGATCTTGAGGCCGGGCACGTGATAGAAGAGCGCTTCGATCGAGACCGAGTGCGAGAGCGCGCCGCGCACGCCGCCGCCGTAGGGCGTGCGAATCACGAGCGGACACGTGTAGTCGCCGTTGCTACGATAGCGCGTCTTCGCGGCCTCGCCGACGATCTGATTGAACGCGGGATAGATGAACTCGGCGAATTGGATCTCGGCGATCGGACGCAAGCCCTCCATCGCCATACCGATCGCGACGCCGATGATCGAGGCTTCCGCAAGCGGGGTATCGATGATGCGCGACTCGCCGAACTCTTCGAGAAAGCCCTTGGTGATGAGGAAGACGTTTCCGCGCGCGCCCACGTCCTCACCGAGGATCACGGTGCGTTCGTCGGTCTTGAGCGCTTCGTACAACGTCGAGCGCACGGCTTCGACGTTGTTCATCACGGTCGATTCGGCGGCTATTGCCATGGCTCGTACGCCCCTTCCACAACGTGCTTGTCGAGATCGGAACCGGCGGGAAACGGGAGCGCCTCGGCGCGATCGGTGAGGTCGTTGACGAGTGCGAGAATATCTTTCTTCATTTGCGAGATCTCGTCGCTCGTCATGACCGCATGTTCGATAAGGAGCTTTTCGAAGATCGGCACCGGATCTTGATGGCGGTGCGATTCGATCTCGTCGCGCGTGCGATACGTGCGATCGTCGTCGTCGGTCGTGTGTGAAAGGAAGCGGTAACACATGGCCTCGACGAGCGTCGGTCCGCCGCCCGTGCGCGCGCGATCGAGCGCTTCTTTAACGACGGCGTACGTCGCGATGGGATCGGAGCCATCGACGCGCACGCCCGGCAAACCGTAGCCCGGTGCCTTATCGATGATGCGTTCGCAAGCCATCTGTTTGCTGCGTGGCGTGGAGATCGCCCACTCGTTGTTCTCACAGAGAAAGACGATCGGCAATCGATGCACGGCCGCGAAGTTGACGGCTTCGTGCCACTCGCCCGAACTCGTCGAACCGTCGCCGAACGTGCAGAGCACCGCGCGTCCCGCTTCGCCGCGCAACTTCATCGCATAGGCCGCGCCGACGGCGTGCGGGCAATGCGCGGCGATGATCGAGCTGATCGAGAGAATGCCGAGCGAGTGATGCGAGTAGTGGTTTGGAAACTGACGCCCGCCCGAGACGTCGTCACCACGTGCGAACATCGAGAGCAACGCGTGGATGGGATCCATCCCCACGCCGAGGCAGAGGCCGATATCGCGATAGTACGGCACCAGAATATCGCGCCCGCGCTCGAAGGCGAGCGCCGCGCCCGCGTGGATGCCCTCGTGGCCCTCGCTCCCCGTCGCGAACGGAATCTTGCCCTGGCGGTTGAGCTGGAAGCCGCGATTGTCGAGCATGCGTTGAAGCAACATGTTGCGCATCATCCAGCTCAACTGATCGTCTTTGAGTCCGTGGCGCTCGAACGCCGGTTTCGTGATCGCCTTGGCCATGAGCACCTCCGCCGTTGCCCTCCATTGATTGAAAGGCGCGAAAGCTTCTCCTTTCAGGATGCGAAAAAGCGAGGTATTCGCCATGTCGAACGCCCGAGCGATGCTCCTCGACACGATACCGACCGCCGATCTCACCCGGGTTCGGCGCCATCTCCACGCGCATCCGGAACTCTCGATGGTCGAGCACGAAACGGCCGCCTTTATCGCGGCGGAATTGCAGAAACTCGATCTCGATGCCGTGAAGACGGGCGTCGGCGAAACGGGCGTCATGGCGACGCTCGTCGGCGGGAAGTCCGGGCCCGTCACCTTGCTGCGCGCCGATATGGATGCGTTGCCGATCACCGAACTCGTCGATGCGCCCTATGCGTCGAAAAACGTCGGCGTAATGCACGCGTGCGGTCACGATGGCCACGTCGCGATCTTGCTCGCGGCTGCAAAAACGCTCGCATCGCGTCGGGCGGAGATCTCGGGTACGATCGTCTTTTGTTTTCAGCCCGGTGAGGAAGGCCACGCGGGCAACCAAAAAATGATCGACGATGGCGCGCTCGAGAATCCGCACGTCGATCGGACCTTTGCCCTCCATCTCTATACGGGACTCGATGTCGGCAAGATCGGCGTGCGCGACGGCGCCTTCTTCGCCTCAGCGGATGAGTACACGCTCGTCATCCGCGGTAGGGGCGGTCATGGGGCGATGCCGCACCTCGCGCAAGATCCCGTCGTCGCGGGCGCTTACTTCATAACGATGCTGCAGACGATCGTGAGCCGCGAAATCGCGCCGAAAGATCCCGCCGTCTTCACCGTCGGTAAATTCGAAGCGGGCACGACGTTCAACGTGATTCCCGACGAGGCCAAATTGCTCGGGACCGTACGCTGTTTCGATCCCGAGATTCGCAAGTCGATGCCCAAACGGTTGGAGCGCATCGTCAAAGGGCTCGGCGAAGCGATGGGTGTCGAGTACGAACTGGACTATCACTGGTCGTATCCGCCGACCGTCAACGATAAGGTGATGAACGACGTCGTTCGCGACGTCGGCCGTGCGACGCTCGGTGCGGAAAACGTCGTGGAACACGATATCGTGATGTGGGCCGAAGATATGTCGTTCATGCAAGAACAACGGCCCGGCGCCTATTTCATCGTCGGTGCGCGCGGTGACGAGCGCACCGGCGTCGCGCATCACAACGCGCGCTTCGATATCGACGAACGTTGCCTCGAGGTCGGGTATCGGATGATGGTCGCGCTCGGCTTGCAAGGGGCATCGCAACAGTAACCTCCTGTTAACCCGCGGACGCTATCGTAGCCCGTAGGGCCGCGCACGCACGCGCGGGGTAAGTGTTGTGATGACGTGTCGAAAGAGTATTTCGGGCGGGTCGCCCGCCTAGAAGCCTCGATCTCCAGATTTTCGCGTCGTAAAAAGTTAGAAACTTTTCTTGACGGCGGCCAGAGCCTTAACGGAAATTTGAGCGCGGTGAATCTGACAAACGGATAAATGTCGCGTGCTCCGTTAAACCGATGGCTAGTCGGATTCGACAAATGGCGAATGACGCGGTATGTCTTAGGCCTTAAAGTATAAGACCCACGCTTCACCGCGTGTTCAACTGCATATCGCCATAGCGAGGTTCGCGCCATCTCGCACGACAGCGCCGTCCCGACCACGTATTCCGAAGTCCCGTTTCCGCTCGAGGAGCACGACGCATGCGGCGTTGGTTTTCTTGCGGATCTCGGCGGTCCGGCCACGCATGGGGTCGTGAAGCTCGCCCTTTCCGCCGCGGCCGCGATGATGCATCGTGGCGCGCGCGCGGCCGATGGCCGGACGGGCGACGGCGCGGGCATCCTGTGCGAGACCCCGCGCAAGCTGCTCGCGCAGGAACTCAGTCGCGTCGATCTCCACGCGACGCCGAACCATCTCGCAGCGATCTGTCTCTTCTTGCCACGCGAGCCCGATGCCGCGGCGTCGTGTCGTGCCGCGATCGAATCGCGCGTCCACGCGCTCGACATCACGCCGCTGCGCTGGCGGACGCCCGCAACGCACGACGACATCCTCGGCGCGCAGGCACGCACGACGCGCCCGGCGTTCGAGCAACTGATCGTCGATATGGGTCCGGGCAACGTGCGCGAACGGATGCGGACCGCCGCGCGCATGATCGAAAAGGCGCTGCGCGAGTTCGGGCCGAGTGCGGCACTCCTCTCGTGCTCGGCGACGTCGGTCGTCTATAAGGCGCTGTTGTCGTCGGACGAACTCGGTGCCTACTTCGACGATTTACGCGATGAGAATTTTCATTCGCGCTTCGCGCTCTTCCATCAACGCTTTTCGACCAATAGCGCGCCGTCGTGGCGCCTCGTTCAGCCGTTCCGTCATATCGCGCACAACGGCGAGATCAATACGATCACGGGCAATCGCGCTTGGCTCGAAGCCCGCGGCATCAAGAGCACGCCCGGCTCGAGCGACTCGTACGATTTCAATACGGCCGTCGATACGATGGTCGGCGCCGGATATCGCGTCGACGAAGGCGTCGATATGTTGCTCGCACCCGCCATCGACGAAAGCGACGCGCGACTCAAGGCCTACTACGACGCGCACGTGCCGACGGTCGAGCCGTGGGACGGTCCCGCAGCGATCGTCTTTGCCGACGGCGACACGATCGGGGCCGCGCTCGATCGCACGGGTTTGCGGCCGCTGCGTTGGTGCCGCACCGCGAGCAATAAAGTGCTCTGCGCCTCCGAAGCGGGCATCGTCGATTTCGGCAACGACGCCGTCGTATCACGGGGGCGTCTGGGCCCGGGCGGTCGCTTCATCGTGCGCTTCGCATCGGGGCAGGTCGTCGAGACGGAAGCCTTCCGCGGCGAGCGTCGCGATCGCGCGGATTTTCGCGACGTCGTCAAGAGCTGGGCATTCCCGCTTCACGAGCGCCCCGAAGCGCCCGCCGCAAGTGATACCAACGCGCAACTGCATCGCTTCGGCTGCACGCGCGAAGAACTCAAAGACGTCGTCGGCGTGCTCGCGTCGTCGAACGAGCCCACCTCGTCGATGGGCGACGATGCCGCGCTCGCCTTCTTCGAACGCCGCACGCCCGTCGCCGAATATCTGCGCGAGCGTTTCGCGCAAGTCACCAATCCGCCGATCGATCCACTGCGCGAAAAGCTCGTCTTCGATCTGCGCGCGTGGGTCGGCTCGGGCGACATCAACGGCGATATTCCCGCGGCCGGTTCCATCGTCGCACTCGAAAGCGCGATTCTCTCCGAACGCGATTTCGACGCGTTGCGCTTCGATGCGCGACTCACGCAACACGCGCTGCCGCTCGAACTCGGCGAGCAGAGTTTGCGCGGGCGCCTGATGGCGATCTGCGATGAATCCGAGCGCGCCGTGCGCTGGGGTGCCGCGACCGCGTTGCCGCCGGGATTCGACGCGTGGTTCGCGCGTTGTGTCGTTCGCGACCGCACCCAGCGCTTTGCCAATGCACGCGTGGCCATCGCGCCGTTGCTGGCGCTGTTGTCGAACTGGCACGAC
>JANYGA010000036.1 GCA_025359485.1 Rhodospirillales bacterium | reverse complement strand
CGCTCGGCGCGCTCGAACGGGATCCGCACTTTTCGGGATTTCTTGCAGACGCGCTCAAAATCAATCAGGCGACGGACCGCATCCCCGGCCCCGAATTTCTCGACGGCCGCATCTACAATTTCTGGCAAGATGCCGACCACGTTCGCGGGATCTGGCGCTCGACCACGGTCGCCGATTACGCGACCGCGACGCCGACGTGGACGACCGTGCTCGATCTCGATGCGCTCGCGAAAAGCGAGGGCAAGAATTGGGTGTGGGAAGGTGCGGATTGCACGTCACCGAGCGAAACACGTTGTTTGATCGCGCTCTCCGAAGGTGGAGAAGATGCGGCGACGCACCGCGAGTTCGATCTTAAAACGGGCACGTTCGTCGCCGGTGGATTCGTGTTGCCGCGCGGAAAGCAGACCGTCGCGTGGGTCGACGATAATACGCTGCTCGTCTCGCGCGAATGGACGCCGGGCGAACTGACGGCATCGGGCTACGCTTACGTCGTCAAGCGCGTCAAACGCGGCGAGCCGTTGACGAGTGCGACCGAACTCTTTCGCGGCACGAAGAGCGACGTTTCCGTGAGCGTCGGCGTGACGCGTGATGGCGATGGCCATCGTGCCGTCGCGATCGATCGCGGCGTGTCGTTCTTCGAAAGCGAGCGTCATCTCTATACCGGCGGCATCGTCGCGCCGGCGCTCGCGCTTCCCAAAAAAGCCGAGATCGTGGGCCTCGTTGCGGATCGACTCCTCATCGAGATTCGCGATGATTGGAAACCCGATGCGACCACGTTTGCAAAGGGCTCGCTCGTCGCCGTCGACCTCGCGAAGGCCTCCGCCGATCCGCAGCATCTCGTACCGACGCTCGTCTTCGCACCGGGGCCGCGCGAAACGATCGAAGGCGTAGCAACGACGCGCGATTGTGCGATCGTCCATACGCTCGAAAACGTCAACGGTCGCGCGACGGTCTACACGCCCGTCGCGGGCGGCACCTGGACGTCGAAGCCGATCGCGCTGCCCGACAATTCCGCACTCGGGCTCGGCGATACCGATATCCATGGTTCGCAAGCCTTCATCTCGGTGACGAGCTTCCTCGTTCCGAGCACGCTCGTTCTTGCCGATGTCGCAACGGGCATGGTCACGACGGTCAAGAGCACGACGCCGAAATTCGATGCTTCTAACGACGTCGTCGAACAGCGCGACGCGACCTCGAGCGACGGAACGAAGATTCCGTACTTCATCGTGCATCCCAAGAATATCGCACTCGACGGCACGAGCCCCACGTTGCTCTACGCCTACGGCGGTTTCAACGTCTCCGAAACGCCGCGCTATAACGGCGTGCTCGGTAAACTTTGGCTCGAACGCGGTGGCGTCTATGTGCTCGCCAATATCCGCGGTGGCGGAGAATTCGGCCCTGCGTGGCACGATGCCGGGCTCAAAACGCATCGCCAACTCATCTACGACGATTTCGTCGCCGTCGCCAAAGATCTCATCGCAACGAAGGTGACGTCGCCGCGGCACCTCGGCATCGAGGGTGGATCCAACGGTGGTTTACTGATGGGCGTTCAGTTCACGCAGCATCCCGAACTTTGGAACGCCGTCGATATTCAGGTGCCGTTGCTCGACATGTTGCGCTTCGAACAAATTCAGGCCGGTGCGTCGTGGGTCGGCGAATACGGCACGGTCAAGATCCCGGAAGAGCGTGCTTTCCTCGCCAAGATCTCGCCGTACGCGAATCTTCGCGCCGGCGTGAAATATCCGACGCCGTTTATCTGGACGACGACGAAAGACGATCGCGTCGGGCCGCAACACGCGCGCAAGTTCGCGGCCAAACTCAAGAGCCTCGGCGACCCGTATTATTTCTACGAAGTCACCGAGGGCGGCCACGGCGCCGGTGCCAACATCCAAGAACGCTCGCTAACGACCGCCCTCGAACTCACCTACTTCACGAAACAATTGCGGTAGGTTACATCGGGGGGACGACGCCCTTCTCTCCGACGATGATGAACGGTGAGGCGCCAGCTTTCGCACCCGGGAACGCGACGACGTGTGCGCCCTTCGCAAGCAGCGCCTTCGTGCCCGGCACGACGCGCACGATCGGCGCGTTCTCGGGGATGCTGACGGTTTTCGAGCCGCCCTTGTAGGTCAGCGTCATCGTCTTCATCGTGCTACCCGACGTGCTCTTGACGGTCGCGTTGGTCATCATCGACTTCTTACCGTCCGACATCGCGACGGTTCCGTTGGTCATGGTTGACGATTTTTTGCCACCGGCGGGAAGATCCCACGCGTAATCGCCTTCGCCCGTTCCGGCCATCGATTTCGGGAAGACGACGACTTCGAGGGCGCGCGCGGCACCCGGCCCCGGGACGTTCGCGGTCCCGATGAACGTGCCGGTTTTGATATCGGCAATCGTCGCTGGGACGACGCCGACGACGGCGGTCTTCGCATCCAGCGCGACGCTGACGGGGCCGGTGGGGGTCGCAACCACGACCGACGTCGCGGACACGGTGGAGATCGTCCCGCGAACGTGTCGATCGGGTTCGCCTGCGGCAAGTACTGTGACGGGTAGGATGATCGCGGCGCATGCAAGAGCGCGGGCGGCGGTGGTAATGTTCTTCATGTTCGCCTCAAACCACCCAAGGTCGCGATGGTTGATGGGCAAGGACCGAAGCGATGCGGGGCGGTACGACGGAGAATGGCGAGAGACACGTCACGCGACGGGTTTGGCAATAAGCTTCAAGCCTACGTACTTACGCACGGTACGCGCATCTGGACGTGGATTCAGAGCGTGCCGCCATTCGCGCGGCTCGTCAATAAAGTGCTCATCGATAGCGCGATTGCGATGATCCCGTCTCGGCCGTACGCGTATAGCCTCATGACGCTCGACCCGCACGTTCCCGATACGGACGTAGCCAAAAATACCGACACGTACACGTCGTGGGATTCGCTGATCGACCGACGTTACACCGGGCGCCATCTCCCGCCGGCACCCGACTTCAATCGCGACGGCGCGCTCCCGCATCTGGACGATCTCGCCGTCCTCTTTCGCAAGAAAAACGGCGCGACGATTCTTTCGGAAAAATCGACGATGCTTTTTCCGTATTGGGTCCAGTGGTTTACCGACGGCTTCCTGCGAACCGATCGCTACAATCGGCTGCGCAACACGTCAAACCACCAAATCGATCTCTGCACCGTCTACGGCCTTACGACGAAGCAAACGCACCTGTTGCGCAGCTTCAAAGATGGCAAGCTCAAGAGCCAACAGATCAACGGTGAAGAGTATCCGCCGTTCTACTATGCCGACCCGGAAGCCGGAACGGTCAAACCGGAGTTCGAGGGGCTCTACGTTCCGCTCAACGACGAGACGCGGCTTCCGGCCGCGCGAAAATTCCAGCTCTTTGCAATGGGCGTCGAACGAGCGAATATTCAGCTCGGTTTCGTGATGCTCGGGACGCTCTGCTTGCGCGAACACAATCGTCTCGCGGCATTGCTCGCGCAAAGCTATCCCCAATGGGACGACGAGCGCCTCTTCCAAACCGCGCGCATGATCCTCATGGTGGAGATCATGAAGATCGTCGTTGAAGAATACATCAATCATATCTCGCCCTACAAATTTAAATTCTTGACCGACCCGAGCGCTTTCCGTAACGAGAAGTGGTACCGCGAAAACTGGATGGCCGTCGAATTCACGCTCGTGTATCGCTGGCATAGTGCGCTTCCCGATACGCTCGCGTACGCGGATCGAACGATGCCGATGGTCGATTCGCTTTGGAACAACGCGATGTTGATCGATCGGGGCCTCGGCGCGCTTTTCGAAGAGACGTGCGCGCAGCCCGCGACGCGCATCGGTCTCTTCAACACGGCCGATTTCTTGATCGAAGCGGCCGAACTCCCGAGTATCGGCCTCGGCCGGATGGCGCAACTCGCGAGTTACAACGATTACCGCGAGATGGCGGGCTTTCCGCGGGTGACGGCTTTCGATCAGATCACCGCCGACGTCGACGCGCAGCGTGAGTTGCAACGACTGTACGGCCACGTCGATAACATCGAATTTTACGTCGGCCTCTACGCGGAAGACGTTGCCGACGGGGCCGCGCTCGCGCCGCTCATCGGTCGTCTCGTCGGCATCGACGCGTTTTCGCAGGCGTTTACGAACCCGCTGCTGGCCGAACACATCTTTAACGCCCAGACGTTCTCCGATGTCGGTTGGAAGATCGTCAATACGCCCGTAACCCTCGCCGATCTCGTCAATCGAAACACGCCGCCGATCGGTCGTCGCTACGACGTCTCGTTTTATCAGCGTGACGGACGCTAGCGAACCGCCGAGCCGCGTCCACGGCATCGACCGCGTCGCGATCGCCCTCGCCAAGACATCTTTCGCGACGAGTTGTACTTCATCGTTTGCGGCCGTCATCCCCAATTCGGGTACGCCGATCAGCCGCCGATCGTCCCACTCGTGGCCGCCTGACTTTGGGGCCTCGGCGAACACGTTTGGCTGCGGCGTCTCCCGGCGATTCTTGGAGCGGCGGTGACCGTCGCACTCGTGGTACGATTCGTGCGGCACCTCGGCGGGGGCGATGCTGCGGCGATCGTTGCGGGTCTCGCCGTCGCGACGGCGCCCATCTTTCTCGGCCTCGCCGATACGCTCAACACGACGGCCTTCGAACCGCTCGCGTGGACGATCGTGTTTCGACGAGAGATGGCGTTCGGCATCGCGCTCGTCATCGCAGCGCCTTCGATCGTCTGGCGTTGACCAACGGCATGCCGTTCGTCGAACTCGTCGGTGCGGCAAAAGCGAAGAACGTTGCGGTCGGCCCGATCGATTTTGGGTCGAGCAGATCGTCGTGATGAATCCGTTCTACGCACCGCTCTGGATCTCGGGCATCGTCGCACCGCTCGTGATGACGCACTTGCACGGCAACGCCGCGCAAGTGCTATTATCTCGCGGCCGCCTACCCGTCGCTCTTCGCGATCGGCGTACGTCGTTCCGGCGCTCGCGACGTCGCTCGTCCTCGCACCGATCGCAATGCCCACCTACGTCGCTCATCGCTTACGAAACGCGCATCGGCCTTCACGCACGATCCGAGGAACGTGCCGCGAAAACGGCTGCGCTCCCACAAACGTTTGCCGATATGCTCGGCTGGCGAGATTACGTGCGCGAAGTGGGACGTGCGTGGCGAGCCATTCCCGCTTCGGCCCGCGCGCGTACGGCAATCGTCGTGGACAACTATGGTGAGGCCGCCGTGCTCGACGTACTCGGAACGGGATATGCGTTGCCGCCGGCGCGCTCAGCGGTCATAATCAGTACGGCATGTGGCAACTGCGCGGGCAACATCCGCGCGATATCTTACGCGTCCAACGCCATCCCGAAAAGCTCCGTCCGTTCTGCGACCGCGCGTCGAACGTGGGCACGATGCAATCGCGCTTCGCGATGCCGTACGAAAATGGCATGGCGATCGTCCGCTGCGAAGGCTTGCATCCACAGCTCGATCGCTTGTGGGCGACCGAGCCGCGACATTTCGATTGACGTTAGTAGTTCGCGTTCGCGCGCACTTCGGCGAGCGGCCGATCGAGGTCCGCGAGCAATTCGGGCGCGACGATCGCGAACGGTGTCGTACCGTACGAAAGCAGACGCGTGTGGAAATCGTGCAGCGTTCCCGCGACGCCCATGCGTTCGCGGTAGTCCGCGAGCAACGACTGCAGTTGATATCGACCGACCGTATACGAGATGACGTACCCCGGATAGAGCGCGATCCCGGCGACGGCCGCTTGTGAAGCGGCGTGCGTGAAGCCCGTTTGTTTTTCGAAAAATGCGACGGCCGTGTCGTAATTCATCGCGCCGCTCGCGAGTTCGGGGTCGACGATCGCTCGCGCACCGCGAACGCGCTCCCATTGCGCGGTGTAATAGCGCGCGTCGAGATTGTCGCCGTAGAGGCCGAGTTGCACGAAGAGCTCTTCGCCGTAGAACGACCAGCCTTCGGCGAAAACGCCGCTGCCCTGCGTCTTACGAATGAAATCGGGGTGGCGTCGCGCGATCGAGCCCTGCATGAAGTGGCCCGGCATCGCTTCGTGCGCGCCCGTCGAAAGGATGCGATCGCGGTCGAAATCTTCGTTTGCGTCGAGGCGCTTCGCCGCATCTTCAAGCGACGCGGGCGGCGTGATGAAGTAGTAGCCGGTTGAGTTTTTGCTGAAGAGTAACGGCGATCGCATCGATGCGCCGGGTGAGGTCGGCTGTTGGAATTTCGGCGTCTCGACGACATCGACGTTGCCGAGCCATGCGGGGACGTCGACGACGCTTTGCTTCGTGACGAACGACGTGAGTTGCGCGATCCGATCGCGATAGTACCCGATGAGCGCAGGCCCACCGGGTGCGAGGCCGCCACCGGAGAGCGGGCCGATCGGCGTCTTCGCGGCGACCGCGCGATCTTCGACCCAGGTTTGAACGGCCCAACCGTGCGCGAGCTCGTCGTGCGCCATACGCTCGACATCGACGCTCGTGAACGGTAAGAGTTGCTCGTCGCGAAGCATCGCGTCGTACGCTGCGCGACCCATCACGTAGTTCTCGGGCCACGAAGCGACGTGGGCGTCGATCGCTCGTTTTTCATTTGCGATCGCCGCTGTCGTCGCGTCTCGAGCGGCAACGAATGTCGCGAACATCGCGGGCGAGACTTGCGTCTTCGCAGCTTCGGTCAGCGCGCCGCCGAGAAAATCCGGGACGCCCGCTAGCGATTGCGAACCGACGATTCCGTACAGATGGCCGGGATGCGTCACGAGCGCTTCGGCTGCTTTAATATATGCGGGTGCCGCCGCGAGACGCGAGATGATCTTACTCCACGCGAGCGATGCATCCGCAGCCGTCGCGCCGTCGCGGCCGACGATCGGAAGCTGCTGGAATTGCACGAAGATCGCGTCGGTAACGTCGCGACCCGGAGCCGCGGGATCTTTTTCGAAGCGCTTGGTTTGTGTGAGCTCGCGCCGGTATTGCACGAGTTCGGCCTGTAGGAGCCGCGCGTCGTCGCGATCGACGAGCGTCGCGTTGTCGAGCGGAATTGCAGCGAGCGTACGCTGCCAGCCTTTGATTGCGGCGAGATCGCGCGCATTCGCCGCAAGCGATGGAGCTTCGAGTTTGCCGTCTTCGTCGGAGAGGCCGAGCGACGTCGCATCGAGTGGATGCATCTTCGCCCACGAGAACGTGATATCGCGCGCGAGCGTTTGTAACGCGCCATACGTCGCATCCTTCGAAGCGGCGGTCGGCGCGGCAAAGCTCGCAACGCTCGTCGAAGCGAGCGAGGCGAAGAGCGCGAGCGCGAAAACAAGAATTTGCATGCGTGCGTTATTCGGAGCGCGTTACTCGCTCTCCCCGAAGAGCGGACGGATGTTGCGTTCGCCGCGATGGAGATAATCGACGCCGTTCATCCAACTCGGTCGCGGCGCATCTTTGAGCCAATAATCGAACCACTCGTCGAGATGCACCGTCCAGTATTTTTGTTGCTCGCGACCTTTGAGATTGTGATCTTCGCCATCGAATGAGAAGAGGTACGCTTCTTTGCCCAGTCGGCGCATCGCGGTGATGTATTCGATGCCTTGAAATTGCGGGACCGCACCGTCGAGATCGTTGTGAATCGTGAGATACGGCGTCGTCACGTTTTTGATGCCGAAGAGTCCAGAATTTTCGAGATAGAGATCGGGACGATCCCATGGTGTCGCACCGATGCGCGATTGCGTGTGCTCGTATTGCGATTCGCGCACGTTGCCGCTCTCGAGGCGAATGCCGCCGTAGGCGCTGATCATATCGTCGACGGCGGCTCCCGCTTCGACCGCGCGGAAGCGTTTGGATTTCGTGATGAGGTAGTTGATCTGGTAGGCGGCCCACGAATGGCCCGCGATTCCGACGCGCGTCGGGTCGACGTAGCCGCCGGAGACCGCGACGTCGACGGCGGGCAAGATGCAGTTTACCGCGCTCGCACCGGGATGTCCGATCTTATACTTCACATCGACGAGCATCACGACGTAGCCGTTGGAGACGTACCGCATGAAGTTGGGACTCGTTCCGGGCGCCGGTTGATAGAATGTGTGGAAGAGATCGCTGAAGCGCTCGTAAAAATAGACGAGCAACGGTGCTTTACGATTGCGTTTCGCATCGTCGGGAACGAGCATCACGGCACGCAGCGGCGTCCCGTCGGTAGCATGGTAATCGACGAGATGTTCGGTTCCCCAGCGAAAGGTATCGCGCTGCGGATTTGCGGTCGTCACCTTCGCGAGATCCGTGAAGGCGGCGTTGGTCGACCACACGTCGCGGTCCATGCGAAAGGTCTCGCGCGAAATGATCGCACGATCGGCCTTGCGTGCGACGATGGGCGGTCGGCCGAGATCGTGGAGGCTGCCGTTGAAGACCGGACGCGGCACGGCGTTGACGGCTTCGTCGAGATGGAGCAACGTTTGCGGCACGCCGCCGCTCGCGGCAACGCGCGCATAGCCGCTCGCGAAGGTGCGCTCGTCCAAGAGCGAGAGCACGATCGGCTTTTCGGGTTCGAATGCGAGTGCATCGGAGTCGCTCTGCACGGGGGAATAGATGACGTGCGTGCGTCGACCAACGCCGTGCGTTAGCGAGAGGACGGCACCCGTTTGCGGATTTGCAAGCCACACGTCGTAGCGATCGTAGAGCAGAACGCCGCCATCGTCGGCGAGCCAACCGCCCGTCCCATACGGTTGCGGCATCTCGGGATGGTCGTCATCTTCGAGATCGAAGCGCACGCCCGCACGCGCACCGAGCGTAACGCGAACGCCGTCGCTCGTACGAATCGCGTACCAGAGCCGCGCTTGCTGATCCCACGCGATCGCGAAGCGACCACCGGGTGAGAGCGCGGCTTCACGCGTTTGACGCGCGATGAGTCGGCGCTTGCCATCGGCGAGGCCGATCGCGTAGAGGTCGGCGTATCGCTCGCCGAGCCACGATTGTGCGCGTCGTCCGGCACGATCGTCGCTACCGAGCGCGACGTTCGGATTTTCGTTACGCTCCACGTCGCGCACCTCGGGCGAGCCGAGTTGGACGTATTTCTCGCCGACGAGATCGTACATGCCGAGATACGTGCGTTTGCGTTCCATATCGGCGTCGTGACGTTGTTGCGACTGCAAAATGTCGTCGCGATACGACCAGATATCGACCTTCGTGGGTTCGGGCGTCCCCGAGGGCATCGGCGTCGGTTCGGGCGCCGTGCCGAGAAAGAGCCGCTTGCCGTCGCGCGAAAATGCGAGCGTGCCGTTCGTATTCGGTGTAAGACCGCTCGGCATCGCGGCCGCACGCGCATCGACGGCGAGCGTCGGCTTCGGCGATTCGACGCGGAGATCGACGACGTAGGCACTTTCGATCGGCACGTCGTTTGCGTAGGTTCGCGCGTCGCTGAGATATGCGAGTGCCGTCCCATCGCGCGCGATCGTCAGGTTGCGATAGCGTCCCGCACCGGCCGCGATATGGAGCGTCTTCGCGCGCGCGACATCGTACACATGAACGCCATCGGC
>JANYGA010000021.1 GCA_025359485.1 Rhodospirillales bacterium | reverse complement strand
GTTCTTACTATGGCTGACACTCCCGAGAAAGACGCTCCGAAAGAGAAAGCTCCTGGCGGAGAAATGTCCGTGCGCGAAGCCGGCAAAAAAGGCGGCGATACCGTACGCGAACGTTACGGAAGCGGCTTTTACGAGACGATTGGCCGGAAGGGCGGACAAGCGACGCGCGAGCGTCACGGTGCGCAATTTTACGAGACGATCGGCCAAAAAGGCGGTCGCGTCGTCAAGGAAAAGTATGGCTCGGATTTCTACGAAGAGATCGGCCACAAAGGCGGTCAAAAAGTTAAGCAATTGATCGCCGATGCGAAGAAAACGATCGCCGAAGCGGCCGAGAAGACTGCGGCCGAAGCGAAGCAGAAAAAAGCGTAATCATTTGATTCGCACCGGCCCTTCGACATCGTGGATGTCGACGGCGCCGGTTTTGATATCGAGCGTGAGGCTTCCGACGGTCAACGGATCGTCGGAGCCGCTGTGAATCACGACCCGTTTGGCGAGCGTGAGCGTTTGCAGCGCGTCGTTCCATACGGCGGAATCCGTATCGAACGTCCGCGCGGGCACCGTACCGACCGTCTCTGCGTGCATCGGCCCCGTTTCGGCAAAGTCGTGCGTGATGGTATTGACGGTCATGTGCGCCGCGCGAACGTGCATGTACGGTTTACCGTTTTTGAAGATCGTGCCGTTGCGGACGTTTTGAATATCGAGAATCGTTTGATCGGCGTTGCTGACGATCTTATCATAATCCGCAGACCACGACCGAAACTTCACGCGTTGTCCGCTCGCGCGGCCTTTGCTAAATGAGATATTCGTGTTTGCGAGCGGCGTCGGGCGCTCGTTGCGTCCGGCATCGTAGATACCGTATGCGACGAAGCCGAACAGCGCGAGTGCGGTGATGATGATGATGCGTTTCACAACGCGCGGACGCCATCGCGTCTGCCCCATGCGATGATGAACGCGGCGAGGAGCGCGAAGAAGAGCGCGACGCCGTTGCCACCGATCCTCGCATAGAACGTCTCGACGGGCGCGCCGATCGTCCCGGTGACGACGGCTTGTTCGTCGAGAACGCTCGCGCTCGTGTAGCGGCCGCGTGGTGAGATGATGCCGCTAATTCCCGTCGATGCGGCACGAACGACCCACCGTCCGGATTCGATCGCTCGCATCTGCGCGATCTGCGCGTGTTGATAGGGCCCCGCCGTCGTACCGAACCAAGCATCGTCGGTTGCGACGATGAGCGCGGTCGCACCGTCGCGCACGTCGTCGCCCACGAGATCGGTGAACGCCGATTCCCAACAGATGATCGGCGCGAAACGCAGCGGCCCGACCGTCGTAATTCCATCGGTCGTACCCGAGCGAAAGTGCGACGCGTTGGCAGCCCACGGAATCCAACTCAAGAATCGCGCGAAGGGCAGATGCTCGGCGAAGGGCACGAGTTGACGTTTCCGATAGATGGAATCGAGACCGCCGTCGGGACGAAAAAAGTACAGCACGTTATATTCGCCGTCGGGTTCGACGAAGAACGTCCCGACGACGAGCTCGCTCTGCGTCTTCTTCGCAAGCGCTGCAAAGCGCGCTTCGAGTGCGGGCAGGCGATTGAGTGCGGCCGGGATTACCGTCTCGGGCCAGACGATGAGCTGCGGATGTTTCGCTGCCGCCTTTTGCGTGAGCGTTTCGTAGCGTGCGAGCGCGGCTTCGAAGGCGCCCGGCGTAAATTTAAGTTTTTGCGCGATGTTGCCTTGAATCGCGGCTACCGTCATCGTCGGATTCGCGAGCTCGCGCGCGGGCCACGCAACCCATGCGAAGGCGACGACTGCGAGCACGCCGAGCGCGGCAAGGGTCGCATCGACACCGCTCCCGCGCACCGCGCGCATGCGAATCGCATACGCGATATACGCGCCGATCGCGCACACGACGAACGTCACGCCGTAAGATCCGATGAAGGCGGCGAGCGGCGCGAGCGGCGATCCCACTTGCGTGAGCCCGAGGCTGCCGAACGGAACGCCGATCACGCCGAGACCCTCGCTGCGAAACCATTCGGCTACGGCGTAGACCGCGGCGCCCGCGGCGGGAACGATCGCTCGCGAAACGCGATCG
>JANYGA010000276.1 GCA_025359485.1 Rhodospirillales bacterium | reverse complement strand
TCGTCGCGGTCGACCGCCGCGCGAAAAGCGTTCGACATCGTCGCGTCCGTCATCGTCCGAAGCGGTCTTCGCGCGGCAAGGGACGCTCGCGACACGCGGATTTATACGCGCAATAGCCGCACGCGTTGGGGTCGTCGGTTGCGGGAAATCGGTCGATATGGCCGTCGGCGAGGTGGGCCGCGATCTCGATCATCTTCGTGCGCGCGCGTTCGAGTTCGTCGATGCCGATGGTTCCGATCGGCGCGTCACCGTAGCCGCGCGGCGTCGCGACGGGGACGACTTCGAGTTCGATCGGTCGCACGTCGCGTGCGGCTTCTTTGAGCGGCACGAGCGACAGCCGCGTGACGCGATCGCCGACGGCCGTTCGGGCCCAATAATAAAACGGGAGTTGAAAATCGACGAAACTCGCGACGCTTTCGCGGTACGCCTCGGCGCTCTCGGCGATGGAACCCGTTTTGTAATCGATGACGGTGACCGCGCCCGTCGCATCGTCTCGATCGAGTCGATCGATGTAACCGATGAACGTGTATCCCGCGAGATCGAGTTCGACGCTCGCTTCGGTGCCGATGATTTCGAACGGCGCGGTTCGCGCGCGTTCGAGTAACCACGAGAGATAGCGCCGCCCCGTCCGTTTCGCACGCCGCTTCTGCAGTTCGTATTCGACGGTCGTTTCGAAGCCCGAACGAAAGCGTTCGAAGGCCGTCGCGAGATAGCTATCGATTTTGAGTTCGAGCAGGGCGATGTCGGCGGGATCGACGCGCGGATATTCTTCGTGAAAGCGTTCGAGTGCCCAGTGGAACGCGGTACCGTAGAACGACGCCGAAGATCCACGATCTTCGACCGCCGCGCAGACATAACGGTAATACCAGCGGCGTTCGCACTCTGCAAACGTGCCCAGTGACGATGCGCTAAAATGCGCCCGTTTGCGTTTGACGCTTCGTGCGGCTTCGCGGTCGTGGCGAGCGAGCGGCGATCGCGGTTCGTCATTCTCGCGCGCGGTTTCGAGTGCATGCACCGCGAGACGATCGATCGCCGCGACGAGCGATGTCGCATCCCACGCGATACCGGGAACGGCTGCGGCATCGATCTCATTTGCATCGGCAACGAGTGCGTCGAAGGTCGCGCGTTCGTCGCCCGCGAGCGTCTCGAAACCGAACGAGAGCCCGAGCGTAACGAGATGTACGCTTGCGGTCGCACCCTGAGCGCGAAAGGCCCGGGCGAGCCCGTCGAGCGCCTTGGCGAATCGACGCGCCGCGACGGCGCTCGTGTGGCCCAGCGGAATGCGCTCTTTTTCGATCGCCTCCGCAACGGGTCGATTCTCGCCCGCGGCGACGATGAGGGCGCGGGCATCGATGTCGGGGACGCGCGAGAACGGCGAGCCGAGCGCGCGTCTCGCATCACGTTCGCGTCGGTCGGCCGCGTACCGCGTGAGGTCGCGGACGAACGACAAAAGTGGTCGGGCGTACGACACGTCGACGGTCTGCGCTCGCACGGCGTCTACTCCGTCAATGAAAAATTTGTCGGACATCGGGTTCGTGCGCGATTCGCGTTCTGTTTTGCGGGACCCCGCGTCCCGTTTGGGAAGCCACGCGTGATGCGCAAACTCATCGTCGGCGTCACGGGCGCGAGTGGCAGTGCCTACGCGATGGCGGCATTGAAGGCACTACGGAACCATACCGATTGCGAGATCCATCTCGTGATGAGCGGCCAGGCGAAGCTCACGGTCGAGATCGAGACCGATTACACGTCGGGCGATCTCGAAGCGCTCGCACACGTCGTGCACAAGGACGGCGACCTCGCGGCTTCGATCTCATCGGGCTCGTTCATCACGAGCGGGATGCTCGTCATCCCCTGTTCGATCAAGAGTGCCTCTGCGATCGCGCATTCCCTCAACGGCAATCTGCTCACGCGCGCGGCGGACGTGTGTCTGAAAGAAAAACGCCCGCTCGTCCTCGTCGTGCGCGAAACGCCGTTGCATCTCGGTCATCTGCGGACGTTGACGCAACTCGCCGAAATCGGCGCGACGATCTTGCCGCCGATCCCCGCGATGTACGCGAAGCCCCAGAGCGTGGATGACATCATCAATCACACGGTCGGTAAGGCACTCGACCAGTTCAAAATCGAGAACGATCTCTTCAACCGCTGGACGTAGATGCACGAGGGGATACGCATGATCGCTCGGATCGTCGCCACCATTGGATCCTTCGCGCTCGCGCTCACGACGAATGGCACCGCGTCGCTCGCAGCGGATGCGCCCGCGACGTTTCCGCCGGGGCGGCCGTCGTTTACCTTGCTCGACGATAGGACCATTGACGCTCGGCTTTCGCGCGATCGGCCACGGGGGCGAGAATCCTTCCGAGCGCGGTCAGTGCGCGTTCGAGTCGATGGGCTGCAACGCACGCGTGAATTCGGAGACCGTGGTCTTGAATCGTTCGATCGAAGTACTCGCCATATCGTCGGCGTCTGATGCCTTCACGAGCTTGAGCATCCGCAGCGCATCCGCATCGAGCGCGGTGAGTGCCGCAATAAATGCTGCGGGATCTGCGCTACGGACCGCGTCGAGTCGTTTCTTGGCATGGGCGATGCGTTCGTCGATCGGGCGTGGCAAGGCACTCGATGGATCCGAGGCACCGTCGGCATTCGCCATACCTCGCGCGTAGATTGCCGGCTCCGAACAAAACGGCGGATCGTTCGCAAGCTGCTCGCCAGACATCGATTCTCGATACGCAAGGGCGGCCGCGTCCACGGCATCGACACGTTGGCGTCCAGCATCGCTCGCCAAAATTTCGAGGAGTTTTTTGACGATCGGATCGACGCGCATGATGGCGCCCAAGCGTTCTTCGCGATCGTCCCCTCGCGCAAAACGAGCGGACTCGTGCGCGAGCGCTCGTACCGCATCCTCGATGAAAAGATCGCCTCGAGCGTGCATATTCGAGGCGGCATCGAGCCCGATGAGCTCCTTCTTGAGGTCGAGCACCGCGACGGCGATTTCCGAAGTCGGTACATCTTGTGACGTCGCAACGAGCAGGGCTTCGTAAGCTCCGATCGTCGCAGCGAGCCGTTCGCGTTGCAAGATCGACGCACGCGCGAGAAGCGGATTGGCTAGCACCGTCGGGCGCGTGCTCAGTGCTCCGCTCGGCAACCGACAGCGTTCGTAAAAACTTGTTGGCAAGCGTCTCGCTCGTGCGCGAAAGATATAGGCGTCTCGTGCGCCAGCGTTGGCCGCTTCGTAAAACAGCGCGAGCGCGTGCGATGCGGCGCGTGTCGCGGAGCGAATCGCAGCGGCCTCGGATAGCGACGTTACGCGGGTCGCGCCATTCACGCCGCATGAAAGGAGCGACGACACGAGGATCAGCGCGACCGCCGCACTCAACCGATGGGCCATCCCTGCTGTTCGCACACGAACACGGCGGCTTCCGCTCGCGTCATCGCCCTCGGTGGCCACGAAAGCGCAACTCCGAGATTGGCGTCGACGGCCTGCCGGACCGCTAAACTTGCCGGACCCAATGGATCGAATGCTAGTCCACCCGTGCCTGAAAAGATCCCCTTAACGCCGCATAAATGCACCGCGGCATACGTTCGCGGATCGTCCTCGAAACGGACGTCGCTCCACCAAAAAATCGGTACGCCACGCGCCAGCAACCGGAATTGATATGTCGTCCGGCGGTCGTCTTGCTGCCAAACTTCTTTCGGCGTCACGCGTTGTCGCGCGGCGAATGCGGCGAGGATACCCGCGGCCTCCCCGATCGCCCATTCGACGGGATGAACGCGGTACGCCCCGGACGTCAGGTGCGTGCCGCCGATATTCTTGCATGCAGCTACGAAATTATCGAGCTGTTTGGGAAGCAACGACCCGAGCGGAATTTGAAATCGGAGCGTTTCGAAAGCAAGCCACGGCGTCCCGGGTCCGTCGGCTGCGTGAATGTCGCTCCCGTACATACCGATCCCGCACGATGTCGGAAACCGCCGCGCGCGCGGCGTTCCCGGCGGAAAGCTTTTCTTCGCGATGTCTTGCTGAACGACGCGTTCCTCCGCATCGATGCGTCGCGATTCGCGGATGTACGCTTGCGGTGCGCAACCGTCGGCAGTACCGAACGCGTCGGTTCGTACTCTGAGGTTCGGATAGCCGCTGCCGTTTCGGTCATCGCGCTCGACCTCCGTCTGCAACCAATACACGAAGGCGATCGACGCATCGCGCGCGCCCTCGTAAATTTTTTGGTCGCGCGCCGCATCCCCGCTCGGCAAAGTCGCGTCCATGTAGTCGTTGCTGCCGACGTTGAGCGTCGTGCGATCGAACGCGAACCGCGCGTCGTTGAAGTTGCGAGCATCGACGTACTGACGGTATCCAAAGATCGATTCCTGACCGCCGGGTCGCGGCCGTAGCACGCCGTTGATATCGCCGTCGACGATATGGAAGCGCTGCTTGCGCGCGATGTCGTCAAAGTTTACGGGTCTCGGGATCGTGTGATTTTCGCCAGCGGGTCGATTTTCGATCGCGATCGGAACCGTGATCGGCTGAATCCATTCGGGGTGCGCGACGGCGGGCGCGTCGGGCTCGTTTGTATCGCCATGCGCTTCCGCGCCGATCGTCCACGGAATGTTGACGAGCGGCAGTACGTCTCCAAGATCCGTCGCATCGAGAAAGACTTTCGCCGCGAACGTGTCACCAGATGCGGTCGTCATGCTTCGCACGGAGCCGTCGCGAACGTCGACGGCCGTGACCACCGTGCCCAGGCGCAGATCGAGGCGATCGGCGAGCGCCGCAACGAGGTCGCGCAGTACGGTGTGCGTCACGCTCGGGTCGACGGAAAACGGAAAGTTCGTAGCGGCAAAACCGGGATTGAGGTGCTCTTGATTTCGCCCGAACGTCGAGAGCGTCGCATTGTGCCGGTACCACTCGCGAATCGAATGCCGGAGATCCCGGTACGATTTCGTACTACTGGTCGTTTCGATGAGATCGAGGCCCTGTTCGTCCCAGCGGCAGACACCTTGCGATGTCGCCTGTCCGCCGATCCATTGGCTCGCTTCGAGCAAAGCGACGCGCACGTTCGGATCGGTTGCGGCCGCGAGCGCTGCCGCGACCCCGCCAAAACTCGCACCCACGATAACGACATCATAGTCAAACGTGCTCATTGCGGGGTTCTTCGATTCCGGCGAGCGTCGATCTTAGTGTTGCGGAACGAGACTCATAATACTCTTCGTGTCGCTCGTCAGACCGGGGAGCCAATCGGAAACGTCGAGTGCGAAACTTAAGAGCCTAACGGAAAAACCTTCGACCAGACGTCCGTCCGGATAGTCGGACCTTTTGACTTGCTGCTTCATCAAAGCGATCATCTGATCGAATCCGTGCGCGTTGAGGCGATGCAGATCGACGACGAGGTACGGCGGATCGGCGACGGTCGCGGCCCCGAGCGCATGGCCGTACGTCAATAAAAACGGTCCGGCCAGATCGCCGTCACAGAACTTGGGATGTTTCACCGTAGCGCACGCTTTGTGAATGAGATCGTGCGCGAATCCGAAGTCATAGCTCGCGAGCGTGGCTTCGGCGCTCGCCTCCGTGGCCGACGTCTGGAAAAACGTGGTTTTTTCGGGGATTTCGAAAACGTTGAGTTCTTTATGGTCGATATCGACGCTGGACGCTTCGGGCGTCGTTTGGATGACCGACCCAAGAAGGGCGATATTTCGCTCGCGCGCATTCGGGTTCGTCAACAAGACGTAGGTGTAACGACCGTAATCGGGCCGCTCGGCATGGGAATGGCGATCGATATGGTCGTAGACGCTATCGCTAATCGTTATCGAATCGCCAGCCGGCGGTCGCGCCGTGGTTTGGGGAGGAAGGGCCGGTTTCGGAGGCCCGTGATTTTTATATCGTTTCGCAAAATGTGCGCCCGTATCGCGGGCATGTTGCAAACAGTCTTCATGGCCCGCGGGATGCTCCGCCGATCGGGATCGATCGTAAATCTTGCCGCCCCAAATCCAAACGATGTCGTCGCCGGGACACGGGTCCGATTTCGCCGCGTTCGACGGAGCCGCCAAGAGCAAGAGGACGCACGCCCCGATGGCGAGCGTTATACTGCGTTTTATCATGGCTTGTCCGCTTTCTTGGGTTCGCGTGCGGTCCGGACGAATCGTATCGTGAACTCAACCGCGCATGCCACGAGAAACGCGATCAGCGCGAACTCGAAGAGAAGCGGACCGCCAATCGAGACCGCGGCATACGCCCAATGGAAGGCGGCGGTGAGAAGCACCGAAATCAAGATCGTCAGGAGCGTGACGCGCGCGGCTGGGCCCATCGTCATCTCCACGCGCCCGCGCGCAACCGTACGACCAGCGTGCAAAATGGGACGTCTGCCATGCCAGGAACCCCGCTCGGTACTTCACCTGCAACGTTACTCAGCGCGGCGCCGAAGTCAAGGCGGGACGCACCAAATCGAATCGACACGGCGGCCGTGGCAAGTTTTAACCGTAAACGGTCGCGAGCTAACGCTCCCGGTCGGCGACGATTCGCTCCGCAATGGCGATGTCGCTCGCACGATCCACGTTGACGGCGATCTCCGCGTGCGAGCTCACGATTGCAGCGACGGAGATTCCAACGAGCGCGCCACCGCGTCGCTCGGCATCGGCGAGTGAGAGTCGGCCGATCGCATAGCGGACCAGCGTCGGGAATCCGAAGATTCCGGCGAGTCGGAGTGGCGATTTTCGTGCCGCGCCCAAGCGTCCGAGAAACGTCGCGAGGCGCTCGAGCGAGCGCGGGCGTAATGCGACGAGCCCACCTCCGCAATACGAACCGTCGCGCAATCGCGCCCAGGTATGCGGCACGCCCGGATACGCCGCAACATGCGTCCGTTTCTCCAAACACGCATAAGCGAGATCGCAATCGCGACCGCGTGCGATCTTCACGAATTCAGCGATGGCCGCGCGCGAAAGAATGGGGAGATCCGACGCGACGACGAGCACGCGTTCGTCGCCATCGAAGCCCGCGAGACCCGAGCGTAAACTTTCCGTCATCGTGAAGCCGTCGGCGCGTCGTTCGTCGGCCCCGGCCAGTGCGGGATCGTCGTGCGCCGTTACCGGCGCTACCACGACGATGCGCCCGACCAGCGGCGACGACCGGAGCGAAGCGATCGTGCGCGCGACGAGCGTCGTCCCCGCAATGGGGACGAACGCCTTATTCGGAGCCCCGGGCGCGAGTGCGGAAACCTCATCGGGCGGGCCGCCTGCGAGAACGACGGCCGCAATCGTTACCGCCACGCGTCGTCGCGATGCAACGCTACGCAAAAGACCGCTTCGCACGAAGCGGGATCGACGGCGCCTGCGACCGCGCGCGCTCGGCTTTCGTCTTCGAAGAGCGCGAAGAGACACGATCCCGATCCCGAGAGCAACACGCGCGGTGCGCCCGCGGCGACGAACGCATCGTATGCGCGCGCCACGTCGGGATACGCGCCGAGCACGAGGTCGTGGAAATCGTTGACGAGTGAATCATCGAGGGCCGCGAAATCTTTGCGTTGGAGCGCGTCGATGGCCGCAAGCGACGCACTCGTCGTTCGCGTTCGCGACGGCACGGGAGCGTGCGCGCGCGCGTCGTCGAGGCGTCGATAGGCATCGGCCGTGGCGACGAATGCGTGCGGGCGTACGACGACGACCCACCACGCCGGCAGCGCGCCGATTGCGGTGACGCGCTCCCCGTAGCCCTCGACGAGCGCGCCCGTGCCAATGAGGAAAAACGGCACGTCGGAGCCGAGCTTCGCGGCGGCGGCCATCCAATCGATCGCGTCGGGCGTCGCACCGAGATCGCCACGCATCGCGGCGCACAAGATCGCCGCCGCGTCGCTCGAACCGCCGCCGAGCCCGCCACCGACGGGAATCGTCTTTGCGAGACGCACGGCATGCGTCGCCGCGACGCCGCTCGCCGCGAGCGCGCGCATCACGAGATTGTCGGCGGCGAGCGACGCATCGCTCGTGTCGAAGCTCGTCACGTTGCTCGGTGTGATTTCGATTTCGTCGTAGAGCGCGATCGGCAACATCACGCTGCGCAAGGCGTGATAGCCGTCGTCGCGGCGTGAGAGAATTTCGAGCGTGACGTTGATTTTCGCGGGAGCGAGCAGCTTGAGCACGCTTGCGATGCTTCGCACGTGCGCGTCGCGCACCTCGCACAAGGCGGGCATGTACGTACCCACTGCGAATCCTCGCAACGCCCTATGACGCCCTCTTACGACGCTCAGCACAACGAGTTTTGCGCCTACGTGCTCCCGGAGTCCGAAACACCGTTCGGGCTCACGCTCGGAAACTTCAAAACATTCGCATCGTGCACGCCCAAGGGCGGCGTTCGCGGGCTATGGGATGCCGATAGCGATCGGATCATCTTCGGCACGCATCAAGTCGCCTATCGCCTGCGCGATCGCGACCGCACGATCTTTCCGTATCAGATCGAACGGAACTTTACGTTTCTTCCCTACGCGCAGATCTCCGAATTCGCGCTCGACGAACGCTTGCGCGTGACGGAGTGTTTTTACGTTCCGCACGGCCCCCGACACGATCGCGCCGTGGCCTTCGTCGTCGAAATCTCGCTCCACAACGCGAGTCTTGAATCCGTCGACGCTGCGATCTTCCCCTCGGCGCTCATGGTCGGCCAACGTTTTTACGGCGAACCGGAAACCGAAGTCCACGCCGAGCGTGACGGTCGGTATCTCTGTGCGTGGAACGAAGAGTCGGGCGCGACACGTTTGTGGGGTGCCTCGCGCGCTCCGGATGCTGCGGTCTGCGCGGTGCGCGAAGCCGTCCTGCAGCAAGCGATGCGGCGCGGCACGCTTCCCGAAGACGCGCAGCTCACCGAGGTTACGCCCGAACTCGCGGCGACGGTGCGCGGCCGCATTTACGGCGCCTTCGAGTACCGCATCACCGTCGCTGCGGGCGAACGCGCGTCGCTACGTATCGCCGTCGTGTACGACAATGCGGGCCGCGCGGCCGCGCGCGCCACGATCGACGATCTTCTCGGCGATCCGCACGCGCTCGATGCGACGCAAGCCTACTACGCAAACGCGCTCAAGGACGCGCGCTTTCTCGTTCCGTCACCCGTCGTGAGTCGCGGCGTCGTGTGGGCGAAAGCGAACATGCTGCGCATCATCAAAGACTATCCCAAAGGCTGGGGTTCGACGAACTCGCCGCCGTCGGATATTCTCGTTTCGCGCGACACGTCGTGGTTCGTCCACGGCTTCGATTATTTCTTACCGCAATTCAGTCGCGATGCGATCGACGTCTTCAACCGCTATCTCGAACCCTCGGGCCAAGTCGTGGAATACGTTCGCGGGAGCAGCGGCTTCAACACATCCTACGAACTCAACATCAACGACGATACGCCGCTTCACCTCGTCGCAATGCTCCATCACTACAACGCCACACGCGACCAGACGTGGGTACGCGAACTCATTCCGGCGATCGTCAAGATCGCGGATTACATCCTCTCGCAGCGCGATCCCAACGGCCTCGTCTGGTGCAACGCCAAAGGCGTCGATATGTACGGGATCGCGTCGTGGCGCAATATCATTCCATATTACACGCTCGACGGTGCGGTCACCGAGATCAACGCCGAATGCGTTTTCGCTCTCGAAGCGGCAGCGACGCTCTGTGCGGTCGTCGACGATCGCGAACACTGGGAACGCTACGCGCGCGAAGCTGCGAGTCTGCGGGAAAAAATGATGGCGCATCTCTTCAATCCCGACACGGGCGAATTCGTTCTCAACTACGATAAGGACGGCAATTACCAAGACACGTTTACGGCAGACGAAATCTTCCCCGTGCTTTTCGAGATTGCAAATGCGCAGCAACGCCGTGCGATCTTGCGACGCTTACTCGAGGCGGATTTCGTGACGTCGGTCGGACTGCGAACGATCTCCACGGCGGATTCATGGTACTTTCCATCGCATGGGTTCGGTCTACTCGGCGGGATCTGGCCCGACCTCACGCTGTGGTTCGCCGTCGCCCTCGCGCGCAACGACTTCGTCGACGAAAGCGCGCATTGGCTCGAGACGATCTACGCAACGATGGAAGAAGGGGCGCGACGTAACGCCGTTCCCGGCCAATTCGCCGAGTGGTTCGACGGTGGTTCGCTCACCAATCGCGGCATGTATCTCTCGCCGTGGACGGGTGCGAAATACTTGTGGGCCGTCGCAGAAACCGTCGGTGGGATCGACGGTTATCGCACGAGCGGTCGGCCGCATCTCGCGCCGAATTTGCCGACGGGCTGGTCGTGGTCGGCGGGTGTGCGCGTCCGTCTGGGCGGCGAGCGCTGCACGTACGTGATCGATCGCAACACGGCGCGCATCTTCTGTAACATGCGGGAAGCCTCGGCAGAAGAGCCGTACCGTTGCATCTACGCAGGCGTCGATATCAGCGACGAGATCGCAACCTCGCCGATCGAGGTTGGTGCGATCGCATTTGAAGACGAAAGGGGCGCGGTGCGGGCGTTCGTGTGCAACTTGCTCGACGCTGCGCGTGACGTTTCGATCGAATTTCGCGGCGAAATCCGTCACGCCCATCTCGCACCGGGCGAAATCGCAGAACTCGTACTCGCGGGCACGCCGCTCGATCGTGAGATCTTCGCGGGTGCGAACGCGTGAGTGGCAAGCGGCCGGGCCTGAGCACCGTCCTCGTGATGGGCGCGCTCGTGCTCGTCATCGCGATTTTCATCGGGAACAATATGGGCAACCGCGTGCTCGGTCAGATCTCCTCACGAGGCGCCGGAGCCGCAGCCACGCCGATCGCGACGCCGACACCCGGCTCGTCGGACTCCCCACAGAGCCGGGCGCTCTGGAAGCGGCGCCAGGTCCTTTCCGTCGCGACCGATCCCGCGTTTCCCGACCCGCGCATTACGCCCGAGCCCGAACCCGTCGAAACCGCACGCCCACGTCGTAAAGCCAATACCCCGAGCCCGACCCAAAGTGGAAAAGCGGGTGCTTCGGGGACCGCGAGCGACGAACCAGCATCGGAGAGCACGCCGAATACGACCTATACGTCGCCCGCGCTGCCGCTGCCGATCGTCTCGCATGCGGCCGAAGAGACGATCGCGCCCGATACGGCGCAGACGCTCGCGCCGCAGAAGGCGACCCCGACGGCTTCCGCGCCCAGGAACGGCGGCCCCAGATCGTATCCGACGCTGCCGCCCGTCTCGCAGCCGAGCCTCTCACCCTGAGCGTCACTACCATGCTGGTTGTTCGGCCCTGATAAGATAGGGACACTAGTGCCGCATGCGGCGCTCGAGTGCTCAGTGAGGGAGAACACGCACGTGAATGATTCGGGATCACAAAAAGGCACCGTCACCGTCAAACGCGGCCTCGCGCAGATGCTCAAAGGCGGCGTCATCATGGATGTCGTTACGGCCGAGCAAGCCGCGATCGCGCAAGAAGCGGGCGCCGTCGCCGTCATGGCGCTCGAGCGCATCCCCGCCGACATCCGCCTCAATGGCGGCGTCGCGCGCATGAGCGATCTCGCGCTCGTCCAGCGCATCATGGACACCGTGACGATACCCGTGATGGCGAAGGCGCGCATCGGTCACCTCGCGGAAGCGCAATGCCTCCAGGCGCTCGGCGTCGACTACATCGATGAGTCCGAAGTACTCACGCCGGCCGACGACAAGTATCAGATCGACAAACACAAATTCGACGTGCCGTTCGTCTGTGGCGCGAAAGATCTCGGCGAAGCGTTACGTCGTATCGCCGAAGGTGCCGCGATGATTCGCAGCAAGGGCGAAGCGGGCAGCGGGAATATCGTCGAAGCCGTGCGCCACATGCGCACGATTCGCGATCAGATCGCCGAACTCGGCGCCGTGCCGGAAGAAGAACTCGTGCGACGCGCGCGCGACATCGGGGCGCCACTCGATCTCATCCAATACGTCGCACGCGAGAAGAAGCTGCCGGTCGTCTTGTTCTGCGCGGGCGGCGTCTCGACGCCGGCCGACGCGGCCCTCATGATGCAGCTCGGTGCCGAAGGCATTTTCGTCGGCAGCGGTATCTTCAAAGCGGCCGCGGTCTACAAGAACGGCGTGCCCGAATACGACGATAACGGGTTTCCAAAAGTGAATCCCGATATCGCGCTCAAGTACGCAAAATCGATCGTGGCGGCGACCACGCACTTCAACGATCCCAAAGCCATCGTGGCCGCGTCCATGACGCTCGCGGGCGCGAAGCCGATGGACGGCGTCGACATCCGCCAGCTCGATGAGAAGCAACTGATGAGCGTGCGCGGAAATTAAATGACCGAAGTGGTTCGCGATGCGACGTCGGCTCCGCCGCACGAAGCGTCGCGACCGCTCGTCGGCGTGCTCGCGCTGCAGGGCGATGTGGACGAACACGTGGCGATGCTGCGCGGAATCGGCGCACGGACGCTCGCGGTCAAAACGCGCGCCGAACTCGACGCGGTCGATGGCCTCATCATTCCGGGCGGCGAGTCGACGACGGTGATTCGGCTGCTCGATCGTTTCGAGCTCGCAGAACCCCTCGTCGCACGCGTGCGTGCGGGATTGCCGCTTTGGGGCACGTGCATGGGGATGATCGTCGCCGCAACCGACGTCGCGGGCGTCGATCAGCGATCGCTCGGCCTCATCGATATTACCGTGCGCCGAAATGCGTTCGGCCGACAGCTCGCATCGGAAGAAGTGCCGCTCGCGATTCCCGCACTCGGCGACGATCCGTTTCCCGCGATCTTCATTCGCGCGCCGTGGATCGAACGCGCCGGCGCCGGCGTCGACGTCCTCGCATCGCATGGCGGTCACGGCGTTTTCGTGCGCCAGGCGAACGTAATGGGGACATCTTTTCACCCCGAACTCACGAGCGATTCGCGCGTTCACGCGTTCTTTCTCGAGATCGTCGCTCGCTCGCTTTGAGCGAGACGCGAACCGCAGCCTTGCGATTCGCATCTCCGTTCGTTCTTAGATCGGATCGACGATTTCGCCGTCCCCGAAGGTCGCGGTGAGGACGCGGCAGACTTCGGGGTGCGCGGTCGTAAACGGCGCGCCACCGAAGAAGTTGAAGTTATGATCGATCGGCGCGTCATAGTCGAACGTGCCAGCATCGGTGAAGGTGGCGCTCTTCCCGCCATAGCGCACGCGGAACGTGACCGATTGAAGGTGACGCGTCGGTACGTTTTGGAAATACTTAATGTTTAAACTTTTATTTCCGACGACGTTGCCGCTCTTGTTGACCGAGCAAGAAGAGATGGTCACGGGACCCGACTTGTAGGGATAGGTTTGTTGTACGATCGGGTGCGATGAAGTCTTGCGCGATTCGGCACTCCCCGGCATCGAGGTTTCTTCGGCCGTCGGCGTCATATCGGAATCCGCATCGATATCGCCCGCGTATTCCGGTGTGACGGTTTCACCGTCGGCGAACGTTGCCGTTAGGACGCGGCAGACTTGCGGGTTGGCGCTCGCGAACGGTGCGCCGCCGAGCACGTTGAATTTGTGGTCGATTGCCTTGTCGTACGAAAAATCGCCGACGTCGGTGAAGACGGCCGTTTGCCCGGCGTATCGCACGCGGAACGTGACCGAAGCGAGTTTACGCTGCGGGACGTTCTGGAAGTATTTTACTTGGAGGCTATTGTTGGCGACGATGTTGCCGTTCGCGCTGAGCGAGCACGACGAGATCGTCACGGGCCCCGACTTAAATGGAAATTTTTGTGTCGGCAACGTTTGTGCCGATGTCGCGGTCGCAGCGACGAGCAAGCTCAAGGCGACGGTGCCGCCGATCGATCTTCGAATCATGTATTCTCCGGTGCTAAAGTAATGCGAGAACGCAACGCCTTCGGTCGTGCCCGAAGTTCCGTGTCGCGACGCATCCGCGGCTTCGACAAACGCGACGCCATCGAACGCCGCTCGGTCGGAGGGCGCGGTGGGAACGGGTCGGCTCGCCTTTATGCTCGCAGGTCGCCCGTCTCGTCTTGCGACTCCGGCGGGGAAGCTCGCCTGAGGCGGCGTATTCTCGGGTTACGATGGCAACATCACCGGAAGCGGCTACGATACCGCCGGTCGAAGTCGTCCTAGGCGAGGTCGTCGCGAACCTCAGCCTCATCGCGCACGCGTATCTGCACCCCACGGTCGATGGAGCCGAGGTGCCGCCCGATCTCGACAACGCCGAGATCGCGATCGACGTCGCTGGCAAGGCTTTCGACCGAATATCGTCACGACTCTCGAGCGACGAGCGCTCTTCGATGGCGAGGATGCTCACCGAGCTTCGCATGTCCTACGTAAAGAAGCGAGGCTTATGAGTCTCGCTTCTCGCGTTCGTACCGCCGACGTCCGTAACGGAGCGAGATTCTCGTGACGGATGTTTTAGTGCTGAACTTTACATACGAAGCGCTCAATATTACGAGTTTTCAGCGCGCGGTCAAGTTGTTATTTTCGGGAAAAGCCGAAGTCGTGCACGGCCGGGCGCAGATGCTCAGCTCGCCGACGTACGAAATGAAGCTGCCCTCGATCATCCGGATGCTCTATTACATCCGTCGGCCGATGCAGAAGGTCGCGCTCACGAAAAAAAATATCCTGTTGCGCGACGATTACACGTGCCAATACTGCGCGCTCAAAGGCGAGCGGCTCATGACGGTCGATCACGTCCTGCCCAAGAGTAAGGGCGGTCCCTCGACGTGGGAGAATTTAGTCTGCGCGTGCATGCGCTGCATTAATCGCAAGAACAATCGCACGCCCGAACATGCGAACATGCCGCTGCGGCGCAAACCGAAAGCGCCGAAGTACATCCCTTGGATACGCGTCAAGCGAAACACTCTGCCTGGGGAATGGCATAAGTTTCTCTTTCTCTACAACGTCTCCATCGATGAGGTGGTCGAGGCCGGTTAATCGGCCTCGGCAACATGCTGCTCATCGCATCGGTCGCGGCGCTCGTCGCGCTCGGCATCGAAACGTATGTCGCGACGGTCGCGTACCCGAATTTCGCGCGCGTCGGTGCGATCGATTTTCCGGCGTTTCATGCATTCCATAGCGAGCGCATCACGTTTTCGATCGGACCCGCGTTATTGATCGCCGCATTCGCGAATGTCGCGCTCGCATTCGATCGCCCGCGTGGGATACCGATGTGGTTGCCACTCGTCGCTGCGGTTGCGGGTGCGCTCGTTCTCGGGCTCACCGCATTCGTGCAGGTACCGATCCACGCCGAGCTTTCCGCGCGCGGATACGACGCGCATACGATCGCACGACTCAACGCACACGAACCAGCGCGCGCGCTCGCGACGTTCGCGCAAGCCGCATGCGATGTTGCGATGCTGGCGATCGTGCTGCGCGCGCGAACGTAGACGCGCGACGCGAAGCGGAACCACTCTCGCGAGCGAAGAAGCAGCTCGTCCGTGGACCAAAGCCGGACGCCGTACTTCGATGTCCTCCTCGACTACGTTGACTCCGGCGTCATCCCGTTCCACACCCCCGGCCATATGCAGGGGCGCGGCATGGATCGCGAGCTTCGCGACTTCCTCGGCGACAACGTCCTCGCGATCGATCTCACGCAGATCCGCGGGCTCGACGATCTCTTACAGCCCGAAGAAGCGATCGCACAAGCGCAAGCACTCGCCGCCGCCGCATACGATGCCGATCACACGTTCTTTCTCATCAACGGGTCGACCAGCGGCAATCAGATCATGATGATGGCCGCACTCGATCCCGGTGAGAAAATCGCGTTACCGCGCAACGCGCACAAAAGTGCGATGGGCGGCCTCATCATGAGCGGCGCGCAACCGATTTGGATGAAGCCCGAAGTCGACGTGGGCTTGCACATGGATCACACGATCACACCGGAAACCGTACGCGCGACGTTCGCGGAACACCCCGACGTCAGAGCCGTGTACATCGTCAGTCCGACGTATTACGGCGTCACCGCGGATCTCGAAGGCATCGCCGCCGTCGCGCACGAGTTCGCCGTACCGTTTCTCGTCGACGAAGCGTGGGGACCGCATTTTCATTTTCACCCCGCGCTGCCGATCGATGCGCTCGCGGCGGGTGCGGATATGTGCATCAATTCGACGCACAAGATGCTCGGCAGTCTCTCGCAAACCGCGATGCTGCATCAAAAAGGCGATCGCATCCGACTCGATCGGCTCAAAGCGGTCGTCAAACTCTTCTTATCGACGTCGCCTAATCTCGTGCTCGTCGCATCGCTCGACGTCGCACGGCGACAGATGGCGATGGAAGGCGGCGCGCTGCTCTCGCGCACGATCGAGCTCGCAAACGACACGCGCCGCCGACTCAATGCGATTCCCGGCATCTATTGCTTTGGTGACGAACAAGTCGGAAAGCCCGGCGTGTTCGATCTCGATCCGACGAAGATCACGATCACCGTCAAAGATCTCGGGTACACGGGCTACGAAGCCGAAGAAATCTTGCGCCGACGCTACAACGTCCAGTGCGAACTCGCCGATCTCTTCAACTGTCTCGCGCTCTTCACGATCGGAACGACGCAAGAAGCCGCCGATCGTTTGGTCTACGGCGTCAAGGAACTCTCGCGCGAAGATCGGCCCATCGACGTCTTCTCGCCGTCGGGCGTTCTCGAACGTCGACTCGAAACCGGAACGTACAATTTACCCCCGATCCCGCCGATTCGTATGCTCCCCCGCGACGCGTTTCTCGCGCCAACGGAGTTCGTAC
>JANYGA010000289.1 GCA_025359485.1 Rhodospirillales bacterium | reverse complement strand
CGCTTTTCCTGCGCGTGAAAATTCGTTTCACGCACGCGACTAAAAGGCGTTGCGGTGAAGCCGGGGCGTCGTGCCTTCGAACGTGAGCACGTCGAAGCGAGCGCGTGCGGTCGGAGCGACGAACTGGAGATAATCCGCGGCGACGCGACGTAGTCGCGCGCGCTTACGCGCATCGACGGCACCGAGCGCCGAACCGAAGCGCCGTGTCGTCCGCGCCTTGACCTCGACGAAGACGATCGTTTCACCATCGCGAGCCACGATATCGATCTCGCCGCCCGGGCCACGGAGGTTTCGCGTGACGATGCGATAGCCGATCGATTGCAGGTAGGCGGAAGCCGCGTCTTCGCTCGCCGCGCCGAGATCGTGCGCCCGACTCATGCCGGATCGAACAGCGATAGCGCATCGCGCACCGGCGCATAGCCGCGACGATGATCGGCGCACGGGCCGTGCTCGGCGATCGCGGCGAGATGGCGCGCGGTCGCGTATCCCTTATGTTCGGCAAACCCATACGCCGGATAGCGTCGATCGAGCTCGATGCAGAGCGCGTCGCGATGAACTTTCGCGATGATCGATGCAGCGGCAACGCTCGCGCATTTCGCATCGCCCTTGATCACGGGCAACTGCGCGCCCGCATACGATCGAATCCGTACGGCATCGGTGAGGAGAAAATGCGGCGCGGTCGCAAGTGCGGCGATCGCGCGTTCCATCGCGAGGATCGATGCCCAGTAAATGTTGATGCGATCGATCTCTTCGACGCTCGCCTCACCGATCGCCCACGCGACGGCGTGGCCGCGAATCTGGTGCGCGAGCGCTTCGCGGCGATCGGGTGCCACGCGCTTGGAATCATCGAGCCCGACGAGCATCAACGGCCCATCGAGGACGACGCACGCGGCGACGACGGGCCCGGCCAGGGGCCCACGGCCGACTTCATCCACGCCGCCGACGTAGAGATGACCGTCGGCATGCGCCGCACGTTCGTAGGCATGCAGGCGCAACAAACGACGACGTTCGCGCTGCGCGGCGAGCTTGCGTTTGTGCGCGGCCTCGGCTGCGGTCACGGTGCCTCGGGCGGCGTTTCGAGCGTCATGCGACCGAATTTTCCGTCGCTCCAATCCTTCATGTAGGCCCACGCGGCGTTATGCGTGTTGAGGATCGTACCGCGGCTATAGAAGCCGCGCGATTGCGCGAACGTTTCCAAACTTTGTACGCGCGTCTGCGGATCGGCGGCGATCGCCCACCGGTGAAAGCGCGTGACGATGTCTTCGGCATCGAATCGTGCGCGCGGCACGGCGCCGATCATCGCGAGTTTCCATTGCGAATCCGGCGTATCTATGCGCGGCACGAGAATACCCGCGGTGTCCATGATTTCGAGCCCCGTACCCACACGGAACCACTGTCGCGAGCGCGTCACGCCAGCGCGATCTTCGGCGCGCGCCACGTTGCGCCCGACGATCGCGTTGATGATCGTCGACTTCCCCGCATTCGGAATGCCGAGCACGATCGCACGCGCGCTACGGCGACCCTCGCCGAGTTTTTCGAATGCGGCGCGCAAACGCGTCACGCCCGCGCGCTCTTTCGCATCGACCGCGATTGCGACGCGACCGCGCGAACCGAAATCGGCGAGCCATTCAGCGGTGAGCGCGGGATCGGCGACGTGTTCGCGCGAGAGCACGAGCAAACGCGGTCGATTCCCGATGATCTTCGCGAGTACGGGATTGGTGCCGGCTTCGGGCACGCGCGCGTCGGCGACCTCGACGACGACGTCGATGAGATGCATATCTTCCGACAAGCGCCGCATCGCCTTGGCCATATGACCCGGATACCATTGAATCGTCGCCTCATCGGAGATCGCGCGACTCATTTAGAGCAACGCCCCAAAACGCGACAGCGGCCAAATCGCAAACGACGCGCGACCGATGAGATCGCCTGCGGGGACGAAGCCCCACGCGCGCGAGTCGTCGCTATTTCCGCGATTGTCGCCGAGCACGTAATACGATCCGGGCGGCACGACCACGGCCGCGAACGAGCGTTTATCGGGAAAGCGCACGTAGGGTTCGTCGATCGTGCGACCGTCGACGGAAACGACGCCGCGGTCGACGCTCATGCGTTCGCCCGGTAGCCCGATCACGCGTTTGAGATACACCGACGGCGACGAACGTTCGTGCCGAAACGCGACGATCTCACCGCGATGCGGCGGGCCCATCCGATACGCGAGGGCGTTGATGAGCACGTACTCATCGGAGTCGATGCGTGGTTCCATCGAAAAGCCGCTCACTTGTCCCGGACGAATGCCCAGAACACCGAAGGCGATGAGCCCTAAGAGTGCGAGTTGCCACGCGAGATTCGCAATCGTTCGCACGCGCAAGGACGAGGGCACACTGCGGCGTTCGCGCCACGCGCGTGGCCTCCCCGCGCGCGATGCAAACGTCTATCGAAGAATTCCGATACGTCCCGGTGGCCAGAAGTTGAGGAACGCGTGACCGGTGAAGCCCGCTTTTTTGCCCGCCTCGGGACCGGTCGCGAACGTGCCGCCGAGTTGTGCGAACCCCCAGATGTGCGAGTCTTCGGAATTATTGCGATTGTCGCCCATCATCCAATAACAGCCGGGTGGAATCGTATCGGGCGACGTCCACTTGTCTTTGGGTGGAATATTCGCTTGCGATGGATCGAGCGGGTTTCCGTCGACGTAGACGCCGTAATTTTTGATTTCCATCTCGTACGCGGGTTTCTGCGCGATGTATTTTTCATCGAGCGCTTTCCCGTTGCGATAGACGATGCCGTTGTGCACTTTGAGCGTTTCGCCCGGGCTGCCGATCATACGCTTGATGAAATCGTTGGTGGTTTGAATCGGCGGCGGGAAGACGACGATGTCGCCGTCGTGCGGCGTCGTGATCCGGTACTCGAACTCGTTGACGAGGAGCACGTCGTGGATCTGAAGCGTCGGCTCCATGGAGCCGGAAGGAATGAAGAACGTCCGCACCACGAACGTGATGAGGAAGAGTGCGACGAGGCCGGCCACGATAAAAGCGTCGAGATACTCACGTATGACGACGCTGATCGACGGCGAAGCGGTAGCGGTCCCGCCGTCGCCCGTGACCGAAAGCGGTGCCGAAGAAGTGACGGCAACCGGACGCAGCGACATCACCACGCGAACGACGGTGAGGACGCAGATTAATCCGAAGAGTTCGAGTGGGGTCACGTCGCCTCGCGAAGTCGCGCTAGCGCGCGACTTTCTTTTCTTTGATCCGGGCGGCCTTACCGACTTTATCTGCGAGATAATAGAGGCGGCTACGACGGACGATTCCGCGCTTACTCACTTCGACTTTTTCGACGCGGGGGCTGTGGAGCAAGAACGATTTCTCGACGCCGACGCCGTGCGAGATGCGACGGACGGTAATGGTCTCGCCGATCGCGCCGCCCTTACGGACGATGACGACCCCCTCGAACATCTGCGTGCGTTCTTTGCCGCCCTCGACGATTTTCGAGTAGACCTTTACCGTGTCGCCCGGACGAAAATCGGGCACATCGGACTTTAGCTGTTCGCGTTCGAGCAGATCGATGACGTTCATGGTTTCCTTACGCCCCACATACATCGGCGGCCGCGAGAAGTGACGCTCGGGCCGCTGGGACAACCCGGGTATCATATCACGGCGCGGGCTTTGAATCAAGAATCCCGGTAGGGTCGGCGATTCGAACGAGGTCGGAGTTCTTTCACCTCGCCGCACTGCTCTCCAAGAGCACCCCCGCGACCGCAACGAGCGACCAGAGCGTGGTGCTGGCAATGGCCGTCCCGCGGAGACGTTGCCAGATGCGGTCGACCGCATCGCGCGATCCGTCGGCTCCGGCTTCGCGTACGTCGCGCTCGGCGACGCGCATCGCGAGCCCTGTCACGACGAGTGCCACGAGCAGCCCCATCTTCGCCCAAAAGATCCCCGACGTCACATAGCGCTCGACGTGGAGCGCGAAGAGCGCGCCGCCGCTCGCAAGCGACATCCAAAGCGCGCGCGTGACGACCGGATGGACGCGCGCGAGCGCGGCGAGATGAGCCGAGCGAAAGGCGGTATCGGTCGACGTCGCGGCATCGCGCGTCAGCCGATCCGATGCGACCGCGAAGCCACCACCGTAGAGCAACGCGCCGACGTGGACGAGAAGTAGCGCGGTCGCGAGGGCTGCACCGTTGGAGTAGATCAGATGCTACTCGCGGGTCTGCGTCGCGTCGTCGCGCAGATCGGGTCGACGCGCGATCGTTCGCGCGATAGATTGTTCGCGCCGCCACGCCGCGATCTTCGCGTGATCGCCGGAAAGCAGCACCTCGGGAATCGCCTCTCCGCGAAAGAGCGCGGGTCGCGTATAGGTCGGTGCGTCGAGTGTTTCACCGGTAAACGATTCGCTCGTGAGCGAACTCGCGTTGATCGCGCCGTCGAGCAGGCGGACCGTCGCATCGATGAATGCGAGTGCGGGAAGCTCGCCACCGGTGAGCACGAAATCGCCGAGCGACCATTCCTCGGCACCGTAGAGCGCGACGAGCCGCTCGTCGATGCCCTCATAATGTCCGCAGACGATCACGAGGCGATCGAGCGCGCCAAAACGTTCGGCCGTCGCTTGCCGAAAGGTGGCACCGGCCGCTGCCGTCACGACGATCGCGCGTCGTTCGCCTGCGGGTGCGTCCGCGAGGATCGCATCGAGCACGCGCGCGAGCGGCTCGATGCGCAACACCATGCCCGGGCCGCCGCCAAAGGGCCGATCGTCGGCGCGTTCGTTTGAATCGAGCGTGTCGAGAAGATGATGGAGCGTTACGGTCACGATCCCACGTTCGTGCGCGCGGCCGAGAATCGAGAGACCGAGTGCCGGTGCGAACATTTCGGGGAAAAGCGTGACGACGTCGATGTGTAACACGGGTGCTCGGCATGTTCGACGTCCGCACGCTCTTTGCCGCGCTTCGCCGCCCGGCCCCGCCCGCGACCGCCTTCGCTCGCGCCACGATCGCACTCGACCGCGGCGATTTCACGACGGCGCTTGCGGAATTACGAGACGCTCGCGACGCTGCGGTCGACGACGTCGCACGGGCGGTCATCGCGAATAAATGCGGCGTCGCGCAGATCGGCATCGGCGATCGTGATGCGGCGCTCGCATCCTTCGATAGCGCGCTTTCCCTCAACGAACGCTGCGCGCCCGCGCTTGCCAATATCGGCAACCTGCTCTTCGAAGATCGTCACCTCGAAGATGCGATCGACTGCTATCGCTCGGCGATTCGCGCCGATGAAGGCTATGCCATCGCGCACCAAAATCTCGGCATCGCGCTCAAGACTCTCGGCCGCCACGGGGAAGCCGTGCGTTCGCTCCGGGCCGCTACTCGGCTCGCGGGGAAACGACGGGTTTGACGAGCGTGATCTCTTCGAGATATTCGAAAAGTTGCGGGAGCGTGATTTTCTCGAGATCGTGCTTTTCGCGCAGGCCTTCGCTCTCGTCGCCCTCATCGCGCAGGTAGCAACGCGATTCGACGTCACCCGACGATTCGCTCAAAAACGAAACGGCGAACCCTTTGCCCATCGTTTCGTCGTAAATACGTAACGCGGATGGATTGAGGATTTCGATACTGTGGGCCGAATTATGAGCGTCGAAGATCGTGATCGTCAGATAGTCGCGGTTGACGACGTCGATCGAGCTCACGACGAAGGTATTCTTCGTAGAAAAGAATTCATGACCGCGCTTATTTCGCGAGGAAACCTCATAGAAAACCCGATGACCGACGAACCGACCCAAGATCTTGCGAAGTGTCGCGATCGAGGCGAGGGTTTCGGTCCGGTTCCCGCGCGTGTAGATGATCTTCAAGCGCTCGCAGCCAGTCCTTTGCACGGGGATCGCTCATCATCCGCATGGCGGATGGGAGGCGGGTCGTTGCACGCTTGGCAGGAGGAATCCTGTGCTCTCCCCTGCTGATATGCTGATCATCGGTGCCGTCGCGCTCATCGCGTTCGGCCCCGATCAACTACCGAGAGTCGCCCGCAAAGCGGGCCAAGTCATGCGCGACGTCCAGAATACGTCGCAGGGCTTTATCCGAGAGATGGAACGTGCCGGAGAGGATCTCGATGTCGCATCGACGTCCTCGGCCACGCCGTCTTCGATGTACGGATCGCTCGCGGAGCCGACGCCCGCTTACGAGCCGTTTCCTTCACACGAGTCGGAACACGAACCCATTACGGCGCACGAGCCTGCCGGAAACGCGGCGCACCCGTTCGCGCCCTACGCGCCTCGGCCGGTGGTCGAAACCGACGCCACCCGGCCATACGTTCCCGAATCGGTCCACGCGATCGAGTAGCGTGCCGTCGAGCGGCACGTTTCTCGTCCGCCCGATCTAGAGGTTGAAGCGACCGCGGAGTTCGTTGACGCGACTCTCGACGAGCGTACGAACCTGCTGGTGCAAGCGCTCTTTCTGATCGTCGGGAAGGCGCGAGTACACGAGATAGCCCGCTGCGGAAAGTACGCCGCCAACGACGCCTGCGACGACGGTTCGACCGGCATCAGTCGATGCGGGCGATGACGGCGGTGCGGGCGCGTACGGGTCGGACGACGCGCCCGGCGTGCCGTGGCGATCGTCGTTGATCGGTTTGAAAATGTCGGTCATGGTGGCCTTTCCCTTCGCTATTGCAAGCGCGCTTTACCCGTCGGAGGCTTCGATTATCACGCGAACGTGATCGGGAAATTGCATGGCCATGCGCTCGATGGAAAGGATGGCCGTCGCGACGATCGCCTGAGCGCCTGGGTCATCGCGGGCGGCCGTGGGCCACGAAAGATCGAGACGACCGGCCGAGCGGCTTCCCGTTACGTCGACGTGTCGCACTTCGGCAAGGCCCAGCCACGCGGCTTGTAAGACGGCCGAGACGGCCGCGCAAACGATGTCTTCCCCGCTCTCGGCCCACCCGGCATGGCCCGTGGCATAAAACGAAGACAGCCGTTGCCGGCTGTCTTTGCGAACGTGAAGCTCGACCACGGATGCCTTAGGCGGGCAGCTGGATCTTATCGATGCGCACTTCGGCAAACCGCTGGCGATGGCCGACGAGTTTGCGAACGCGCTTCTTGGGCTTGTATTTGAAGACGAGGATCTTCTTGTCTTTGGCTTGGCGAAGGACGGTCCCAGTCACGGTGGCGCCGGCCACGAGCGGAGCTCCCACGGAGACGGCATCCCCACCGCCACTGGTCAGGACGACTCGGTCGAAGGCGATCGTGGAACCGACTTCGAGGTCGATCGCGTCGCAACGAATCAAGTCGCCTTCACTCACGCGGAACTGCTTGCCATCCGCTTCGATGATTGCGTACATAACTGCGGTAGATTATCACACCACGGCCTTTGGGTCAACGCGTGATGGCCTACCCCGCCCCCTTCCTTACGCCGCGGCTGCGTTGACCGCGGGGCCGTCGTCGAGCCGGAGGGTGAGGCATTTCGCGGACCCGCCGGCTTTGTGGAAGTCGGAAAGATCGGTTGCGAAGATGCGATAGCCCGCCGCGTGCAGACGCGCGCGCAGTGGCGTCGACGCCGAGTGCAGGACGATCGCGTCGCCGATTTCGACGGCGTTGCACGCGAATGCGAGCGCGTCGTCGACGGAGACTTCGATGAGATATTCGGGCTCGATCACCCGGCGTAAGAGCGTCTGTGCGTGCGGCGAGAATGCGTCCGTGAAGACCATGACGTGTCCGCTCGCGAGCGGACAGAGCGCCGTGTCGAGATGGTAGAAGCGTTCGTCGACCAAGAGCAACGGTACCGTACGAATTCCGAGCGTCTCGGAAATTTGCGCGGCGGCGCCTCGCTCGCTCCGCCAACCGTAGCCCGCATAGAGAATCGGCCGCACGCGATCGAAGAGCGCGTCGCCCGCACCCTCGAAGAACGTCTGCTGGAGATAGGTCGTCGCGAAGCCGGCCTGCGCGAGCCACATCCCATATGCATTTTGCTCGCGGCGGCGTTCGGGATGGCGAAAGCTACTCACGATGGCGAGCCCGCCGCTCACGAGCGCGGCATTGGCGGTGAACACCATGTCGGGAAGGCCGGTGAGCGCTTCGACGCGTTCGATCGCGACGTCGCCCGCG
>JANYGA010000246.1 GCA_025359485.1 Rhodospirillales bacterium | reverse complement strand
GGGTCAATTTTACGAGAGCGGCAAGGCGGGCAAGAACGAGATCCTCGATGCGATCGACGCTCTGGACACACCAATCGCACCATGGTCGCCGCGATAAACGCGCTCCCGGATGCGATTGCCGCGAAACTACGCGAAGAGCGGACGCCGCTCATCGGCTGATCGCGCCTGAACCCGAACGTACAATAAAAAACCCCCGGCAGGCGGCGTGCCTCCGGGGGTTTGAAATATGGTGCGCGAGACTGGACTCGAACCAGCACGCCCTTGCGAGCGCTAGCCCCTCAAGCTAGTGCGTCTACCAATTCCGCCACTTGCGCACGAGAGGGAATCGATGCCACCATCGAGGCGACATCCGGAGAATAGTACCGACTCGACGCCGGAAAGGCAAGCCCCAACGGTGCGGGGCCCGTCATCATTTCATGTTCGGGTCGATCGCATCCCGCAGGCCGTCGCCGAGATAATTGATCGCGAGCACGGTGACGAGGATGCAGAGGCCCGGGAAGATCGCGACCCACGGCGCGATCGCCATGTTCGACTCGGCGTTGGCGAGCATGTTGCCCCACGACGCCGTCGGCGGCTGGATGCCGAAGCCCAGAAACGAGAGCGTCGATTCGACGATGATGACGGTTGCCACCGAGAGCGTGCCCTGCACGATGATCGGTGCGATGGCGTTGGGCAAGAGATGCCGGAAGATGATCCGCAGGTCGGGATTGCCGAGCGCGCGCGCCGCCTCGCAGAACTCTTTCTCGCGCAGACTCAAGAACGAAGCGCGTACGAGTCGCGCGACGCCCGGCCACGAGAGCCCGCCGATGATTACGACGATGACGCCGAGTCCGAGCGACGCCTTATTCGACGACGCGGCGACGATCGCCGTGAGCACGAGAAGCAACGGTAGCAAAGGAATCGAGAGAAACACGTCCGTGATCCGCATCAGGATGTAATCCACGAGGCCGCCGTAGTAGCCCGCGAACGCACCGATCACGGTTCCGATCGTAAGCTGCAAAAACACCGTGAAGAACGCGATCATCAACGAGATTTGCGCGCCGTACATCAAGCGCGAGAGCAGATCGCGACCGTTCTCATCCGTGCCCAGAATGTGGCCCGCAACGCCCGGCGCGAGCGGATAGCCCGACCAGTTTGCTTGATCGATGAAGTTGGGATCGGCGGGGGCGAGAAATTTTGCGAAGGTGGCGATGAGCGTTACCGCGAGCAGCACGAACGCGCCGACGAGCGCGAGTTTATGTTTGCGAAAGCGCTTCCAGACGCCGCGGCGTTCGAGAACGAAATCGTCGTCGGCGTTGGGTGCGGCGATGGCGCCGGGAACGAGCGTGATGGCCATGGTCTTCTCCTAGTCGTATTTCACGCGCGGATCGAGGTATGCGTACGCGACGTCGGCGACCAAATTGAAGAACACGACGAGGAACGATACGATCACGAGATAGCCCATGAGCAACGAAAAATCGAACTGTCCGAGCGCGCTGAAAAATAAGCGACCCATTCCCGGCCATGCGAAGATCGTTTCGGTCACGACCGCACCTGAGAAGAGGTCGGGCAAGCTCAGCGCGATGATCGTGACGACGGGAATGAGCGCGTTCTTGAGGCCGTGGCGCAAGATGATCTTCGAGCGATCGAGGCCTTTCGCCGCGGCCGTGCGCATGTAGTCCGTCTTCACGACTTCGAGCATCGAGCTTCGCGTGAAGCGACTCCACACGGCGATATTGAGAAAACTCAAGACGACCGTCGGCAAAATGAGATGCGCGATGCGATCGCCGAGATCGAATTCATCGCTTGCCGAGATACCGGCCGACGGCAGTGCGAAATGATAGCCGAACGCCGTGATGCCGCCGACCGCGAACGCGAGCTGCAACATCAGCGCGAACCAGAAGACGGGCATGGATTGCCCGAAGAACGCGAGCGTCGTAACGATGTAATCGACCGTCGAATACGGTTTGATCGCGGCGAAGATGCCGATCGAAATCCCGATGACGAGCGAGAGAAAGAGCGAGGTTCCGCTCAGCAGCACCGTCGCCGGGATGCGCTCGACGATCGCCGTGGTGACGCTCTCGCTGTTGGAATTGGAATAGCCGAGATCGCCCTGCAGCACCATTCCGAGCCAACGCACGTAGCGGATGGGCAACGGTTGATCGAGTCCGAAATTATGCTTGAGCCGCGCGATGTCGGCGGCCGTGATATGCGGATTCTGCAAGTATGGCGCGAGCGGACCGCCCGGAGCATTGCTGAGAATCCAATACAGGATGACGGAGATCAGCAAGAGCAGCGGGATGGCCTGAAGCGACCGTCGGACGATGTAACTAAACAGTGCGATGCCCCCGGGGGCGATAGGGAAAGTGCGTGCGTACGGCGCGCCGACCACGTGCCCCTGTGGACGATAAGTTACCGTCCAACGTGCGCCACCGCCGCGCGCGGTGCGAGTCCCAGAATCGTGCGAGCTTCCGTCGGCGAGGCGACCGGGCGCCCGAGCGTTGCCGAGAGCGCGGCGACCCGCGCGACGAGCTCGTCGTTTCGCGCGAGTTGACCCTTGGCAAAGTAGATGTTGTCCTCGAGGCCGACACGGACGTGTCCGCCCATGACGATCGCGACGGCGGCCAAGGCGAGTTGCGAGCGGCCGATGCCCGCGACGGACCAGGTACATCCCGGCGGCAACGCGTCGACGAGAAAGATGAGGTTGCGCACCGAAGCTTCGAGTGCGCCTGGAACGCCGAGAACGAAATCGACGTGCTGCGGAAACGCCAGAAGGCCTTCGCTCGCAAGTCGCTTGGCATTTGCGAGATGACCCGCATCGAAGATTTCGAGTTCGGGCCGCACCTCGTAGCGCGCCATCTCCGCGAGAATCCCGCGCATGATCGGAAAGCTATTTTCGAAGACGTCGTCGCCGAAGTTGACGGTGCCGCACGTGAGCGTCGCCATCTCGGGCCGCATCGCGAGCGGCGCCGCGCGCTCGGCAGCCGTCATGCCGATCGCACCACCCGTCGTGAATTGCACGATGAGATCGCTGCGCTCGAGGATCGCATCCCGCGCGGCGGCGAAACGCGCGGGGTCGGCAGTGTTGGCGCCGGCATCCGTGCGACAGTGCACGTGGATCATCGAAGCGCCCGCCGCCTGACAGAGGGCCGCGGTCTCGCCGAGCTCGGCCGGCGTGAGCGGAAGATGCGGCGTCTGATCGCGACTCAGTTCGGCGCCGACGGCGGCAACGGTAATGACGAGCGGCTCCATCGCCGACGCGTTCTCGGCGCTCAGTCCGGAGTCCGCGCGTCTCCGAGTGCCGTACGCGCACGTGCGACGAATTCCGCATCGAGACCGAGCGCGGCGCCGAGTTCGAGCGCATCGGAAGACGCGGCGGCATCTTCATCGCCGCGCGTGATGCGATAATCCATCGCGCGTGCGATGCGCGCGAGCGCGGCATCGAAATCCAGCGGCGCGGGGCTTTCCGCAAACGCGCGCAATCCGCCGACCGCAAAGTGCGCGACCTTCGCGGCCGTCGCGATTCCCGCGAGATGCGTCGCCGCGAGCCCGAGTGCGCCGCGCTCGCGCAAGCGTTCGAGGAGCGCGATCGAAAGCGCGCGACCTTCGCGTGGCGACGTCGTGCGCGCGAACTCATCGACGAGCACGATCGCGCGCCGCGGGTCGCGCGCGAGGAACGCGCGCAAGCCGATTACTTCACGACCGAACGATGAGAGCAAGCCGTCGTCGGGATCGGCGTTCGCCCCGATGCCGAGCCACACGATATCATCGACCAAGACGACCCGGGCGGCGCGCGCCGGCACCGGCACGCCGAGTGCGACGCAGGCGCCGACGAATCCGAGCGTCCGCAAGGCGACGGTTTTCCCGCCCATGTTCGGGCCCGTGACGACGCCGATCCCATCGAGCTCGAGCGAGATCGGCGCGTAGGTGCGGCCGCGTTCGGCGAGCGTATCGCGCAGCGGCACGAAGCAGGCATCGACGAGCGCGTAGCCACCATCGCTCGCGATCTCGGGCACGACGCACGCATGCGCGAGCGCGAACTGCGCGCGCGCCACGAGCGCATCGAGGTCGCCGAGCGCGTCGCACGCCGATTCCAATGCCATGGCGGCATCGGCAACGGCACGCGACAACCGCGCGCGCACCGCTTCTTCCGCTGCGGAGACGCACGCGATCGCATCGTCACGTTGCGCGAGCGCATCACGCGCGGCGTCATCGAGGGCGACCTCGCACAAGAAATACGTCGGAGCCTCGCGCACCACACGGATCTCCTGCGGGAGCACGCTTGCGATCGCGTCGCGCATCAACACGAACTCACCATCGCGCACGTGTTCGATGCCGGCGAAGTTTGCGACGCGCTCGCCGATGCGACTGCGCTCCGCATCGAAAGCGGCCTGCGCGGCATTCGCGCGCGCGCGTTCGCGCGCCAGCGTCGCATCGAACGCGTCGGCGAGATAGAAGCCGTACCCGTTCGTCGTCCCGGGTTCGAGCGCCGCGCGAACCTCCGCGATCGCGCGCGCGGCAAAAGACTCACGTGCGACGAAACGCGCGACCTCATCGATCGCGCGGATGAGGCGTCCGAGTTCGAAGAAATCCACATCGTCGAGCGTGGCTCCTGCGGTGGCGCGCACGAAGACGTCGGCGCAATCGGGCGCGCGCGCAATTGCTGCGCGCATCGCGGCGAGATCGCCCGCCGACATCTTCGCCGCAAGCGACGCGACGCGAGCGATCGCATCACGCGCCGCATCTTCATCGCCACGCAGAAACGGTCGTTCGCGCGCGAGAGCACGGCGACCGAACGAGCCCGCGGGTGCGATCGCATCGAGCAGCCACGTCGCGCCGATCGCTTCTGCGGTCGCCGCGTTCCAGGGCATGCTCACGCGACCGCCTGCGCGTAGACGTCGTACGTCGGCAATCCCGTTCGTTGCGCGACCGCACGCGCGAAGGCGCGGGGCTCGAAGGCCCGCTCGAGACCGATCGGCGCGACGGTGCACGCAACCGGCCGCAACGCATGCTCGCAACGCAGATCGAGATGCTCGCGCAACTCGAGAAACGTGCGCCCGCCAAACGCGATCCGCGTCGGATCGGCCACGACGATCGGCATGCGGCCGAACGAGCGCGCGTGTTCCGCGGCCGCGCGTGCGGTGAGCGCGCCCACGACGACGATCGCCTCGCCCGAGCCGTCGTGAAGTGGTAAGGCCAGGCGCGCGGCGAGGGCCGCGATATCTTCGACCGCGCGATCGAAGGTCGGCGCGCTCGCCGCACCGACAGCGAGCACGATCGCATCGTCACCGCCGCGCAGGGCCGCGATACGATCGACGGCCCCGTCGACGACGACGAAGGGTGCGTACGTCGCGAGCCGCGCGACGATCCGACGCACGGCGGAGGCTTGCGGCGGTCCCGCGATCTCGACGTATCCCGGTGCGCGCACGCGCGCGATTGCGATCGGGCCGAGCGCGCAACGTTCTCCCGTGACTTCGAGGATCTCGAGCCCGGGCGTCCGCGGCAGGAGCACGGTCGCCGTCGCGACGACCGCGCCTTCGCGCAAGAAAAAACGCGGCTTCGGCGCCGCGACGAGCGCGTCGAACGATTCGCCATCGCGCCCGATCGACGCGAGACCGAAGACGCGGTGCTCGTTAACGAGCGCACTCGTCAACGCAGCGACGACGACGGATTTACCGGCGTTCTTACTCGTGCCGACCACGGCAATCGATCGCGATCCGACCGCGCGAGCGCGTGCGAGGATCTCGCGTGCGACGTCCATCAGCCGCCCCACGTTGCGGCGCGCCGTTCGTAAAGTCCTACACCATCTTCGGCCCACAAGAGGCGTAGCGCGCCCGTCGCCACGCCCCGCGTGACGATCGGTGCCCAACGCTCGTCGACGAACGACGACCGATCGCGCGTATCGACGAGCGCGAAACGTGGCGCGCGATCGAGGCCGAGCATGGCGTGTGGATCGAAGCCGAGATGCGCGAAGAGCACGTCGGAAACACCGACCTCGCTGCCCAAGTCGAGGCGCGCGAGCGCGCGGTCACGTGCGGCATCGTGCGCGTTTCGTAATCCCAGGTTATGGCCCCAATGCGTCGGGCTCGCGAACGCAAGGATCAGCACGCAGATCCCGACGGAGAGTCGCAGTAACCGTGAGCTCAGCTGCGGCGACCGCGCGTGTGCGCGTGCGATCCCGAGCGCGAAGGCGAAGAGCGCGTAGCCGATCCACACGCCCGCGTAATGTTGGCCCATCGTGTACGTGATCGATTCGTGCGATGCGAGCACCTCGACGAGGCCGGGCAACACGAGCGCAATGGCCGGTGTCGCGAGCGCGACGAAGGCGAGCGGAAGGAACGCTTCAAGCCCGTAGGCGGGTCGGCCGATGGAATACCATGGTGCCTGACCGAGCGCGTCGGTCGGTCCCCACGCATAAAAATGCGTCGGCGCCCATGGCATCGTCGCACCCGCCGCGTGCCGCACGATGGTAAAGAACAAAACGAACGTCGCGATCGAAACGAGCGTTCCCACCGCGCAGAATCGCGCGCGCCGGAGATCGCCGTCGCGCCAATAGGCGAGCGCACCAAAGACGCCCGCCGCCGCAAGCAGCACACCCTGATCTTCTTTGATCGCGAGCGCGAGGAGTGCGAGGAACGCCGCCGTACGCAAACGGCCCGCATCGATCGCCCACAAGAGCCAGAGCGTCGCGGCCGGTGCGAATCCATTTTCGTGAAAATCGGCAAACGTCAGGCCTGCGAGCGGCGGATAGAGAAGCGCCACGACCGCAACCGCCAGCGCGCGACCGTCCTCGATGCGAGCTCGCGCGATAAAGAAGAGCGGCGGTGCGACGAGTGCGCCCGCGATCGCTTGCAACGTGACGAGCGCGAGCGGCGAATGCGTCGCGAGTAACAGAGGCGCGCACGCGAAGAGTATCGGCGAGAAGTGATACGTGAAATGGTTACCGCCCTCGGGCGTATTCGCAAAGCCCGAGAACGCAGTCGCGATACTCTGCGTGAAGAGCCCGAGATCGGAGCCCGCATGATAGGTCGCGTAGCGGATCGCACCGAGAACCGTGTAGACGACGGCGAACGCGAGCGTCGCGAACCACACGCGCTGCGTCGGGGTCATATGCCGATATGCAAAAACTTTAGCACCGCGAAGAGCGCGCCCGTCGCGATGAGCACGAAGCCCGCGATGATACCGGCTCGCTCACCGACGATCGGCCCGAAGCGCGAGCCAAACGCGAGCCCGAGCGCCGTCGAACCGAGCGCGGCGATCGCGATTGCGGTGAGCGTCACGAGCAGCGGCACGCCGATGTAATTGATGGAGAATCCGATGCCGAGCGAATCGAGACTTATCGAAAGCGACGCGATGAAGAGCCCGAAGCCGTGAGAGAGATCGAAATTTTCTTCTTCGGCACGGATCGATTCCACGATCATGTAGATGCCGACGCCGATGAGCGCCGCGAATCCGATATAGCCCGCCACGTCGCCGATCGCACGGCCCGCAGCGGCACCGATGCCGGCACCGACGAGATTCATCGAGACTTCGGCTGCGGCGAATGCGAGGCCGATCCGCACTTTCGCCGCCGTCGTCACGCCGCGGATGCCGACGCCGACGCTCACGGCAAAAACGTCGAGCGCGAGCGAAATCGCTACGAGCGCGACGCGAAAAACGGCGGAAGACACGTCGTCCTCGTACGCCGCTGGTCGCGCGAACGCTTCTTAGGCGAAGCTGCGCGAGCGCCCCAATAGCGCCGAGACGGCGTTGCGAAGTTGCGCGAGCGTGAATGGCTTATCGAGAAAAGCGTCCGCTCCGGCGGCTGTGGCTTCTTTGCCGATCCCGAGCGCTCCATGGCCGCTGATCATGAGGATCGGTACGCGACTCTGCGATTCCGTGCCGCGAATGCGTTCGACGAGCTCCACGCCCGTGATTCCGGGAAGCATGAAATCGGAGACGATCGCATCGTAGCGTTCGTCGGCCTCGAGGTAGCGCAAGGCCGTCTCGGCATCGTGGACGATCGTAAGGTCGCAAATCGGCTCGAGGACAGCCACGAGCAAGGCACAGACATCGCCGTCGTCGTCGGCGACGAGGACGCGTTTCCGTGCGCCGGATAAACCAGCGTGCGCGGCTTCCATCTTCGTAACATTTCGGCTTACCGATGCCCCGGCCTCGCGTTGGCGAGCATTCACGTTGTAAATTTTCCTTTGCAAGCGGAGGAGGCAAGCGCTTCCAGGATGGTCTCGACCCGGCCCGAACCACAAGATACCGATGGCTGTCATCGATCGACTCCTCGCGCCCGACTCGTCGTTCCAGACGCGATTCTTCTTTTTGGCGAAGCGCTTCGTCGCGGGGGAGACGGTCGTCGCGGCGCTCGCGGCCGTGCGCGAGCTCAACGCTTGCGGCCTCACGGCCACGCTCGATTTCCTCGGCGAGGATGTCACCGATATCGCCGAGGCCGCGCACACGCGCGATACGTATCTCGAAATGCTCGCTGCAATCGAACGCGATGCCGCGCGAACGAACGTGTCGGTGAAACTCACGGCACTAGGCTTGCTCGTCGATGAGGATCTCTGCGTCGAATATCTTTCGACGATCGTCGAGCGGGCGTCACACCTTCCCGACCCCTTCGTGCGGATCGATATGGAAGGCTCCGCCGTAACCGAGGCGACCCTTCGCGTCTTCGAACGCACCTACGCACGTTTCCGCAACGTCGGCCCCGTGATTCAAGCCTATCTCAAACGATCGCCCGCCGACGTCGAACGCGCGATCGCGCTCGGTGCTCGCGTGCGCCTCTGCAAAGGCGCTTACAGCGAGCCCGAAACGATCGCGATCCCGGAAATGCCCACGATTCGAAAAGCCTATCTTCGAATGGCAGAAGCGCTTCTCTCGCGCGGAACGTACCCCGGCATCGCAACGCACGACGAGCGCGTGATCGCGGCGGTAAAGGCCTATGCGAGCGAACAAGGCATCGGAAAAGATCGCTTCGAGTTTCAATTATTGTACGGGGTGCGGCCCGATCTCCAGCTCCAACTCGCACGCGACGGCTATAACGTTCGCGTCTACGTGCCCTTCGGCACGCACTGGGCGGGCTATTTCTATCGCCGGATTACCGAGCGCAAAGAGAACGCGCTCTTCGTCTTGCGGTCGCTCGTCGGCCGCTAGCCGTCGGAGATTCGGGAAACCGACGTGATCCGATCGCTTTCAATGAGATTCGCGAGCACGTCGAACCCGCTCGACACTTCGCCGAACACGCTGAAATCGCGATCGAGATGGAGCTGCGGCGAGAGCGTGAGATAGAACTGCGTCCCCGCCGAATCGCGGACCGCGCTGCCGTCGACATAGTTTAGTCCCATAGCGATAATGCCGCTCCGTTGTTCGAGCGGATTCTCTTCGGCGCCGATCGTATAGCCCGCATCGCCCTCGCCGTTATCGGTCGGGTCGCCCGTCTGCACGACGAAATCGGGAACGATGCGAAACCAGCGGTTGCCATTGAAATAGCCGCGCTCGGCGAGATTGAGAAAATTCGCAACCGTGCCCGGCGCCCACTCGGGAAACATGCGCACGACCACGTCGCCCTTCGTCGTCGTCACGAGCACGCGCGGATGGGCTCCCGGCTGCGGGCGGGCGAGATCGCTTGCGGAGGCGGGCAACACGGGTGCCACGAGTGCGAGCGTCGCCGGGTTGGGCGCCTGCAAAGCCACGCCGGACCGTGGCGACGGCGACACGCTCGGTCGCGCCGCAACGGCGGGGATTTTCGGCAGTCGAACGCCTCGAGGCATCGTAACGAGATGCTCCGTCGGTGTGAGTCGGCCGATCCGCCTTAGCGCTTCGCGCGCTTCGAATTGCACGCGCCATGAGGGATCGTCGAGCCCCGTACGAACGATCGCGGCCGCCGCGACGTCGCTGCGCCTACCCCACGCGCGCGCGGCTTCGACACGTACCGTTTCGTTCGAATCGTGCAGCGCACGGGTCAAAAACGAGGCGTCGACCGCGTTTGCGAAGCCGCGGAAGATCGCCCAGGCCGTGTGCCAGCGCACGGTTTCGTCGCGCTCTTGATCGAGCGCGCGCTCGAGCGATGCCGCGATCGTTCGCGCGAACGGCGTGCTGCGGAACGCGTCGAGTTGCGCGACGCCGTGCGCGCGCACGAGGGGATCGGCGTCGGCACGCGCGACGATGAGCGCGTCGTTCGCAAGCGCCGCCGTCGCGAGATGCGGATCGACGAGGACGATGCGCCCCACGGCATCGATCGCCGCATAGCGCACCGCGGAATTTTTGTCGGTACGCGCGAGCATCATGAGATCGCGCAGTGACGCACGATCGGCTAAGAGTCCGAGCGCGTAGGCAACCATCGCGCGAAGGCCCGCGCCCTTCGCGTGCAGATGCGCGCGCAGCGGCGGCGCTCCGTCGATATTTTTCACCCGGCCGATCGCGAGCGCCGCGCGAGCCGCTAGCGCCGGCGACGCATCGAGGTCGGTCACGAGGACCTGGTCGAGTTGGCGATGCGCTTCGGCGATTTCGATCGCGCGGACGGCATCGGTCTCTTCGCTCGCTGCCGCGAACGTCGAGAGCAGAGCGACGAGCATCGTCAATAGCGCGAAGAGCTTCACGGGTTCGACCGACCAACTTTCCGTTGCAGAGTTACGTTACCGTATGGCAGGCCGCTGGCCCGACCCTCTGTGGATCCGGCATGCGCCCCCTGGGAAGGTAGAACTCCACATGTCGACCCCAAAACGGAAGCCCGGTACCGGAATGAGCGTTCGCGAAGCCGGACAAAAAGGCGGCGAAACCGTCAAAGCTAAGTACGGCCCAGAATTCTATGAGATGATCGGTCGTAAGGGCGGCGAGGCGACGAAACTCGCGCACGGCCACGAATTCTACGAGCAGATCGGGAAAAAAGGCGGCAAAAAGGGTGGCGAGGCGACTCGCGACCGATACGGACCGTCCTTTTACGAGCAAATCGGCCAAAAAGGCGGCCAGAAGGTCAAAGCGTTGATCGAAGAGGGGAAAAAAGCGGCCGCAGCCGCTGCCGCAGCCGCGCTCGAAATCGACGCCAAGAAGGCGTCGTAACGACCGTGCGTCTCGGCCGAGGGTATGCAGCCGGTCTCTTCGCCGCAGCGACCCTCGTGGCGATCGCTCCGGCCGCGCGTGCGATCCCGCCCCCCGTCGCGCCGCGTACGGCGCCGACGGCGACGGCAGCGGCCGCTGCGACGGGCGCGACGCTGCCCTACGGCTCGACGCTGCTCCTCGTGCTCGACGATAAGATCGACTCCGGTTCCACGCGGCCCGCATCCGTCATTCACATGCACCTCAAGGATGCACTGGTCGTCGCGGGCACCGTCGTCGCACCGGCGGGCGCGCCCGCGACGCTCGCGATCGTCACGACCCAGGGCGCTCATAGCGGCGACATCGATGGCGCGGTCCAAATCCATCTGGATCCGCTCGCACTCTCGGGCGGGGCGCCGCCGCTTCCGATCCGCGCGTATCACGAATATCTCAACATCGAATTGACGTCGGGCCAGCAATCGACGCGCTCCACGACCGATACCGTCGCCGATATTTTCATTCCATATCATGCCATCTATCACGCCTTCCGCCGCGGCCGTCAACTCGTCTTGCCCGTCGGGAGCGTCCTGCGGGCGCAGACCGCCGCGACGATCGATGCGAGCGACCCGAGACACGTGGTGCTCTCGACGCCGCCGCCGTTCGTAAGCAACTACGACACGCCGCACTCCGAACTCACCGCGCCACCGCTCTTTACGCCAGCGCCCACACGACCCAAACCGCTGCCGCGCGGCAAGCCGACGCTGCCGCCGACGCCTGCACCCACGCCGACCGCGACGGCCTTCGTGACTCCCGCGACTTCGCCCACGCCGTAGCCGCGAAGAGGACGCGCGCGGACCGAAGCGGCAGATGCGAGCATGATGCGACGTACGACCCTCACGCTCTTATCCGCAATGTTTGTTCTCGCGCCGATCGTCAGTCGCGCGGCCGAACCCGCCGCTCCGATGCCGTCGCCGAGTGCGATGATGGCACCCGACGCCGCGATGTCCGCAAAACCGATCTCCGGAAAACCGACGGCCGCCGAAGAGCCGTTCGTCGAAAAAGTAACGGCCGATCTCACGGCGCGCTTCCCGACGCCGGAGCTCGCGCGCAAGGCGGGCTACCTCCGCTACACCGATGAGGACAACACGGGCGCGATCAGCTATGCGAATCGTAAATGGACGAGCATCGACGCCGAACATCCGAGTCAGCTTTGGTACGACGCGAAGAATCGGTTGATCGGCGCCGACTTTTCGATGCCCGTCACGTCGACGAAGCCACCCGAACTCTTCGGCGTCACGCCATCACGCTGGCAGAAGTTCGGCGCACACGTACATTACGGGCTCGCGACGGCAACCGGTTCGACGTACGGCGGCGCGGGCGAAAAAGTGATGACGAAAGGTGGCGCGACGGTCGCGAAACCGACCAAAGCAGCTCTCGTCAAAGCGGGCGTCGCAAAGAAGCTTGCCGACGTGCGTTTCGTCTTCACGTTCCCCGCGATTTGGGATCTCGGAATCTGGCTCGTACCAAACCCGAGCGGCGCCTTCGCTGATAAGAATCCCGACGTCAAGCCGGTAAATCCGCCGAAAGAAATGTCGATGTAACTCGGGCGGTCCGGTCCTCTCATACGAGGGCCGGATGGAAACGAAAAACGGCAGCTCGTCGCGTTATTCGCTCGACCAATAATCTTTGAGCGCTTTGCCGCGCGAGGGATGGCGGAGTTTGCGCAACGCCTTCGCTTCGATCTGTCGGATGCGTTCGCGCGTGACGCCGAACTCTTGGCCGACTTCTTCGAGCGTGCGTTGATGGCCGTCTTCGAGACCGAACCGGAGGACGAGCACCTTGCGTTCGCGTTCGGTTAAGTTCTTGAGAACGTCGGCCATCTTCTCTTTGAGCAGCATGACCGAGGCCGCTTCCGCGGGCGCGATCGCTTCCTGATCCTCGATGAAATCGCCGAGATGCGAATCTTCTTCCTCGCCGATCGGCGTCTCGAGCGAGATCGGCTCCTGCGAAATCTTGATGACTTCGCGAACCTTCTCGGGCGTGAGCCCCATCTCGTGCGCGATCTCTTCGACCGTGGGGTCGCGGCCGAGTTCTTGCAAGAGCTGACGCGAAATCTTGATGAGACGATTGATCGTCTCGACCATGTGCACGGGGATGCGGATCGTGCGGGCCTGATCGGCGAGCGCGCGCGTGATCGCCTGACGGATCCACCACGTCGCGTACGTCGAGAATTTATAGCCCTTGCGATAATCGAATTTTTCGACGGCGCGGATCAGACCGAGGTTGCCCTCTTGAATGAGGTCGAGAAAGAGCATGCCGCGGCCGACGTACTTCTTCGCGATCGAGACGACGAGACGAAGATTCGCTTCGGTGAGTTTGCGTTTGGATTCGAAGCCCGCTTCGACGATGCGGCCCTGCGCCTGACCGTTTTTCTGGCCTTCGAGTTCGCCCGCTTCGATCGACATCGCGAGCGTTTTTTCTTCGTCCATCGAGAGGAGCGGCACGCGGCCGATCTCTTTGAGGTACATCCGAACGGGATCGTCGAGGGAGAGGCCTGCGGGAACTTCCGCTTCGGCGCCGCCCTCTTTTTCCTCGGGCTTCTCGTCTTTCGCTTCTTCGACGACCTCGATGCCCAGCGTCGCGATCTCTTCGAAGAGCGCGTCGATGCGCTCGGGATCGACTTCTTCGACATTATCGAAGACGGCATTGATTTCTTCATACGTCAGCGACTGACGCTTTTTGCCTTTTTCGATGAGCTTCTTGATCTGCTCTTCGAGTGGCAATGCCGGTGCCGCCGCCTCGCCGTTCGAGCCATTATTCGCCGCTTTCTTTCGTGCCATACGTTTTGACCTCACCCCCTTTCGACGTGCGCCTCATGGGCGCGAGCCGACGCTCTTCTGCAACCCGACGTGAAATTCCACCGCGCTTGAACGGTCATGTCTTTTGTCGGGCGGTGTGAAGACTGCGACGGACGCTCGATGGTTGCGTTTCGCGGCGACGCGCGGCTCAGTCGTTTGCAACGAAGAGGACGGTGATCCCGCGACGCTCGGCAACACGCGCCAATCGTTCGTCGGCGGTAGCCAGCGGAGCGCTCTCGCGCTCTGCGAGCGCGAGGTACATGCAATCCGGAAGCTTATGTGCGATCGCGATCGCGATTGCGAATGCCGAAGCAACGAACGTCTCGTCTTCTGCAAGTCGAATAATGTTTTCAGAAAACGACGACGAGAGAGCGGAGATCGCCCGATCGGCGAGCTCGAGCGTAAGTTCGCCTCCGACGACTTTTCGACGAATCGCTGCGGCACACTCGGTGGCGAGAAGGCGCGGTGCGATCAAAAAGCGCGCGAGCTGCATTACTTCGATTGCACGCTCCGTGCCAACCTCGGGAATAATGGAACGGACCGCAACCGAGGCATCGAGCATCACGAGTGCGAGGCGCTCAGCCCCAGGCATCGCGTTCTTCACGAATAATCAGGGCGCTGTCGAGGCTCGGGTCGCCAGGTTCGCCAATCGCCGATCGAATTGCGGCTGCTCGCCTGAAAAAATTTTCGCGCCGCGCTTCGAAAGATTCAGCGAGCGTGCGGCGTGCTTCTTCTTCAAGCGATACGCCATGCTGCTTGGCACGTCTACGAAGAGCATCGACGAGAACGTCGTCGAGATTACGAACTTTGAGATCGGCCATGCCATCTTTATAGCGCGCGCCCCCACGTGGGGTCAATTAGCGCGTGCCCAGCCTTTTTCGTTTTCGAGATTCCCGGTCCGTTGAAAGCTTACGGTGTTCGTCGCGATCTTCGGTCGAAATCGCCGCGCCCGATGCGAATGCCGCATCGATGCGAGCGTCGAGTTCGCGGAATCGGCGCTCCAGGTCGTCTTCGGTGAGGCGTTCGACGACGCGTTCGAGATATGCGCGCCGTGCGGGTGAGTCCGGGAAGCGAATCTGCGACGACCGGTCCGTCTTCTGTAGCGCGACCACGCGTTCGACGGCATCGCGATCGTCGCCCAGGACAGCGTAGACGTCGCTCGCGGTCACGAGCGTTGCCGCAGCCGCGCAGAGCGAGCGGTAGATTTCGCGATAGCGCTCGTCGGTAAAAACGTCGCTCGGAATGAGCGGCGCGAACTCTGCGACGAGCGCGGGCTCGTCGACGAGTGCGGCGAGAATCTCGCGATCGACCGAGGGTGGTTCGGCCGTCGGCGCGACGTGCCGCACCATGCCCGCGCCCCCACCGATGCGCGGCGCGAAATTGGCGGGATTGTTCACGAAGCGGTTGGCGCGCAGGTCGTCGATTGCGAGACCGAGTTTGCCCGCCACGTAGACGCGCCACTTATCCCACTCGACGCGCGGCAACGCGGAGACGAGCGTCTCGGCGGTCTGCGCCGCTTGCGCGGGCGGTAAGCGCTTCGCGAGAATGGTCGAGATCTCGCGATCGAGTTTGAATTGAATCCAAGGTAACGCGTCGTCGAGTTTTTTCTGGAATGCTGGCGCGCCGTTGGTGCGCACGAATGTGTCGGGGTCTTCGCCCGGGGGAAGTTGCACGATGAACGCGACGCAACCGGCCGCGCCGAGCGTGTCGATCGATTTCGCGGTCGCGTTGCTACCCGCCGTGTCGGCGTCGAAGCAGACGAAGATGCGTTCGGAATATTTGCGCAGCTCGGTGGCTTGTTCGGGCGTGAACGCCGTACCGAGCGACGCGACGGCGTTCGTGAATCCGGCTTCGTGTAATGCGATGCAGTCGAGGTAGCCTTCGACGACGACGAGCGCTTCGCGATCGACCGCGGAGCGACGAGCGACGTTGAGGGCATAGAGACCGCGGCCTTTGGTATAGACGGGAGTCGCGCCCGTGTTGAGATACTTCGGTTCTTGACCATCGAGCGAACGGCCACCGAAGGCGATGCATTCGCCCGTTGTCGCATAGGTCGGGATCATCAAGCGATCGCGATAGAAATCGTAGTACCCGTTGCCGCCGGAGCGTGCTTTGATGAGGTAGGCCTTCTCCGCAATCGCGAGATCCATGCCGTTGCTCTGGAGTTCGGCGACGAGTGCGTTCCACGTGTCGGGCGCGTAGCCGATCTTGAACGCATCGACGGTTTCTTGACGCAGGCCGCGCTTTGCGACGTAGGCGCGTGCGTTTTCGGCTCCGGCTCCCAGTCGGAGCGTGCGGTGGTAAAACGACGCGGCGAGTTCGTTCACCGCGTGGATCTGCTCTTTCTCGCCGCGGACGCGCGCCGCTGCGGGATCTTCTTCGGCGAGTTCGACCCCCGCGCGCCGAGCGAGGACACGCGCGGCTTCGGGGAACGGCAAGCCTTCGAGTTCCATCACGAACTTGATGACGTCGCCGCCCTTCTGGCAGCCGAAGCATTTGAAGTAGCCGCTATCGGGATGAACGTGAAACGACGGCGACTTCTCGCCGTGAAAGGGACACAGCCCCACGAGATCGCGGCCGCGTTTACGCAGCTGGACGTACGTGCCGATGAAGGTGCCGATGTCGGTTCGCGCGAGAATCTCGCGGATCGTGGTTTGGTCGATGCGCATTACGGGCGCGCTGCGGTGATGCCGCGCATCGTGAGGCCGCGACGTTCCCGGACGGCGGCACCCGCCGAGAATTCCGGGGCTCCATCTCCGCGCGAGTGGAATCCCATGCCGAGGGTGCCGATTACATGAGAAGGGAGGTGGGACGACGCGATCCCCTCACCACGACGTATCATTTTCGGCATTTGAGAACCCAATTCGAGCAACGTGCTCGAAGACGCTCGAAATACGAAAACGGGACGATCGGTATCGCAACCACGTTCGAAATGTACGAGACCCGCAGTGAGATCAGTGCGGGAATCTTTGATCGCCATTACCTAATCGATGCTTCACGCCAACCGGATTCCCTTCGCGAACTCCAAGCCACGCCGCCTGAGGAACAATCGACTTGTCAATCAACCGCGATATTTTCGACGAACTCTTCGTCCTCGAGATGGCCAATAACCACTGGGGACGACTCGAGCGCGGGATGCAAATTGCGACCGATTTTTCGCGCGTCGTGCGGTACAACAACGTTCGCGCGGCGATCAAGCTGCAATTTCGGGACGTCGACAATTTCGTCCATCCCGAGGCGCAGAAACGGACCGATATTCGATACGTCAAAAAGACGATGGACACGAAAATGTCCCGAGCCGACCTCGCGACGCTCGTCGAGCACATTCGCAAATCCGGCTGTATTCCGATGGCGACGCCGTTCGACGAAGAGTCCGTCGATTTTTGCGTTCGACTCAACCTCCCGATCATCAAGTTGGCGAGCTCGGATATCAACGATTGGGTTTTGATCGAAAAGATCGCGACGACGAAAAAACCGGTTATCGCATCGACCGGCGGATCGTCGCTCAAGGACATGGATGATCTCGTGACGTTTTTCGAAAATCGTTCGATTCCGCTGGCACTCAATCACTGCGTCTCGCTGTATCCTTCGGAGGACAGCGATCTCGAACTCAACCAAATCGACTTTCTCAAGCACCGCTATCCCAACATCACCGTCGGGCTTTCGACACACGAGCACAACGATTGGAGTTCGTCGGTGATGATTGCGTATGCGAAGGGTGCACGCACGTTCGAACGCCATATCGACATCGAAGCCGACGGCATTCCCGTCTCGCCCTACTGCACGCTTCCAGATCAATGCGACACGTGGTTCCGCGCGTACAATAAAGCGCGCGAAATGTGCGGAGCCCCCGGACTTGCGAAACGCATTCCCGGGCCAGCCGAGGTCGAATATCTCGAGGCTCTTTTGCGCGGAGTTTATGCGAACGCCGATTTCCCCGCCGGACACAAACTTCGCGAGGGCGATTACTTCATGGCGATCCCGCTGATCCAAGGTCAGCTCTCCTGTCGCGAATTGATCGATGGCGAGATCCTCGCGCAGCCGATCAAGCGATCCGAACCCGTCATGCTCGACGACGTCGATACGCCGTATTCGCGCAATCCCTCGATGCGCGCGCGCATCACGATGCGCGGCCTCCCGCACCATACGAACGGGGTAGGCTCGGTCGAAGTCAAGTGACGGCGGATTTGACCGCACCGCAGCGTCACGCCGACGAGGTCATGGATTGGCTCGTCGAACTCGGTTACACGCACTGCTTCTTCGTTGCCGGCGGCAACATCATGCACTTCCTCAATGGCGCGCGCAGTAGGTTTACGTGCGTTCCATTCGTCCACGAAGTCGCCGTCGGTATCGCGGCGGAGTACTTCAATGCCGTCGAGCCACCGGGCCGAGCCTTTGCGCTCGTGACCGCCGGGCCGGGCCTGACCAATATCGTCACGGCGATCGGCGGGGCATTCCTCGAAAGTCGCGAGCTTCTCGTTATCGGCGGTCAAGTCAAAAGCACCGATATCGCAACGGACGGTTTGCGGCAGCGTGGAATTCAGGAAATCGACGGCGTGGCCATCGTGCGACCGATCTCCGTCCATGCGGAGCGTATCGAGCGCCCAATGAGCAAATCTGCGTTCGTCGCTGCCGTCGATCGCGGACGACGGGGCCGCAAAGGCCCCGTTTTCCTGGAATTCTGTCTCGACGCGCAAGGCGCGCCTGCCGCAATGTCCGGTGCGCCCGATGATGCGGACGCCAATCGCTCCGTCGAAACCGCGCGAGCCGACGCCGGCCGCGCGGCTCTCGAGCGAATCGACGAAGTTGCCGAGTTACTGCGATCGGCGGAGCGTCCGATCGTCCTGATCGGAGCGGGCGTCGAACGCGAGACGGCGGCCGCCGTCATGGCCGATCTGCGTCGCATCGGTGTGCCGGTACAGACGACGTGGAACGGCATCGATCGCATCGATGCGGGTGAAGCGATCTACGCCGGCCGTCCGAACACGTGGGGTCAACGATTCGCGAACGTCTTGATCCAACAAGCCGATCTCGTTATCGCACTGGGAACGCGCTTGGGCCTTCAGCAAACCGGCTTTAATTGGCAACAGTTCGTGCCCGTCGGAACGCTCGTTCAGGTCGATATCGATCCAGCGGAATTACGGAAAGGTCATCCGCGCGTCGATATCGCGATTGCCGGTGATGCCAATACGTTCTTGCGCGCACTCGCGAAACGCGAGTACGGCGATTATTCGAAGTGGCGTTCGTTTTGCGCGCACGTGCGCGACACGTTGCCGCTCAACGATCCGGCAAATGCGGTCCGTTCGGGTTACGTCAATCCGTTCGACTTTTACAGCGAACTCTCGGCGCTCGCCTCAACAAACGATATTCTGGTGCCGTGCAGTAGCGGCGGCGCGAATTCGACCGCGCTGCAAACGATCGCGCAGAAAAGCGGCCAGCTGATCGTCACGGATAAAGGGCTCGCATCGATGGGCTACGGCCTTTCCGGCGCGATCGGTGCGGCACTCGCGTGGCCGAGCAAACGCACGATCGTGGTCGAAGGCGACGGGGGCTTCATTCAAAACGCGCAAGAACTCGGCACGGTCGCAATCAACGCACTCAACCTCAAAATTTTCATTTTCTCGAACGAGGGTTATGCGTCGATCCGAACGACGCAGCGAAATTATTTCGGCGGCGCGTACGTCGGGTGCGACGTTAAAACCGGGCTCGGCTTTCCGAATTGGCTCAAGCTTTTCGAGGCGTACGGTATTCCCGTGACCGACGCCGGTCCCGACGCTTTCGCATCCGAAGATTTCAACGCGCGCATGAACGCACCGGGGCCACAGGGGTTTATCGTGCCGATCGATCCCGAGCAGATGTACTTTCCAAAGATCGCGAGTCGCGTAACCGAGTCGGGAAGTATGGAATCTAATCCGCTCCATCTGATGACGCCCGATCTCGCGCCCGACGTCGCCGACGACGTCTTGCGATACCTTCGCAAAGTGGAAGCGCGCGCGTGAAGCTCATCTCGATCGTGACGCCTGCGTACAACGAAGGCAAGTGCGTCGATGAATTGGCGCGCCGTCTCGCGATCGTTTTCGACGCGTACGCCGATCGGTATGATTTCGAGGCAATCGTCGTTGAAAACGGATCCGCCGACGACACGTACGCGCGCCTATCGGCGATCCACGATGCCGACCACCGTTTCAAAGTCGTGCGTTTGCTGCGCAACTTCGATATGGAAGGCGGCATGTGCGCCGGCCTCGCGCAAGTACGCGGCGACGCATGCGTCATCATGGCATCCGATCTTCAGGATCCGCCCGAGCTCATTCCCCGTTTCATCGAACAGTGGGAACTCGGCTACGAGAACGTCTACCAAATCGTCACCAAGCGCACGGATAACAGTCTCTTCCGACGCATCGCAGCGCAGATATTTTACTGGCTGATCAATCGGATCAGCGATCATCCCGTGCCGCGCAACGCGAGCGACTTTCGCCTCGTCGATCGCAAACTCGTCGACGCGTTTAACGCGATGCCCGAACGCAACCGTATGGTGCGTTCGATGTGGACGTGGGTTGGCGGAAAATCGGTCGGGATCGAGCACGAACGGCCGGCCCGATTTGGCGGCACGACGGCATTCAATACGTTGCGCACCGCAAATTTTGCGGTCCGCGGAATCCTTTCGAGCTCGTACATGCCGCTCAAAGTCATCCCGCTCGCGGGCGCGACCTTCGCCGCCATCTCATTCATCGGGATCGCGGTGTATGCAACTCGGGCCATTTTCTTCGGCGTTCCCTTCGCCGGCTTCGGAACGCTCGTGACGCTCAATCTCTTGCTCTTCGGGTTCCTCTTCATGCTATTGGGATTGATGAGCGAATACGTCGGCATGATTTTCGAAGAAGTTCGCGGGCGACCGACGTTCGTCGTGCGCGACGCACGCGGTCTCGATCCGGTCGTCGACGGCGAACAACGTTCGATCGCGCAACGCATCGTTCGCCGCGACGCCGAGACGCTTGACCGGGTGCGCTAGGCGCGCGCGAACGCGATCGTTCGCGCAATGGATTCCTCGAGCGACGTCCACTCGGCGAGCCCGAGCTCTTCCCGCGCCCGATGCGTCGAAGGCACGTACCGCTCGGGTGCGGCGCCCGTCGGCACGCCACGCACCGCGATGGAGCCCTGGGGCTCGACACAAGATGCGACGACGCGCGCCGTTTCCGCGATGCTGACGATGCGTTCCGAACCGACGTTGTACGCGCGTCCGCTTTCGCCACGCGCGAGCACGCGCCACAGCCATGAAGTCATATCGCCCGCGTAGAGATACGAGCGCAGCGGCGATCCATCGCCCAGAATCTCAATCGTCGCAGCGTTCATGGCGTCGCGCATGAAGTTGCCGATCGCGAAATGAGTATCGAGCGGCAAATACGGTCCGACGAAGGCGAAGAGTCGGGCGACTTTCGCGCCGATGCCCGAAACGCGCGCGCCGATCGCGAGTTGCAATTCGGATAGGCGCTTCGCCTCATGATAGGCATTTGCCGGATCGAGCTGATCGGGCGCTCCCGCGTACGTTTCGTCAACCCTGAGCCGGTCGAGTGGTTGGCGCCCGTACACCGCACCCGAGCTCGTAAGTAAGACGGGAATCGCACCACTGCGTTCGGCCAGGTCGAGCGTATGACGCATGCCGTCGACGATCGTATCGACCATGATCTTCGGCGTCTCGGCGTTTATTCGCGCACTCGCCGGCGTCGCCGCATGAATGATTGCATCAAAAGTCCCATCGACGCGCGCGGCGTCACGTACATCGCCGGAAACGAACGTAATGGATGCATCGCCGCCGACGTGCGGAACGCGTCGTGTAAAAGCGTCGGCATCACGCGTGAGGACGCACGCGCGAGCGCCGAGTGCGAGCCGATCGTTCGCCCATACGAACGCTTCGAGCATCCACGAACCGACGAAGCCGGTGCCGCCCGTAACGTAAAGCCGCGCACCGCGCAGCGTTTCGAAATCGTCGCGCGACCGCTCGAGAATCTCGTCGAGATCGCGTTGCAGTCGAGTCACCGGCGGCTCGTGTTCGGTACGAGCAAAGCCGTCAACGATCCGCAGTCGTGGGCAATCGCAGTCGCCCCTGCCGTGCGCAGTTCGTGCTCGCTCCCGAATCCCCACGTCACGCCAATCGGCGTGACGTGGCATGCGAACGCGGCCTCGATATCGTGATGACGATCGCCGATCATGAACGCCTGCGAAACGTCGGTCGAACCGACGACGGCATCGACCGCAGCGATCGCTCGGGCGAGCGTCGCCGTCTTCGACTCGCCATCGACGTCGGGTGTCGGACCACAGACGACGGCGAATGCGTCGCGAATGCCCAGCGCCGAAACGATCGGCTCTGCGAAGCGAAGCGACTTCGACGTGGCAACGGCAAGCGTCGCATCTCGTCGCACGATCGCGAGCATCTTGGCGATACCGGGCTGTAAGACCGTGCCGCCGTTCGTGGCGACCCGTTCGTAGCGCTCGCGATAGTCGGCAACGCACGAGGGGACGAGGCTCGCGTCACCACCCAGTTCGCCCAGCAGACTTGCGAAGCCGACCTGCAACGGCGGCCCGATGATGCGTTCGATTCTCGTCGCCGGTAACCGGGCGTATCCGAACGAGGCGAGCGTCTCGTTCACGCATGCGACGATGCCCACGCGCGGATCGACGAGGACGCCGTCGAGATCGAAATAGATCCGACGCGTGTCCCGCGCCGCTACGATACGGGTAGCGCGCGTCCGGTCGCAGACGACGCGGCCCCAATCTCTTCGATCGATCGTGCGATGTACGCGATTTGATCGTCGTCGAGTCCCGGGTACGCGCCGACCCAGAAGACGTCGTTCATGATCGTGTCCGCATTTGCGAGCGAGCCGACGATCCGGTGTTCGATCTCGCGATACGCGGGTTGGCGCACGAGATTACCGGCAAAGACGAGTCGCGTCCCGATCTTACGATCGTTGAGCGCCTGCGTGAGCGCGTTGCGCGCGATCGGCGCGTCTTCTGCGACACGGATCGCATAGCCGAACCACGAACTCTTCCCGCCGGGCAATTCTTGCGGCAAGACGAGCCACGGGACATGCGAGAGAAGTTGCGTTAGCAGTTCCGCATTATGGCGACGCCGCTCGATAAAGCCGTCGAGCTTCTCGAGTTGCGTGACGCCAATGGCGGCCTGCATGTCGGTCAGCTTGAGATTATAACCGATGTGGCTATACGTGTATTTGTGATCGTACCCGTGTGGTAGGTCGCCGAGTTGCCAGTCGAAGCGTTTGCCGCACGTGTTGTCCTTGCCGGGCTGGCACCAACAATCGCGGCCCCAGTCACGAAACGATTCCACGATCTTCCGCAATTTTGGCGAGCGCATCATCACGGCTCCGCCTTCGCCCATCGTCATGTGATGCGCCGGATAGAAACTCACCGTCGATGCATCGGCGAACGTTCCGACTTGAACGCCGTTCCACGTCGCGCCGACGGCGTCGCACGTATCCTCGATCATCCAAAGGCCGTGTTCGCGGCAAAACGTTCGGACGCGTTCGGCATCGTACGGATTACCGAGTGTGTGGGCGAGCATGACCGCTTTCGTTTTCGGCGAGAGCGCATTCTCGAGCTGTGAGAGATCGGCATTGAACGTCGTGAGTTCGCTGTCGATGAAAACCGGAATCGCGCCGAGCTGCACGATGGGATTGACCGTCGTCGGAAATCCCGCGGCGGCGGTAATGACTTCGTCGCCCGGCTCGAGACGACGTTCTTCGTGCTCGGGCGAGGTCAACGCGGCGAGCGCGACGAGGTTCGCACTCGATCCCGAATTGACGAGCACGCATTCGCGGATCCCGTACCAACGCGCGAATTCGCGTTCGAATCGCTCGGCAAAACGACCGGTCGTCAGCCAAAAATCGAGCGAACTATCGACGAGCGACATCATATCGCGTTCGTCGAAGACACGCCCTGAGACGGGCGTGGCGTCTTCGCCGGGAACGAACGCGCGGTGACCGTACGCCGCATCGAAATACGCGCGCGTTTTCTCGAGCACTTCCGCGCGGAGGGAGACGGCTTCGGCCGACGAGCTTCTATCGAATAGCATGGTCGAGCGATTGTCCGTCCTGTTGGAGAATGGTGCGATACCAAGGAATCGTTTCGCGTAATCCCGCGTCGAGCGTCCACGTCGGTCGCCATCCCAGCACCGTACGCGCTTTACTCGCATCGAGCGTCTGATCTTTGATTTCGTGCGTCGCAATATCGAGCACGACGGGCTCGAGATCGGACGCCATCAATCGCGCGAGCGTTCGCACGATCTCGAAAACGTCGACGCGCGACTCGGGACTAAAGTTGAACGCTTCGCCGCGCACCCCGGGCTTTTCGATCGCTTCAGCGAGCGCGAGATACGCGTCGACGACGTCGGCAACGTAGATATAGTCACGAATACTCGTGCCGTTACTCCGCAACACCGGTCTCTCGCCCAAGAGCAAGCTACGAATCGTACCGGGCACGATGCGACTCCAATTGAGATCGCCCGCACCGTAAATATTTCCGCATCGCGCGATCGTAACGGGAAGCCCGTACGTCGTCGCGTAGCACGTCGCGAGCAGATCCGTGCAGCTTTTCGAAACATCGTACGGATGGCGCCCGGCGAGCGGCATGTCCTCGGTGTAGGGGAGAATCGGCGAATCCCCGTAGGCCTTATCGCTCGATGCGACCACGAACGCTTTCACGAGACCGCCCATACGCCGAGCCGCCTCGAGGAGGTTGTACGTTCCGCGCACGTTGCTCTCGAAGGTTTCGAGCGGGTCGCGAACGGCCGTTCCGACCAGCGTCTGCGCGCCGAGATGGAAGACGATCTCGACGTCGTGCGCGTTGATGGCTCGCGCGCAATCTTCGTAGCGTTGCAATTCGCCACGAACGATCGAGCACCGGACAGCCGTCGCGTCGCGGTAGAACGACGACTGCGGATCGTCGTCACGAACTTGCGCGACCACGAACGCTTCACGGTCGAGTAACGCGCGGGCGAGGTGGCTTCCAACGATGCCCGTCGCCCCCGTTACGAGGACGCGACGTTCACGCCAGAACGACATCGGTCCGTACCCACGGCGCGTTGCCGGACGCCCAAAGATCTTCGAGAAATCGCTTATCGCGGGCGGTGTCCATCGGTTGCCAGAACCCCTCGTGTTTGTAGCACGAGAGTTGGTTCTCGCGCGCGAGCGTGGCGAGCGGTTCGTGTTCGAGTAACGTCGCATCGCCGTCGATGCGATCGAAGATCGACGGTTCGAACACGAAGAATCCTCCGTTGATCCAGCCTTCACTCGCCTGCGGCTTCTCGATAAATTCGGCGACGCGGTCGTCGCGAATATCGAGCGCACCGAAACGCGCTGGCGGACGCACGGCGGTCAACGTCGCCTCGCGACCGCGTTCGCGATGGAATCGAAGGACGTCGTTAACGTCGATCGACGCGACGCCGTCGCCGTACGTGCACATAAACGTTTCATCGCCGACGATCTCACGCACGCGTTTGATGCGGCCGCCCGTCTGTGTCGCGAGCCCCGTATCGATGAGGTGGACTTTCCATCGTTCGGGCATGCGATGCCGGATCGTCGTCTCGCCGGTCGCGAGATCCACGGAGAGATCGTTATTGACGGAATAAAACGAGTGAAAGTATTCCTTGACGACTTCCTGTTTGTAGCCGAGCGCAATCACGAACTCGTCGAAGCCCGCTCGCGAATATAAGTTCATAAGATGCCAGAGGATGGGCTTTCCGCCGACCTCCACCATCGGCTTCGGCCGGAGGCTCGTTTCCTCGGCGAGCCGCGTTCCCAGACCGCCTGCCAGGATAACAACTTTCACGCGAACGAGACCCGTCGACCTAGGAGCATCCCGACGCCGTTCGGCGACTGCGAGCGCTCGCCCCTTTCCGATTTATCGCTCTTCGTCGTCGCCGGCGCCTCGCACCAACGCATACAAACACGTGCCTTGCCGACCGAGGCTTTCGAGAACGATCTGCACCGGATGCGCGAGCATTCCCGGAATACGGAACCGGGGATCGAAGCGCGATCGCCCTGATGCGATCGCGAGCACATTGCCCATCATCGGCATCTCACACGACGCTATCGTCGCGGTCCCATCGGCTGCAGCAAGTATCTTCGCAAGCGTCTCACGCGTGAAATGCGAGAGGTGCTTCGGCAAGTAAAGTAACGGCCATCGCTCCCTGAGAAGTCGCGCGGTTACGGACGTCGTGTTCGGGACCTCGACGTAAAGCACGCCGTCCGGCGATAACATGCCGATCCAATCACGCACGATCGCGATCGGATCGGCGACGTGTTCGAGCACGTGTCTCGCAAAAATTAAATCGAACCGAGCACCGCCTTCGAGCAACGTCGCGTACTCACGATATCGAAGATTGGCGGTCGCGCCTTCGAAATACGAGCCTGGCGGTGGTTCGTGTGCGAAATCCGTCCCGACGACGTCGGCATCCGGAAATGCGCGCGCTGCGGCGGCTGCATAGCGTCCGGCACCCGTGCCGTAATCGAGTACCGCTTTCGGTCGGATTCCCGCGAGTCGGGCGATCGTGCGTATCCTCCGACGAGCGAGCCGTTCTTTAACCTTGGCGAGGAGACCGGCTTCTGGAAATTCGTAATCCGACGAATCACCCGTGGCATAGATGGTCGAGATCGTGTCGTCCCTCGGATATGGGTCCGTTGCGATCAAGCCGCACGTCGCACAACGCAGTAACGCGAACCGATCGCCCGGAAATTCGAGATCGGGCACGTTCGAAAGCCACTCGCACATGGACGATCGGCCAGAACCGCATACGCGGCAACGCTCGAGCGGTACGTACGTGACGCCGGTCCGAACCACGGTTTGCATGAGCGTCCAATTACGATTTGACGCACCGTCTCATCCTCAAACCCTAGGAATCGCGAGTCGACGGCCAAAAAACCGCGACGTGATTGCCCCAAGCGCGCGGCTCCTGCGGCCGTGTCCGATCTGCGGTTCCTATGACGCGGAAGCGTTGCACCATCAAGAGTTCGTCGCGCCGCGCGAATTGCACGTTCCGAACGGATACGATGTGGTAGCCTGCACGCGGTGCGGGTTCGTCTACGCCGATCAAGGGACGACGCAAATGCAACTCGATGCGGATTACGAGTCGCATTCGAAATACGCTTCGAACGTCACGACCGATCTTTCGCGAGCGGCCGGGGCTCCTGACGAATCGGTCGCCCAAGCGACCGATTCGCATTGGGACGCCGAGCGACTCGAGGGCGTCGCAGATTACCTTTACGAACGCCTCGTACCGAGCGCGCGCGTCCTCGATGCCGGATGCTCGAGCGGCACGTTCCTACGCTTCCTGCGCGAGCGTGGCTTCACGGAAACCATCGGCCTCGATCCATCGCCCGATGCGGTCGCGAGAGCGATCGGCGAAAATGGCGCCAGGGCGGTTACCGGGTCGTTTACCTCACCACCGAGCGACATCGGAACCTTCGATGCCGTCACCCTCTCACACACGCTCGAACATATCACCGATGTTCGCGGCGCGATCGCATCGCTCCACGCTCTCTTACGCAACGACGGCCTCGCGTACGTTGAAGTCCCCGATGCCGAGCGCTACGATCGGTTTCTCGTCGCTCCGTTTCACGATTTTAATACCGAGCACATCAACCACTTCTCACTCGGCGTGTTGCGGCAACTGATGGCTGCAAGCGGCTTCGAAGAGATCGATGCCGGTTCGAAGATCGTGTACTGTTCGCCCGTCGACGAATACCCGGCGATTTACGGACTCTGGCGCAAACGTGCGCAGAAATCCAAGCCCACAACGTTCTTACGCGACGAATCGCTCGTTCGGGCAGCAAAGCGCTATGTCGTCGCCTCGCGCGAACGAATGGCTCGAATCGATCGCGATCTTCGCGATGCGCTGGCCGCGGAGCCGAACGTCATCCTCTGGGGTGCGGGCCAGCTCGCAATGAAACTGATGTGCGATACCGTCATCGCGAAGAAGAATGTCGTCGCGATCGTCGATTCATCGCCGCAACGGCACGGCATGCACGTAGGAAGCACCGAAATCGTGCCACCGACGGCTCTGCGCGACACACCGTCATATCCGATCGTTATCGCATCGATCCACTCCGATGCCGCGATCGCATATGCGATCGAACGCAGGTATCGTCTCCCCAATCCGACGCTCCGTCTCTACCGCGCGCCGGCGAACGCTCAGTAGATCGACGCGTACGCACGTTGTTCCACGTGCGATTCTTCGAGCAACGACATCCAACGAATATTGTAATATTTCGGATCTCCAAAATCGTCCGTACGATCGAGCGGCACTTTCGTGAGCATATGTTCGATCGATTCGAGAACCGTTCGCGACGGTGTGAAGCCGAGCGCCGCGCTGAGCTTCGCGTTGCTCATGCGATAATTCCGCACGAGCGTCGGTTGCGGCGCCCCTTCGAGTTCGACGCGGATCGGCGGATCGACGAGCGAGAGCGAGCCCGCCACGAGCATCGCGAGCTGCCGAACTTGGTAGTTTTCTTCCAGCACGTTGAATATCTGCCCGCGCAATTTTTCGAGGGGTGATGAGAGCGCGAGCACGTGCACGGCCGCAACGTCTTCGACGTCGACGAGTGGTCGCCACATCCAGCCACCACCATGGAGGAAGAGGCGACGTCTCACAATCGCGTCCTTGATAAACGTATTGACGACGAGATCGAATCGCATGCGCGGGCTGTAACCGAAAACCGTTCCCTGCCGGAAAATTACCGGCGCGAAGCGATCGTTTGTTTCGCGAAGGATCACATCTTCGGCATATTTTTTCGAGAGCGAGTACGCTCCGCGCGGTGCGACGACGGTCGTTTCATCGCACATCGCGGGCGAGCGCGAACCATCGTGCGTCGTCCCTTCGCTGTCGTAGATCGACGCACTCGATGCGAACGTGAATCGCTCGATTCCACGAGCCTTGCAGGCCACGACGAGACGTTCGGTCGCGACGGCATTCATCTGCCAATTCGCTTCAGTGTTATACTCAGCCGTCGGATCGTTCGAGAGACCCGAGAGATGGCAAACCGCGTCGATCCCGTCCAGCGTCGCGACGTCGAACGCGCGCAGATCGCCCGAGACGATCTCGACATCGAGACCGGCGAGCGGTTTGCGACCCCAAAAGAGACGATCGTAGACGACCGGTTCGTGCCCCGCTTCGATGAGCTGACGGCACAAGACGACGCCGATATAGCCGGCACCGCCGGTCACGAGAACGCGCATCGCCGGAACGTTAGGCGCTCGTGACCGTCGTGCCCCCGCCCTCGAGCGCCCGCGTCAAGGCACCTGGGCCCGAGCCCGCAATCACGGCCCGACGCGCGCCGCGCTCGAGCGCATCGAGCACGCTTTCCATCTTCGGGATCATCCCACCGTCGAACGTGCCATCGGCGAGATAGGCGCGCGCGTCGCGTGCGCTGAGGTGCGCGATGCCGGTACTCGGCTCGTTCACGATGCGGCGCACGCGGTCGACGTTCGTTACCACGATATATGCGTCGGCACCGAGCGCGCCTGCGATGGCTCCGGCAGCGGTGTCGGCGTTGATATTGAGCGCGTGCGAATAATCTTCCGAGATGCCTAACGGCGCGATCACGGGGACCATGTGCGCGACGAGCAAACCTTCGATGACGGCTGGATGAACGCGCACGATCTCACCGACGAAACCGAGTGAGACGCCGCCGACCGGAACGACCGCCCGCGCAACGATGAGCCGCCCGTCCTGCCCGCTGATGCCGCTTGCGCGAACGTTGCGCGACCACAGAGACCGCACGAGTGCTTTGTTCACCGTACCGCACAAGACGTGTTCGGTGACGGCGAGCGTGGCGGCATCGGTGACGCGCAGGCCGCCGACGCGCTCGGTCGCGATGTGTCGTTCGGCGAGGGCGGCATCGATGTGCGGCCCTCCACCGTGCACGAGCACGATCCGATCGCCCGCGGCGACGCGCGCCGCGATATCGTCGAGCAAGTGGTCGGGCACATTCGGCGGCGCCATCGCGTTGCCGCCGTATTTGAGAACGATGAGCACCGTCGACCCTTCGGGTCGCGCGGAGGCCGCGCCCGCGTCCGCGAAGAGCGCGCATAATGAAGCGGATTTTCGATCCGATCCATCGGTTTATCGAACTCGATGCGAACGAAATCGCGCTGCTCGATACGGCTCCCGTGCAACGCTTGCGGCGCCTGCGGCAACTCGGGCTCGCGTATTTGGCATTTCCCGCAGCCGAGCATTCGCGTTTCGGGCACGCGCTCGGCGCGCTCGCGATGGGCGAGCGGATTTTTCAGACGCTGCGGACGCAGAGCGCGTCGTATTTCGCGAGCGAAGCCGATTTCGCCGCGCAACGCCGGCTCTTACGCGCGAGCCTTCTCTTGCACGACGTCGGGCATGGGCCGTTCAGTCACGCCTGCGAAGCCGTGCTCGGGTTACCGCACGAAAAACGTACGGAAGAAATTCTCGCTCTGCCTGAGATCGGCGCGGCGCTCGCGCGACTCGAAGTCGATCCAGCCGACGTTCTCGCACTCGTCGTCGGCGATCCGCGCGGGTGCTACCCCGTCTTACGCGAGATCGTGAGCGGACCAAACCTCGATGCCGACCGCATGGACTATCTCCTTCGCGATAGCTATTTTACCGGCGCCGTGGGCGGATCGTTCGATAGCGAGCAGCTCGTCGCGTCGCTCCGCATCTACGAGACGAACGGCACGTTGGAACTTGGCGTCGACATTCGCGGCGTCGTCGCGCTCGAATCGTTCGTGCTCGCGCGGTACCTCATGTTTTCAACCGTGTATTTCCACCACACGACGCGCCAGTTCGAACGCATCTTGCAAGCGGCGCTTCGGGATCTGTGGCCCGATCCGCGCGCGCTCGATCAGATCGGCGAGTTCCTCACCTGGGACGATTTTCGCGTGCTCGAATCGTTTCGCTTCGCTACGAGCCCGGCCGCGCGGGCCGTCCGCGATCGCGACACCCTCTACGCCCTCGTCGCCGAGTTCAATAGCGAGAGCGACCTCGCGACGTTCGATGCTTGCGCGTCGGCATTGCGGGCGCGGTATGGCGAAGCCGTGTGGTCGGATTCGCAGGAGCAGCTCATGCACCGCCTGCCCTTGTCGCTCGGCAGTTCGACGCCGACGGTTCGAGTCGGAACCTACGCGGGCATGACGAGCGCGACCGAAGTCTCCGACCTTATCGCGCGGATGGCGGGTTCCGCGCACTGGCGCAAGCTCTATGTCGAGCGGTCGCGAGCCGATGTAAAGGCTGCACGCGAGCTTTGTCGGTTGATCGGCGCGCAAAAGGGGAAAGCTGCGTCAGTGTACACGAAGTCCGAGGTATGATCGAGTCGGCCAGTGCCAACGTCGACGTTGATAGTTTGATGGCCCGGCTTCGGGAACGCGTCGAAACCTTGCGCCAAAATCCCAACGGGGACGTATCCCTCGGGGCGCTTTCGCTTCGTTCGAGCGTCTTCATTAATTAGCTCGAAGCCTACACCAATATCGCGGACCAAAAGCTCCAAATTCGCACGCGGTGGCCCTCGAATATCGGCAGTACCTTCCCGTTCAGCGTCCCGCGAATCCGAGATCTCAGCCTCAAGTTACTCGCGTTTCTGTTTAAAGATCAGCGACACGTTAATTCGGCGCTCGTCGCCGCTTGGCGCGAACAGACGAGCCTCAATCGTCACCTCATCGAGCAAATCCAACTCTTACGTTGTGAGATCGAAGCGCTCAAGGCGACAGCGAACGACCAGCGCGAGCATTGACTCGCATCGCGATCGTTACGCCGTGGTTCGGTCGCGAACTCCATGGTGGTGCGGAACAGCAGGCGTGGCAACTCGCGAATCAGCTCGCGGGGGACGGCCACACAGTCGACGTTCTCGCAACGTGTAGCCAATCGTTCAACCACGATTGGGGGCGTAACTATTTCTCACCCGGACTCGAGCGTCTGGGCAAAATCGGCATCCGCCGCTTCAAAGTCTCTCCGCGCGATCGCCGAGCGTTCGAACGCGTCAACGCGATCCTTCTGAGCCTCGACGTCACGAAGCTCCATCGATCCGTCAGCCCCCTCGGCGACGATGACGCGCGCACGTTCAATGAAAACAACATCAATAGTGCCGCGCTCAACGCGTATCTCGCGACCGAAGGCGCACGGTACGATCGATTCGTGTTTTTGCCGTATCTCTACGGCACGACCCTCCAGGGTTTACCGCTCGTCGCAGATCGTGCTTACGTGCAGCCGTGCCTTCACGACGAATCCTACGCATATCTCTCGTGCGTCGAGGACGTCATGCATGCCGCGCGCGGTGTGCTCTTCAATAGCGAAGGCGAATTGGAACTCGGGCTGCGACTTTTCGGACCGGGCATCCACGGCAAATCGACCGTGGTCGGCGAGGGCGTCGATCTGCACGTCGATCCGACGCAATTCGCCACGCGCGTGGGCGCCTTCGTGCCACAGCACGAAAAATACGTCCTATATTTGGGCCGTCAAGATCCGGCGAAAAATGTCGGCACGCTCGTTCAGGCCTTTAGCGATTTCAAGCGTCGCAACCCAACGTCGCGAATGAAGCTCGTGCTCGCGGGCGAACGGCCCGTCTCGTACGGCGATTCGACAAAAGCAATCGTCGATCTGGGCCCGGTAAACGAGCGCGAAAAGGCGGCCCTCCTCGCACACGCGCGCGCGCTCGCGCAGCCGAGCCTCAACGAGAGTTATTCGCGCGTGATCTATGAAGCGTGGGCGCACGGTCGACCCGTCATCGTTCACCGCAATTGTTTACCGACGCAAACGGCGGTTTCGCGTTCCGGAGGGGGCTTTCTAGCGGATTCGATCGCATCTTGGGAAGCGACGCTCAACGATCTCGATTTCGCGCCGGATGCCGATCTCGCGAGGCTCGGCCTTAATGGCCGCGCTTACGCTCGAGATGTCGCATCGTGGCCAAACGTCATCGCGCGCTACGAACGCGTCTTCGCAAGCCCGAGCGTCGCCGAACGCAACGGCCATCCACCTCAGGCCGATGCGGTCGATCCACGCGCATGGGATCGGCTTCCCGATCTCGCGCTCGCATCGGCCCTGCACGACGGCAAGTTCAACCTCGTCTACGCAGGCTCGATCGTCGATCTCGGCCATATCAACGAGTTGCTTTTGACGTTCCTCCACTTCTTAACTATCGATCGCGAAGCGCGGCTCGCGATCGTGGGCACGGCACCGATCGACGACGCCGTCTATACGAAACTCTACGAGGAAGTGCGAAAACTCGATATGGTCGATCGGGTCCTCGTCGCGCGCGATATCGAGATCGGCCAGAAACTCGCGATCTTCCGCGCCGCCGACCTCTTCATTACACTCGACGAAGCCGACGTGTTGGGCTCGCCATTGCGCGAAGCGATGTGGTTCGACGTTCCGATTCTCGCGTACGCATCTGCGAGTGCGAGGCGCCACATCGCCGATGCCGGCATCCTCGTGAGCTCCAAGGACGACCTCCTCTCGATCGCCGCACTCGCGCATATGCTCGTGACCGATCGCGACTTACGTGCGAGCGTGATCGCATCGCAGCGCCGACGGAGGGAGCTTCCAGCACCGAACGAAGCCGCATCGCCATGGCCATCGTAAAGCTCGATACGAATTTCGAGGAGGCGAAAGTCTTCGTGCCCGACGTGTACGAAGACGACCGCGGCTTCTTCAAGGAAACGTTCCAAATCGCACGCTATCGCGCGCTCGGCATTACCGACACCTTCGTGCAAGATAGCGTCTCGTTTTCGAGCCGTAACGTCGTACGCGGGCTGCATTACGATTTCAAGATGTCGAAATTCGTGCAAGTGCTGCGCGGGCGCATCTGGGACGTCATCGTCGATATTCGCAGCGGTTCGCCGACGTATCTAAAGCATCAGGGCTTCATTCTTTCAGAACACAACCATAAGCAGCTCTATATCCCATGCGGTTTCGCGCACGGCTTCGTCGCGCTCACGGACGACGTCGTCTTTAATTACAAACACGGATCGTATTACGATCCGACCAGCGAAGGTTCGATCCGCTGGGACGATCCGACGCTCGCGGTCGCGTGGCCCCTTGCGGCGTCACCACATGTCTCGGCAAAGGACCGAGGCGCACCGCTTTTTGCCGATGCGAAGATACCGGAGTGGACGCGGCCGTAACCACTCGATCGCGCAAGCCGCACGTCGCCTTCGTCGTGCAACGCTGCGGCGACGACGTGCGCGGGGGTGCAGAGCGGTTGTGTCTTCAGCACGCAATCCACATGACGGACGATTGGGATTGCGAAATACTAACGACGTGCGCTCGCGATGCCGCAACGTGGCGTAACGAATTTGCCGCGGGCGAGACGACGATCGGCGGCGTGCATGCGCGTCGTTTTTCGGTCGCTCGCGAGCGCGATGCCGCGTCGTTCGAAGCGCACTCGCGACGCGTCGTGGGCGGAGGGGCGACACTTGCGGAGCAAGAGACGTGGTTGCGTGCCCAGGGTCCCGACGCGCCGGGGTTGACCGCACATCTTGCAGCGCATGCGGACGATTACGACGCCGTCTTCTTCTACTCGTATTTGTACGCGACGACCCATTTTGCATTGCCGTCCGTAGCGGCCAAAGCCGTGCTGGTGCCACTCGCACACGACGAGTGGATGTTCTGGCTTTCGGTCTATGACCGAACCTTCTTGTCGAGTGCGCGAGTGGCGTGCGTCTCCGAAGATGAACGCCGTCTCGTATCGCGACGCTTTCCGGGAGCTCACGTTTGCGACGCCATCGTCGCGCCGGGAATCGATGTTCCGATTACGGATGCGTCTCGCTTTCGTCGCCGGTACGCGATCGACGGACCGTACGCAATCTATCTCGGTCGCGTGGACGCCGCGAAAGGCGTCGATGATCTCGTAGCATTCTTTCTCGCGGCAAATGCGCGAGATCGGAGATCCGTGCCACGCAAACTCGTTCTCGTCGGACCCGTGTCGATGAAAATTCCGGCTCACGATGCCATCGTCGCACTCGGCGCGGTCGACGAAGCCGATAAGTGGGACGCGCTTGTCGGCGCGGATTTCGCAATCGTCCCATCGGCATATGAGAGCCTTTCGCTCGCCGCACTCGAAGCGTGGGCCGTTGGGAAGGCCGTGGTTGCGAATGGCGCCTCGTCGGTACTCGTGGGGCAGTGTCGCCGCACAAACGCCGGGCTCTGGTATGCGAACGAGAATGAGTTCGTCGCGCTCCTTGCGAGCGATCTGTTCGGTGTTGCAGGCGAACTCGGTCGGCGCGGTGCTGCGTACGTCACCGAGCACTATACGTGGCCGGCGACGCGTCTCGCGATGCTTGCGTGTCTGCCCTGAAAGAGGACGGTTACAGCGCGAAAGGAAGGGACCGAGCGCACGATGAGCATCTCGGTTCCGGTAGGCGTCTTGCCGTTTTTTTCCGCTGTGGGTCGCGCATGGTATACGAGTTGCGCCGTCGTCTTGACGTTCTGTTTCGTCGCGCTGGCCTGCATCTGGGTAAATCTTGTTCCCGCATTTCAATCACCCGACGAGCCCGCGCATTTCGATTACGCGTATTCGCTCGCAACCGCCGGCAGATTGCTCCGCGCCGCCGACGGACCAACCGGTTTTGATC
>JANYGA010000239.1 GCA_025359485.1 Rhodospirillales bacterium | reverse complement strand
GTGCGCCGAACGCCGAGCGGCGGGCGTGGTTTCGACGGCGTCTTCGAACGCAGCGAAAATTACTGGAACCCCTTCGCCGATGCGCTCGCGCCACGCGCGCTCGCGACGTCCGGAGGCGTGCGCGCATGAGTACGTTCGTGAAGCCCTACGGCGATACGCGCGACGACGGCAAGGTGCAACTGTCGTTCACCTTGCCGATCGACTGGAACGAAGCGGCCGACGAAGCCGCGCGACAGCTCGTCACGAAAATGGGGTTCGCCGAAGTCGCCGTCGCGGAAGGTCGGCGCATCGCATCGGGATTTTCGTTTTTCGTCGTGTACGCGAGCTCGCCCGTCGCCGTCGACGTCGACGCGATCGTCGCGCCGACGGCGCGAGCGCTCGCGATGTCGATGGATGAGATCGATGCGTTCGTACGCGAGCGCATCGGGCGCAAGATCCGCGTCGCCGGCGCCTGTATCGGCACCGACGCACATACGGTCGGCATCGATGCGATCCTCAACATGAAAGGTTACAAGGGCGATTACGGTCTCGAGCGTTACAAAGAGTTCGAAACGTTTAACTTAGGGAGTCAAGTTTCGGTCGAGGAACTCGCGCAGTTTGCCAAAGACGAACGCATCGATGCGCTCTTGGCGTCGCAGGTCGTCACGCAAAAGGGCAGCGATATCGCGAATTTTACGGCCCTTGCCGAGTTGCTCGAAGCCGAAGGCGTGCGCGATTCGGTGCTGCTCATCGCGGGTGGTCCGCGCGTGACGAATCTGCTCGCGACCGAACTCGGTTACGATGCGGGCTTCGGTCGCGGCACCGTGCCGAGCGATGTGGCCGCCTTCGTCGCGCAACGGTTGGCAGAACGAATTCACGCGTGACCCGCGTGCGTGGAACCGTCGTCGCGATTGCGATGGGCTTCGGGACGGCGATCGCGCAAGCGGCTCCCGTGCCGTCGAACCCGACCGCGATCGTCGCGCCATCAACGGTCGGCGAAAGCGGCTGGACGCCGGGCGCGATCGCGAAACTGAAAGCCGATCTCGATGCGATGCTCGTCGCGAGCCCCGTTAGTCGCGGCGCGCACATCGGGATTCGCGCGATCGATACCACGACGAACGCGGTACTCTACAGTCGCCTCGGCGATGACGAATTCCAACCCGCGAGTACGCTCAAGCTGCTCGTCGGGAGTGCGGCGCTCGAGAAGCTCGGGCCCGCGTTCCGATTTCGTTCGACGATGGGCATCGGCGTCGATGATACGAAGACTGCGACGCTCGTGTTGCATGGTGGCGGCGATCCGACGCTGACGACGGGCGACCTCGTTGCGGGGATCGGCGCGATCCCCGTTAGCGACCGCCAACCGATCGCTGCGATTGCGATCGATGCGACGGCGTTCGATGAAAAACCGTATCCCGATGGTTGGACGTGGGACGATTTCGCGCAAGATTACGCGCCGCGTCTCTCCGCGACGACGATCGATGAGAACACCGTGACGTTGCGCGTCACGCCGGGTCTCACCATCGGTGCCGCCGCGAACGTAACCGTCGCAGATCCGCGTACGGCGACGCGTATCGTTCGCCGTTGCAATGCTTCGTACGGCCGGTACGTCCGCGTCGTCGCGACGGCGACGACGGGTGCGGTCGGTAGCGACGATACGATCGATGTTGCGCGTAATCGCGGGAACTGTCCGCAGGTCGTCGGCTCGATTCCGTTCGGCGCGCCCGCGGAGACCGTCGCGGCAGCCGTCGCTTCGCCGACGATCGCCGCGACCGAAACGCTCGCCGCCGCGCTCGGACTCGCATCGCCCGAGCAGGGGCGCGACGTTCGGCCGCTCGATGAGATCGAGTCGCCGGACGATTTGGTGACCGCCGCTCGTGCGCCGACGCGAGGTGAAGAACGCGTCGTCTGGACGCACGATTCACCGCCGCTCGCGACGTTGCTCGGTCCGCGCTTTTGGATTCCCTCGGATAATCTTTTCGGCGAACTCTTACTCGAAGAGCTCGGATTGACGGCGGGCGGCAAACCCGGATCGACGGCGAAGGGCGTCGCGTACGAAAAGCTTTGGCTCCGTAGTATCGGCGTCGATCCGGCGACGGTGACGCTCGCCGATGGGAGCGGGTTATCGCAGTACGATCGCATCACCCCGCGCGATCTCGTCACGATTCTCCAACACGATTGGAACGGACCCAACCGACAACTCGTGCTGGATTCGTTACCGGTCGGTGGCGCGCGCGGCACGATCGAAGGCATCGCGGGGACGCCCGCGGCCGGGCGCGTCTTTGCGAAGACGGGAAGTATGATGCACGTGCGTGGGCTCGCGGGCTTTCTCGCGACTCGTCACCACGGTGCGGTGACGTTCGCCTTCGAGGTCGATGATTGGAATGGCGCCTACGCGGATCTCGCGGCGATTCGCGCGGCGATGCTCGCGCGCATCGTGACCGACTGATGCGCGCAGCATGATGCACGGCGAGCGTTTCGAAGCGGAGATCCGCGAGCAGCCCGCGGTGTGGCGTGCGATTGCTGCAACCGATCTCGCGACGACGTTCGCACGGACGGTCGGCGGAAACGACGTCGTGCTCGTCGGTAGCGGAAGCTCGCTCTTCGTCGCGATGCTCGGCGCGCTCGCGCTCCGTCGGCGCGGCGTGCGTGCCGCCGCCATGCCTGCCACCGAAGCCGCATTCGAACGCGCGTCATATCACGGTCGCACGGTCGTCGCACTTTCGCAGAGCGGTCGATCCGCAGACGTGCTCGCCGCGGTCGAAACGCTCGCGCCCGAACGACTCGTCGCGCTCACGAACGACGCGTCGTCGCCTTTGGCCTTACGCGCCGATCTCGTTCTGGATATCGGGGCCGGTCCCGAGCGCGCGGTGCCCGCGAGTAAGAGCGTTACCGCGATGGTTGCCGTCGTGCTCTGGGGTGCGGCGCTCGTCGACGGCACGACGTAGCGCAGCGCAGCGTCGCTCCTCACCACGGCCGACGACGTCGATGCGTGGCTTCGAAGCGATGCGATTGCTGACGTCGTGCGTGCGGCCGAACGCATCGCGCGTCGCCGTAGTGTCGCGGTCGTCGGCGCGGGGTACGGCGTCCCGATCGCCCTCGAACTCGCGCTCAAACTGAAAGAGGCGAGCTACACCCACGCCGAGGGCTTTGCCGCGGGTGAATTCCGCCACGGATCGGCCGCCATACTCGATGCGACGACGACGCTCGTGGGCATCGTCGACGACGCATCGGCGTCGATCGTCGCGCGGCCGCTCGCCGAGGCCGAGCGCACCGAGACGCTGCGCTTTACGATCGGGGCGTCACTTGCGGGCGTCACGATGCTCGGCGTGCGCACGGGCGACGCGTTCAACACGCTCGCGTGGCTCGTCGCGGGTCAGATGCTCGCACTCGAAGTCGGTCGCGCGCGTGGCGTCGAGAGCGATGCGCCGCGCGGCCTCACGAAATTCGTGATCTAACGCTGGCGGCGGAAAGGCGTCGGGCGCGCGCGACGAATCTCTCGGCGATGTTGCACGTTTCACCGCAGCCCGCTCCCGCCGAACCCGCCGTCGCACCCGTTGCGGCGCACGACGAATCGCAGCCCGAAGCGCTACTCGCTTTCATGGTTACGGGCTGGGAAGCGCGAGCGCCGCAGGTGGAACCGCTCGCCGAAGCCGCGCGTTTTCGTGCACGTCGGGAACGGCTCTCGAGGGAATTTGCGGGCGCGCTTCTCGTCGTACCGACCGGGCACGAAAAGACGCGTTCGAACGATACGACCTATCGCTTCCGGCCGGGCACCGACTTCTATTATCTCACCGGTAATCTCGAACCCGATTGCGTGCTCGTCATGCGGCCGACGTCGACGGGTCACGAAGCCGTGCTCTACGTCGAGCCCAATCCGGGTAAGGGCGATGCGACGTTCTTCACCGATCGCGGCAAGGGCGAGCTCTGGGTCGGGCCGCGGCTCGGCGTACCGGAAAGCGCGACGCGTTTCGGGTGCGATACGCGCGCGCTCGGCGAGCTCAAATCCGACCTCGAAACGTTCATGACCCAAGCACCCACGGGTACGCGTATGTTGCGCGGTATCGATTCGCAGCTCGATACGACGCTCGTGCGCGTCGCATGCGAAGAATCGGCCGAAGATCCCGACATCGCGTTTGCAGCCGCGCTCTCGGAGATGCGGCTCATCAAAGACGCCTACGAGATCGATCAAATCGAACGCGCCGTCGTTTCGACGAAGGCCGGGTTCGACGACGTGCTGCGCGGGCTGCCGACCGCGAAGACCGAACGTTACGTCGAGGGTCTCTTCAACATGCGTGCGCGCATCGAAGGCAACGATGTCGGCTACGGCACGATCGCGGCGTCGGGCCACCACGCGTGCACGTTGCACTGGACCTCGAACGACGGCGCCTTGCACGCGGGCGACCTCCTGCTCCTCGATGCCGGCGTCGAAACGCATACGCTCTACACGGCCGACGTCACGCGCACGATTCCATTGAGTGGCACGTTCTCAAACGAACAGCGTGAGATCTACGAGCTCGTGCTCGCGGCGCAAGACGCAGCATTCGAAAAATGCAAGCCGGGTGAAGATTTCCTCGCCCCAAACGGAGCGGCGATGCACGTTCTCGCGCACGGCCTCGAGCGACTGGGCATCTTACCGATGACCGCGAGCGAAGCGCTCGTGGCGACGAACCTTTTTTACAAGCGGTACTCGCTCCACAACGT
>JANYGA010000192.1 GCA_025359485.1 Rhodospirillales bacterium | reverse complement strand
TGGGGCTCGCCGAGGCCGCGGTCGCCGAATCAGACGAGATCGAGCCGGCTCATCTCATCGATGCGATCGTCGCCCAGGGCGGCGGACTCGCAGCCGAAATCCTCGAGCGCTATAAAGGAAACATCGAGATGACGCCTCGGGTACGCGGATAAATCGTGGAACAGATCAGCCATTTCTTTCTCGACCTCATCGGCCGCCTCGGATATACGGGCGTCTTCGTCGTGATGACGCTCGGCAATATGGGGTTGCCCGTCGGTACCGAAATCGTCATGCCGGCGGCCGGCGCCCTCGCTGCGAGCAAAGGCAATATGACGTGGTTCGGCGCGGGGATCGCGGGCACGCTCGGTGAGATCGTGGGCGGTTCGATCCTCTATGCGATCGGCTACGCAGGCGGGCGGCCGTTCGTGATCCGGTACGGCAAATACGTCAAACTCAGTGAGAAGAAGCTCGATCAATTTCACGCGTTCTACACGCGAAACGGCAACATCGTCGTTTTCGTCTGCCGCTTCTTACCGTTCGTGCGCGGCGTCTCGGCGCTCCCGGCGGGCGTCTCGAAAATGCAGAAGCGCTATTTTCTCACCTACACCGCCCTCGGCTCGGCGATCTTTTGTTTCGGACTCGCCTATCTCGGCAGTCTCGTCGGACAACACTTCGATGAACTCACACCGCAAATCCATCACTTCTCACTCGGCATCGTCATCGGGCTTTTGCTCGTCCTCGTCGGCTTCATCACGTATCGCTTCACGCGCAAGCCGAAGGTCGCCTAAGACCCGGGAGGGCCGATAAACGCAAACGCCCGCACCACCGCAACAGCGGCACCTCGAAGATACGCTCGGGCAGTTGCCCGACGCCCCGGGCGTCTACACGATGCTCGGCGAGAACGCGCGCATACTCTACATCGGCAAAGCCGTCTCGCTACGCAGCCGCGTGCGATCGTATTTTCAAGATTCGGCCGCGCACGCGTATCGCACGACGAAGATGGTCGAACGCGTCGTCGACGTGCGCTGGATCGTCGTCAAGAACGAGATCGAAGCGCTCATCCTCGAAGCGAATCTCATCAAACGGCATCAGCCGCCATTCAACGTCCGGTTGCGCGACGACAAGCGTTTTCCGTATCTCAAAGTGACGAACGAAGCGTTTCCGCGCGTGCAATTCACGCGCGCCGTCCGCGACGATGGCGCGCGCTATTTCGGGCCGTACACGAACGCTCACGGGTTGCGCGAACTCATCAATCTCGTGCGCGTCGCCTTCCCGCTGCGGACGTGCCGCGAGCCGATCGACGGCAAGCGCAAGCGGCCGTGTCTGCAATATCACATCAAACGCTGCCTCGCGCCGTGCGTCGGGTATCAGAGCGAACCCGAGTACGACGAACTCGTCGATGAAGTCGTGCTCTTCCTCGAAGGCCAGCAAGAGCGGCTGCTCGAGCGACTCTACGCTGAGATGGACCAGGCCGCCGATCGCATGAATTACGAGGCGGCGGCGCGCGTGCGGGATCGCATCGTAACGTTGCGACGCGTGACGGAAAAACAGAACGTCGTTTGGCGCACGCGGATCGATATGGATCTCATTGCGAGCGCACGCGCACAGGGCCACGCGTGCATGCAAGTGTTCCTCGTACGCGGCGGTAAGCTCATCGGCCAAGAACACTTCATCCTCGACGGCGTCACCGATCAGACCGACGAAGAACTCTACGCGAATTTCTTCGCGCAGTTCTACACGGCGCGGGCGGGTCAAATCGGTGGAGCGATCGGCGACGGGTTTTCGCCGCTCGCGCTTCGCGAGGCGCGCGGCAACGAGGTGCCCGTCGCCGTAAAAGCGCGCGCGCGTCGCCCGCCCTCGCAGGCGACGATCCCGAAAGAAGTGCTCGTCGAGGCGCTGCCGGGCGATCTTCCGTTGCTCGAATCGTGGCTCTCGGAACTCAAGACGCAGCGCGTTCGCGTCTTGCGCGCGCAGCGCGGGCCGCGCGCGGAATACATGCGCCTCGTGCATGAAAATGCCGAGCAAAATCTCAAGGCGTTTCTCGCCCACCAAGAAGTGCAAGAGACGGCCTCGGCGCGATCGCTGACCGAACTCGCGGCGGCGCTCGATCTTCCCGACGTGCCGCATCGCATCGAGTGTTACGATATTTCGAACATCCAAGGCACGAACCCGACGTCGTCGATGGTCGTCTTCCATGAGGGCCGTGCGAAGAAGAGCGAGTATCGACGGTTCAAGATTCGATACGATCAAGGACCGAACGATTTCGCGATGATGCAGGAGACGCTCCGTCGTCGGTTACGGTACCTACGCGCGGATACGAACGCGCCGGGTGAAGACGATACCGAGAGCATCGTCGAGACGGGTGACGAAAAATCGATCGAAGCGCAGTTGCGTAAGAAAGAAAAATTTCACCATCGGCCCGACCTCTTACTCATCGACGGCGGCAAGGGGCAGCTCAATGCGGTGGTCGAGATCTTGCAAGAACTTGATCTCTGGGGTATTCCGATCGCTGGTCTTGCGAAGGAGCACGAGTGGCTCTTCGTGCCGGGCCAAGCGGAGCCGATCG
>JANYGA010000133.1 GCA_025359485.1 Rhodospirillales bacterium | reverse complement strand
CGAGCCGCGCGTTGTACGCGAGGTGAATCTCCGGTAGCGCTCGACCCACATCGCCGAACGCGGTCGCAGTTTCCAGCGTCGTCGCGAGCGTGCGTGCGAGCTTGCCGACCGTCGTGCGTTCGATCGTCGCACGTCGCAGCGACAAGCGCACGACGCCACGTGCGTCGACGACACTCGCATCACGAAGATCGCGCGACGTCCCATGCGGCGCATCGAAAAGCGTAAAGTCGCCGACCACACACGCGTCGCGCACGCGGCTCGCATCGACGCGCAACGTTCGCGCGGCGGCCGCCACCATCTCGTCCCGCGTCGCGACGATGAGCGAGGTCGTCTGCGCGACCGCCGCCGTCGCGCCGGTCGCCGTCGCGCGAACGAGATTGCGCCGCGCGTCGATATCGACCACGACCTCCACGAGATCCGGCGCTGCGCCCGCGGCGACGACGCGATCGATCGCTTCGCGGCGTACGCGCACGACGTCGTCGGGTGTCGGGGCGACGATCGTGCGTTCCACAACATCGCGCACGAGCGCGAGCGCGACGCCGAGCGGTGAGATGACTTCGGCATCGCGCGCGATACGATGTCGGACGCCGAACCGCTCCGCAACGAATGGCACGAGCGCCGCCGCCCCACCACCACCGCCGATGAGTTCGACGTCGCCTGCGACGAGATCGTAATCGGCGACGAGTTCGTCGATCGTCGCGCGCACGATCTCCGCGGCGCGTTCGAGGACGGCGCGTGCGAGCTCGTCGCCCGTCACGCCGATTCGTTCGCCGACGAGCGCGAAAGCGACGCGCGCGCTCTCCACGTTACCGCGCGAAAAATCGATGTCGCGAACGTAGCCGAGCAGATTCGCCGCGCACGTCGGCGTGAGCGCGACGCGTCGCCCGTCGACGAGCGCGATTGCGACGCAATCGTCGCGGTCGTCCGGTTGCGGTCGCACGAAAACGACACGCGCACCGGCAAGCGCAATCGGTTCCACGAAACACGAATACACGAGCCCCGCGATGTGTGCCGACCGCGGACCCACGCCGCGGAGCGCGTCGATTCCGCGCGCCGTCGCGTCGATCCGCACGACGCTGCCGCCCGCGATTGCGAGCGTCCGCACGTCGAGCGTTCGGAGCATGGTGCGATGGCCGCCGACACGTGCCGGCCGCATCTGCGGTTGTCCGCGCCGGATCACCGAACAATCCGCGCTCGTCCCGCCCACTTCGATGAAGATGCCGTCGGTAACGTTCTCGTGCAAGAGTGCGCCCGCGATTCCCGCGGCCGGACCCGAGAGCATCGTAAGGATCGGTCGGCGCGCCACTTCCCCGACTTCCATGACGCCGCCGTCACTGCGCATGATCATCAGCGGCACGCCGATGCCGGCGGCCGCAACCGCGCTCGCCGTCATCTGCGACGTCCGCACCATGCGCGGCAAGATCGCGGCGTTGAGCGTCGCCGTGCGCGTACGCGCGCGCAGGCCGTGCGTGGTCGCGACTTCGTGGCCCGCCGTCGCGGCGATCCCGCGTTCGCGCGCGAGCGCGACGGTGCGGCGTTCGGCGCGCGGGCGATCGACGCCGAACGCTTCGCTCGCGACGATCGCATCGACGCCATCGGCTACGAGCGTCGCGATCGCACGTGCGATCGCCGCTTCGTCACTCGCGCGCGCATACGCGATCGTCGGCACGAAGGTCGCGTTCTCCGCGAGCACGATTGGCGGCACGCGCAATTGGCGACGCGCGAAAAAGCCGAAGGCGCCGTGAAGACCGACGATCCCTACGCGCGCGACGTCACCTTCGAGAAGGGCGTTCGTGGCCTGCGTGGTCGAGTGCGCGATGAACGCGATGCGCGTGGCATCGACGCCGGGAACGGCGAGCGCGCGTTCGAGGCCCGCAACGATTCCCGCAGCGACGCCCTCGGGTGCGTCGTGCGTGGTCGGCACCTTGATGCGCGCGACGATTGCGCGCGACGCAGCATCGACGACGACGACATCGGTAAACGTGCCGCCGACATCGATCCCGACGCGCAGCGCGCTCATTCCCATCGCAACTCGTACCTCGTGTTTTTGCTGCCGCCCGCGTTCTTGCGCACGACACCGACTTCGACGAGCGCCGCGAGATCGCGCTGCGCCGAGTCGAGCGACGTCTTTCCGAGTGCCGCCCATTTCTTCGCCGTGATCGCGCCTTCGAATTGGTGAAGGAGTTTATCGATGACGTTCTTCTGTCGGGTCGTGAAATGGACGTGTCGATGCGCTTTCCAGAATCGCGACGCACGCAACACGTCGTCGAGGACGATGCGTGCCAACGAGCGCCGGCAGCACCCGTTGCGCACTCCAGTAAAATTGCGGCCACGACGCACGCTCCCAGACGTATCTCGGCGGCCGCGGCTCGCCTATTTGCCGCACCATTTGCGGTGAATATATCACGATCGGCGAGTAAAGCACAGCCATTCGCCGCACGTATTGCGGTGAATGGGGATGGTATTCGCCGCACGTGACGCCACCGAGGCCGGTGCGAACGGCTCGCCGAGAGCGATCGTTTGCGTCACGGTTTCGACACTGGGCACCTTCCCGCGAGCGATCCCGAAGACGTGCGGCAATCCGTCGTACGCTCGTTTTTGTGTTTGAAATGTCCCGTATTCCCACCAAAATTTTTCGTCGAGCTTGACGACGATATCGTTCGTGCGCAGGCCCACCACATATGCGGGTCCACCCGGTCGCACGTATGCGCGCATCTGACCGTCGGTGGTTTTGAAGAGCGTGTAGAAATAGGTCGGCTTTCCACGCGAGACGTCGTAGGCGAGGCCGCGGTCGAAGAGCGATTCCGCGAGCGCGGGCGATTCGAGCGTCCAGGTGCGCATGCGAAAGAGCACGGCGAGCCCCGCGGCGCGATCGCTCGCACCGCGCGGAACGTACCATTGACCGACGGGCCATCCCGCGCAGTCGCTGAGTTCGAGTCCGACATCATTCGTCGTCACGACGACGCGCGCGAAGGCGACGTACGTTTTTGCCGCGCAGTCGCTCGCACCGGGATCCGCCGTCGCGTCGACCGCTGCAAATCCAAGCCAGCCACGTGAGATTTCGCGTGCGATCTCGTCGCGCGCGGCGCGCGAATCGTCGTTTGCAGCGACGACCGCAATCGTCCGGCGCGCACTCTGGGGCGCGAAGAGCCCCGGCGGCGCGCCACGCACGAGTTCGGATGCATGCGCGGGCGCCGCGATCGCAAAGGGCTGCACGCCCAAGAGCGACCGACCGAAGATCGCGACCACGATTACTGCGACCGTCGCAACGGCAATCTGATACGGCAGCGTCATCTTCGTGATCTCATCGACGCGGACGCCCGTGAAATTCGCTACCCAGACGTTTTGCGTATTCGTCGGATCGCACATTTCTGCACTTGCACGACCGCCATCACCGCTGCGACGAGCGTGACCGCGGGAAGCACGCCGAGCCCCGCGAGGACCGTATACACGGCGATGCCGACGCCAAACGGATTGAGCGGCCCACGATACAGCGCGAGTGGCGACAGCAGTCCGAAGAGCACGACATATCCGAGCCACGAATGCGGTGCGATCGCGGAGACGAGCGGTTCGAGTGCGGCCTTGACGCCGGGGAGCGCGGTCGCCGTGAGCAGCATCCCGATGCCCATGAAGAGCACGATTGCGGGCGCGACATCTTCCACGCCGCGAATCGCTGCGGCAACGAGCGTCTGCACGACGCGACGCGGCGTCGTTGCGAGCGCACCGAAGAGCGCCGCAATCGCGAACGCGACGATCGCATTCGCACCGAACGCGAGGTAGAGCACGATCGGAAGAATCGGGGTGATGCACGCGTAGAGCGGCGCACGTTTGCGCGCGAGCGGTTCGTCGGCTGAGACCGCCCACGTGGCATACCCACGCGTATTACGGAACCGTACGATCGCAAAGACGACGAGCGCGACGAGATCGATCGCAGCGAGCGCGAGCGCATACGGTTGCATCTGCATCCGCTCGATGCCGAACGTTTTCGTGTAGAACGTCCATTGCGCGATATTGAAGACGAATCCGAGTGCGAAAGCGAGCATGAAGAGCGTCGCTGCGGTCTTCCGCGGGACGCCGATCGTCATCATGATCGGCAGCACGATCGAACCGACCATGATGATCGCGCCGAGCCCGGTGAGCGACGTGAAGAGCACGGCGACGGCCGCGCAAAGCGCGAGAGCGAGCACGGCCGGTCGATCGCCGCCGAACTCCGCTGCGTACGTCACGATCGTCTCCGCGATGCCCGTCGAGAGCGTCACGCGCGAGAGCAACGCGCCGAAGATCACCGTCACGATCACGACGGCGAGCCGGCTGGTTCCATCGACGACGACCGACGAGAGCCCCGCCGCACCGGCGCCACCGACGAGTGCGATGCCGAGCGCCATGAGCGGAACGGCGAGCAGTGCGGGCAGCACGCGCGCGATCATGAGCGCGGCGGCCGCGATGAAGATGCCGACCATCGCGAGGCCGGCGAGCGCGCCGGGCGTCACCGCGACAATCCGATCGCGTCGTCGAATGTCGGCAGCGTTTTCGTCGCGACGTAATCGCGATAGACCGTGTCGCTGATGCGATCCGCGCGCGCGATCGCGCGCTGGGCGGCGTGATGATAGCGCTCGAGAACGCTCGCTTCGTGGCTCGCGCGGTTTTCATATTCCCACGCACGCTTCACGAGCGGTTCGAGGGCGAGCATCGCGTCGCGCTGTTCCCACAAGAGATACTTCGCGATGAAGAGGCCGCGATAGACGTAGCCATCGTGCTTGCCATCTGCGTTCGCTCGAGCATCGTCGTAATACGCGCGCGCTTCACGCGCGATCTGTGCATCGCGACCGAGAAGATCGTAGCGCCGCGCGGCGAGTGCGATGACGGCTGCCGCATTTCGATGCAGCGGAGGCGGAGGCGCGAGCCGCAGATGCGCCATCGCTTCTTCGGCAGCGAGCCGAATCTGCGACATCGCGGCGAGGTCGGCACTTCCCGCTTCGGTCGCGTTCGCGGCGGTATCCGGAGATGCAGGCGCCGCAAGCCCGGGTGGCACGAGCACCGCCGGCTTCGCGAGATCGGCTTCGAAGGGGTCGGCCCAAAACAGATAATCGCCGTACTCGCGTGGGTTGTGGCCGCGGAGCGTCGTTCGCGCGCGGGCGAGCGCGTCGATATCGCTCGCGTATCGCGGATCGTCGCTCCCGAAAAATACGTGCGCGAAATCCGTCGTAAAGCGCGCGCGGTCGACCGGTCCCGCTTCCCAAGCGCTCGCCCCCGCATACACCACGGGGACCCACGTCGCTTCGAAGAGCGTCTCGCCGTCGTCGTGCCAAACCGTTTGAAAGAGGCCGAGCACGTGCGACCGTTTTCCTTCGGTGACGAAGCGATCGATATTCCCGAGCGCCGCGTCGAGATCGGGGTAGATTTCGTTCCAGTTAAGCGCGCCCGGCGCGACCATCTGATCGAAGCCGCCGCGCGCGATGCGATCGATATACGGTTGATACGTCGCATCGGAACCGTAATGCCAGTTGATGAAGACGAGCGATTTTGGTACGGTACCGAATAATTCCGGATGCTTCGCGAGCGCGTCGTCCCAGATCATCGGCCGTCCGCCTCCGCGAGCGATCACGAAATTCGCCGTGTCGACGACGTGCCGCGTGTAGACGGGGCCGTCGCCTACTTCGGCAACCTGCGCTTTCGTGCGACCGCGCCCGAGATCCGACGGCTCGTCGGAACCGATGTGGAAGAACGGCGGATGCGCTACGGCCGCGAGTTCGCTCGTGATGAGATCGCGCGCGTATGCTTGTGCGCGCGGATCGGCGGGCGAGAGCAGATAGCCGTGCGGCAACTCTGCAAGGTCCGCATAGCGTTCATATTTGAGCGTTTCGTGCATGTGCGCGAAGGTCTGCTGCTCGGGAATGAACGCGACGTGAAACCGCCGCGCGTACGCGGCGAGCGCGTGCAATTCTCCCGGCGTGAGACCGTCCAACGGCGCGGGAAGCGGATGCGCGGGATCGACGAAAACGTGTTCCATATACGGCGAATAACCGTTGTATTTGAAGCTCGCGATCGTGCGAATGCGCTCCTCGAAATAGCGCATCGTGGGCAACGGACCTCGCGAGACGTCGTCGGAAAGGATGCGCCACCGCAACGCGGGAGCATCGGCGATCCTCACGCAGGGCAACCGGAAACGCGCCCCGCTGCGGATCGGCAGTTGCGCGAGGGTCGCGTAGGCATCGAACATGCCCTCCGCCGTGTTCGACGATAACGTCGCGCCGCGGGCATTCACGATGAGGCCGTACGCTCCGATCGGCGCATCACGGGGTCCGGATCTACCCTGTTCCAGCACCCGGGCGGTGCCGCGATGTGCCACGATGCCGAGCGCCGCCCAACGCTCGCGCACGAGAGCGATCCCGCCGGGCTCACCCGAGGACGAAAGCGCCGCGAGCACCGATTCCGGTGATGCGCCGTCGCACGCGCCTACGATGCGGACCGATTGTGGCAGGGGCAGCAGATGGAGCGCCGAGAGGCCGGTCTCGCTCGCACCAGCACGTGCGATGGGCGTGGCGACGAGCACGATCCCGACGAGGGCGACGCCGAAGGCGCTGATCGAGTGACGGATGAGAGCCTGCACCGACGCGCCGTTCGCAGCGACACGAAAGCGCCCCCGTCGATTCGACGGAGGCGCTCGCGTTCACTCACTCACTGCATCGGCCTGCCGGCGCCCACTCGTCGATCCCATGCATCGACGGGTGCGTTGGAGTGAGATTCCGCACAGCAAAGCCGACTCCTTGGCGCGACCGCCGGTCGATTTCTCACATTTATGTTCAGTTTTCGTTCGGAAAGCGGCGAACGGGATAGACGTCGGCATGCCGAAGCCGCCCGCATGACGCTCTCGGTTGCCGACTACGCCGTAATCATCGCATTCTTCGCGATCAATCTCGGCATCGGACTCTCGTACGCTCGTCGCGGCGGGAAGAGCCTCGGCGAGTTTTTCTTAAGCGGTCGCAGCGTACCGTGGTGGCTTGCGGGCGTCTCGATGGTCGCCACGACTTTCGCCGTCGACACGCCGCTTGCCGTAACGGGCTTCGTCACGCAACACGGCATCGCGGGGAATTGGGTCTGGTGGAGCTCGGTGATGTCGGGCATCCTCACCGTCTTCTTCTTCGCGAAGCTCTGGCGGCGCGCGGGCGTGCTCACGGATGTCGAGTTCATCGAACTTCGTTACAGTGGTAAAGCAGCGGCCGCCCTGCGATTCGTACGCGCGATCTTTCAGGGCGTCATCGTCAATACGATCATCATGGGCTGGGTCAATCTCGCGATGGCAAAAGTTCTCGAACTCACGTTGCACGTGCCCAAGCTCGAAGCGCTTGCGGTTTGCCTCGTCTTTACCGGCGTCTACGTGACCATCGGTGGTCTGTGGGGCGTCCTCGTCACCGATCTCTTACAATTCGTCGTGAAGATGTCGATGGCGATCGTGCTCGCGGCCGCTGCCGTCGCCGCGGTCGGCGGCATCGGCACGCTCGAAACCAAACTCGCCGCGATCGATGCGGCGCACAAAATTACGACGACGAGCGGATCGATTCTCGCGTTCTTTCCGACCTCGAACGAAGCGTGGTTACCGCTCTTGACGTTCGTGACGTACATCGGGGTGCAATGGTGGGCGTCGTCGTATCCGGGTGCCGAACCCGGCGGCGGTGGCTACATCGCCCAACGTATCTTCAGTGCGAAAAGTGAGAACGATTCGCTTCTAGCGACCCTCTTCTTCAACGTCGCGCACTATGCGCTGCGACCGTGGCCTTGGATCCTCGTCGCGCTCGCCGCGCTCGTTCTCTATCCGAGCGGCGTCGTCGGGAGCGACGGCAAGGTCGATCCCGAACTCAACTACATCCAAACGATGATCGATCATCTCCCCGCGTGGCTACGCGGTCTCATGATCGCGGGCTTCCTCTCCGCATACATGTCGACGATGGGCACGCACCTCAACTTGGGCGCATCGTATCTCACGAACGACATCTATCGCCGCTTTATGAAGCCAGATGCGAGCGAACGCCATTACGTGGTCGTCTCGCGCGTCGCGACGCTCATCGTCATGGTCCTCGCGATCGCAGGCGCTTACGGCAACAATTCCGTCAGCGGCGCGTACGTCTATCTCTACAACCTCACCGCAGGTGTCGGACTCGTGATGATTCTGCGCTGGTATTGGTGGCGCGTGAGTGCGTGGAGCGAAATTGCGGCGCTCGTGGCATCTGCCGTCGTCTCGAACTCGCTTCTTTTATTTCACGTCTTTACCGATGCGAACGCGAATGCCGAAGTCTTGCTCGTGACGGTTCCGATCACGACGCTCGTGTGGATCGTCGTGACGTATCTCATGCCCGCCGAATCCGACGCGACGTTATTGCGCTTTTACGAACGCGTGCGGCCGAGTGCCTTCGGCTGGAAGCGCATCGCCGCCCTCACACGGCCGGCGCCCGGTGCAGAACCACTGGGCATCAACGCAATCGATTGGGTGGCGGGCTGCGGGCTCGTCTATGGTGCGCTCTTCGGCATCGGGAAGATCGTCCTCGGAAGTCTCGGGACGGGCCTCGGCTATCTCGCAATCGCCGCCGCATGCGGCGCGGTCATTGCGTACAACGTCACGCGGGCCGAACGCGCGACGCGCGCTGCCGCAACGCTCGCAGCGTCGGCGCCAACTTAAGGCGCGAGCGGTTCGGGTGCGCGACGGTACTCGAACTGCTTATCGATCTCGACGAGGAGATCGTGAAACGCCGTTGCGGTCACCGACGCCGCGGCCTCACCGAACTCGATGAGCGTTCGATCCGACCGCACGAGCGCGCCCGTCATCGAATCATCGAGTCGTGCGTGTTCGAATTTGCGCACGAAGACTTGATCTGAAAACATGCACCGCATGAGCACGTCATCGAGCGTTTTGGTCGTCGCTTCATCGAGTTCCGACCCCAAGCGTTCGCGCGCCGCTGTAAGCCGCTCACCAACGAAGGCCCTTACACGGATATCGCTATCGTGCCGCTCGCGCTCGTCATCGTATGCGGGGTAATCCTTGATGTGCGAGCGTACGAATTCGAGATCGTCGTGCGTCATGAAAACTCCGCGATGAAAACAAGATGCGGCAAGAAAACCGCGCCTAAACTGGCCGGATGAGGTCGGCGCGGCGCGTGGTCGTCGCGCGAGACGCGAGGGGCGAGCGTCGCTGTTGCGGTCACCGTACCCGAGGTTGCGCCGACCAACACGTCGGCGCGAGCAGCCGCCGCAACCGCCTCGATCACGCAGCTTTCCGTTCGCGTTCGACAACGGGCGTCGGCGACGGGCGTGCGTCGAGATTCCGAATCGGCGTAACTTTTTGCCCGCCGCGTGGTGGCTTCTCCGGCGGATCTCCGCTCTGAAAGTAGACCATGACGTTGGCGGCAGCACCCGCGAGCGCCGCGATGCCCCAGAGACTGAAGAAGAAATATGTCGTGTTCGGATGGCCGTTATGCCACGTCATGACCGTCGCGACGATCGACGTTCCGATCGCGCCGAGGCCGCCGATGCCAGCGAACACCGCGAGGTGCAGGAAGGTCCGATCGCGAGGACGGCGAGCCATGCCCACATCTTAACATCTACGCGCACCCCACCTGCGTTTATGAATCACTGGTCCGATTCGAGGGCCGATTTACAGATTGGACGAAGCCGGACCGTGTGGATGAGGCCAGCCGACTTATGGAAAGGGTGCGCGCACGCGATGTCGCGGCATTCGAATCCATTTATGACGGCTACCACCGGCTCGTCTACGGCATCGCACTCAAAATGCTCCAAGACGTGATGTCCGCCGAAGACCTCACGCAGGCGGTGTTCCTTAAAGTTTGGAGCAGTCCGGAATCATTCGCGAGCGGAAATTTTGGTGCGTGGATCGCGCGCGTGACGCGAAACCGCGCCCTCGATTCGTTGCGTAGTCGCGCGCTTCGTGCCGAAGGCGAGATGCCGCTCGACGTCGCCATCGACGGCCTGCTCGACGACACCGTCTTCGCCAAACTCGACGGCGAACGCGTTCGCCGTC
>JANYGA010000107.1 GCA_025359485.1 Rhodospirillales bacterium | reverse complement strand
GACGGCGACGGTGCCGATGTCCGCAAGCGCGCCCGCCCGACCTCGGGGCGTGGCCGCGGCGCCAAAACCTCCGCGCGACGTGACCGAGTACGGTGCGCGTCGTCTCCTCATCGTCGCGGGCGTGATGCTCGCCGCGCTCTTGCAAACGCTCGACGGGACGATCGTCAACGTCGCACTGCCGACGATTCAAGGGAACCTCGGCGCCTCGATCGACGAAGCGACCTGGGTCGTCACGGCCTACATCATCTCCGCGGTCGTCGTCATTCCGATCACGCCCTACCTGATGAATCGCTTCGGTCGTAAACAATATTTTCTGACGTCGATCATCGGGTTCACCGTCGCCTCGCTCGCGTGCGGGCTCGCGAGCTCGATCGACGAACTGATCGTCTTTCGCGTGGTGCAGGGACTTTTCGGTGGCGGCTTGCTCGCGACGTCGCAGGCGATCTTACGCGATACGTTCCCGCCAAAACAACTGAGCTTGAGTCAAGCGATCTTCACGATCGGCGTCGTCGTCGGTCCGTCATCGGGACCGACGATCGGCGGCTTGCTCACCGACAACGTTTCGTGGCGGTGGGTCTTCGACGTCAATATCGTGCCCGGCATTATCGCGGTCGCGTTGCTCGTGCCGCTGTTGCGCAATCCGACGCGCCAAAAAGTCACGGGCTTCGATAGCATCGGCCTCGCGTTACTCGCGATCGGCCTCGGCTCGTTGCAATACGTCCTCGATGAAGGCGAACGCAACGGCTGGTTCGAGGACGGCACGATCGTCGGCTTCTTCGTCGCAGCGGTCGTCGGACTCGTCGCCTTCGTCATCTGGGAACTCAAAGGGACGGCCAATCCCATCGTGGATCTGCGCGTGCTCTCGAAGCGCGGGGTTGCGATCGGGTGTCTCGTTGCGATCGTCAATGCGGCCGTCGTCTTCGGTCAGCTCTTCTTGATGCCGCAGTATCTCTCGGGCGTCCTCGGATTTACGGCGACGCAAGACGGCATGCTGCTCGCGGTGCGTGCGATTCCCGTCGTCCTGCTCACGATACCCGTCGGCGCGCTCGTGAGTTCGGGGCGGATCGATCCGCGCTTCCTCATCGCGGGCGGCCTCGTGCTCTCGGGCGCGGGCGTGATCGGCCTTGCCTTCGTGACGACGAGTACGACGGCGTTTGCGACGCTGATTCCGTACCTCATCGCGACGGGCTGCGGCATCTCGTTCGTGTTCACGCCGCTACTCGTTGCGGTACTCGGCAGCGTCGCACCGCAAGAGTCGCCGAAGGCGGGTGCCTTCATCGCGCTATCGCTCAATCTCGGCGGTTCGATTTCGAGCGCTTCGCTCGTCACGTTGCTCGATCAACGCGAGTCGTTTCATTCGACGATTCTCGGCGCACAAACGACGATTTCGCATCCGGTCGTCGCAAACGCAATCGCGCATGGTGGAATCGGTCGGGTCGCCGCGATCGTTGGAAAAGAGTCGGCGAATCTTTCGTATGCCGACACGTTCTTCGCAATCGGCGGCTTCGCAATCGTTTTTGCCGGGCTCGCGCTCGCGCTACCGGCGCGCAAGAAGCCGAAGGCTTAAGTGCTTAATAAAATCCCAATACCCGCGCCGTCCCCTTGATCTCGGCAAGCGCTGCGTCGAGTTGCGCTTGGGTCGCGCGGGCGATCTCGCAGTAGAAGCGGTACGTGAACGGCTCCTCGAGCGAGGGTCGAGAGACGAGGGTGCGCAGATCGAGTCCGGCATCCGCGATCGCATCGAGTGCGTCCCGCAGCGAGCCCTTCTTGTTCGCGAGCATGAGCGCGAGGCACGCGCGTGTCGGCGCTTTGCGTGCGGCGCCGTCGCGTTGAACCAAAAACATCCGTGTGAAGTTGTCGTCGACGTCTTGAATTGCGGGCACGAGAATGTCGGCATTATATTTTACCGCTGCGAGCGCGGATGCGATCGCGCCGACGGTCGGATCGCCGAGCGTCATGATCTCGCGCACGGCGCCTGCCGTATCGGCGACGATGATCGGATGCGCGTGCGGGTGCGCGCCGAGAAACGTCCGGCACTGTTCGAGTGCGACGGGATGCGATCTCACCTCGCGCAACTTCGCGACATCCGCACCGGGAACGCCGATGAGATTTTGCACGACGCGATAGACGATCTCATCGACGATCGAAAGCCGTGCATCGGCCCATAAAAGATCGTAGATGCGCGGCACGGACCCGGAGATCGAATTCTCCACCGGCATGAGCGCGTAGGTGACGTCGCCGCGTTGCACGGCGGCGATCGCATCGTCGAAAGTTCCGTAGCCGATCGTTTCGGCCTCGTCGACGAGCGTTTGTGCGGCGTCGTCGCTGAAGGCGCCGGCCTCGCCTTGGAATGCGACGCGCGTCATCGCTTAAACGGGTGCGTTCGCTGCGGCACCGAGTCGCATCGCCGCCAGGAACGTGCGGAAGACGACGCGATAGTCGTCGTGCACGTAGCGCACGGTGCGACCGCCGATGCGGTCGACGCCCGGGATGAGTTCCGCAAAATCGGCCTGCTCGACTTTGACGAAATCGAGTTCGAGCGCGATCGGCGGTTCGAAGACGAACGGCTTCGCACGTGCGAGATCTTCGATCGCGGAGGTCGCGCCCGCGCGAATGCGCCGCCGCGCTTCGGCCGGCGAGATCGAATCGACGGCGAAATAACCGATCGCTTCTTTCGTGATGGCGGTCGTGATCCACGGCAGATACACGCGCGCGCCTTCGCACGTCGCGCGATCGCCCGTGACGAGAACGACGGGTACGCCATGGGTCCCGAGCACGGCTGCATTGAGCAACGTCTCGCTACACGCGATGCCGTTGACGCGAACGTTGTAGAGCGTATCGGGTGAATACGTGTGCGCGAGCGTCGCGTTGGCATCGCCGATGCCGCCGTGATATCCCGTAAAGAACGCGGCGGCGAAAGTCGCGTCGACGCCCTCGGTCATCGAGAACGGTTTGCGATTACCGTAGATCATGCGCGCGTCGTCGGGCAGATCGTCCCAGAGCACGTTGCGCATCGCCGAATGCGAATCGTTGACGAGCGTTGCGGTCGCGCCCGCGTCGCGCGCACCGTCGATTGCGGCGCGCACTTCGAGCGACATCAGTTTGCGGTAATACGGATATTCCGTCGTGTTCTTCGGATCGACTTGCGTCCACGACGCGACGGCGGCGGTGCCTTCCATATCGGCGCTGATGTAGAGTTTCATTCGTTACGCGCCGAGGTTCGTGAGCGCTTGTCGTGCGTCGCCCGCGCGCTGATCGGTCGGCTTCACTTTGAGGAAATGCTTGAATGCATCGATGGCTTCGGAGCGGCGACCGATCGCGTTTGCGACGACGCCCTGGTTGAAGAGCGCTTCGGGAAAGTCGGGGCGTTTTGCGAGGACGGATTCGAGTTCGCGCAGCGCGATGAGATCGTCGCCTTTGCCGTGCAATGCCGTTGCGTAATCGGTACGCGTATCGGGGTTGGCGGGATCGATCGTGAGTGCACGTTTGTAATACGGAATCGATTGCGCGTATTTTGCGGCGTCGAAATAGAGATTCGCGATGCTCACGAGTGCCGCGAGATCGTTCGGATTTTTCTGAAGCCGGCCGCGCAGATCGACGAGCAATCGCATGACGGGTGCGGGCGGTCCACCACCGGCGGCTTGAACGGGCGTTCCGCCGCCGACGCCGTTTGGACCCGCGGCCGCCGCATTGGGATTACCGCCGCCCGATTGCGGCACGACGACTTCTCCCGGTGCTGCGCTCGGTAAGATGCCGTCTCCACCGACGGGCGCGCCGCTGAGGCCCGCGGAATCGGAAGCGCTCGCACCGGGCGCGACCGGCGCGCCGGTCGCACGTATATTCGCATCGCCCTGTTGGGCGGTCGGCCCGAATGTCGCACCGGTGGTGCCGAGGCCGATCTTCAAAAAGTAGCCGACGACGCCGAGAAACGCGAGCATCGCCACGACGAGAATCGGCAGATACGTTTTGAGCGGGAGGCCGCCTTTGGGTTGACCGGACACGGACGGGGATGTTCTCGCGCCGACTTTGAAGGCCTACCCGTGCTCCCCGACGTTAGCGATCTCCAAATACTTTTCGCGCACCTCAATAACGAGCATTTCGCAGGCGAAATTCCGACGCACCGCATCGCATATAACGCGCGTTTCTCGAATCTCGCGGGACGCACGACGTACAAACCGCCGACGATCGAACTCTCACCGCGACATTTCGAAAAACATCCGCAAGAACTTCGCGATACGTTGCTGCACGAGATGATTCATGCGTGGCTCTACGCGCGTGGAGAGAACCCCGGGCACACGGCGCGCTTCAAAAAGAAGATGCGCGAACTCGGGCTCACGTCGATCTATCACGACATGGGTAGCGCGTCGCCGCGCCGGGAGAGCACGAAGCGATTCATCTTACGTTGCGAGACGTGCAAGATGGAAGTTCTGCGGCGCAAGCGTCCGCCCGCGCTCGTCTCGTGCGGTCGGTGTAGCCGGCGAACGTACGATCCGCGGTTCCAGATTCGCGTGCTCGAAGTGGTCGAAGTGCGCGAGGTTGAGGTTATTCTGCGAGCGGCGAATCGTGCGGAAACCAATTCGTAAGCGCGAAGGAGTCCGACGACACGCACTGCCGTCGGACCGCTCGCAATCACAACGGTTTACGATAGAATCCGTAAGGGTTTGCGGGATCGTATTTTGGATACGCCGTGATGGTCCCATTATTCGTAACGACGTAGAGATACTTCGCATCGACAGCGAGCGAAGAGCCGGCTCTCGATGGTATGACGATCTGCGCGACGGGAATCAACGCTCCGCTCGCCGCCGCTGTTGGCGGGTAGACTTCGATCGTCTGGGCCATCGTGTCGTTTCCTATAACGTATGTGTAACCGCCTGAATCGCGTGTCATCGCGAACGATTGATTCGAAAGCGGTAAGGTGAACGATGCTGACGGCGCGCCGGTCGAGGTCGCAGCAAACGTGTTGAACACCGTCGGGAATTGGAGATCGAGTTCGTAGAGATTCGTACCGTCGGATACGAGCGTTTGTGGCGCTCCGATCGAATTTGCGGTGTAGATCGGACCCGTATTGAACGACACTCCGGTATAGAGATAGGTATTGATCTCGGATGCGGCCGTCGCATAAATTTTTCTGGATGCATCGACGGCAAGTCCGTTGCCAAATCCTTGATACAAGAACGAATTTTGAATCGTAATGGGATTCGTGCCGGTAAATGGGGCTGCAAATGCATTGATGTTGTTGCCGTATCCGACGAAGACGTCTCCCGTCGCATCGACCGCCAAGCCCTCATATGATGTCCCGGAATTTCCGATTGGCATAACGGCCACGTTAAGTGCCGGCGTCGGCATTTGATAATTTCCGGGCGTGACGGTGCCATTGAGATACTCGTTAATAAAGCGAATGCCCTGACGGCCAGAGTAAAGCACCCACAGATTTCCGTTCGGATCGACCGTAATGATGTCGATTGCGTTGAGGCCGGTGATGCCCCCAAGCGGTCGAGCTGGCGTCGCTTTCGCGCCGGGCGAACCGGCTGGACCCGGGCTACCTGGCGCGCCGGGGGCGCCCGTTGGCCCGGGCACTCCAGGTGAGCCCGGGGCTCCTGGAGAGCCGATTGGCCCCGGCACTCCAGGTGAACCCGGCGGTCCCGGAGAGCCGATTGGGCCGGGTGAGCCGCCAGGCCCAATCGGGCCGCCGGGTCCTTGCGAGCCGACGCCGGGCGCCCCTGGAACGCCCATCGAACCGCTCGGGCCCGGAGCACCGGTCGTGCCGGAGCACGCCGTAATGGCGCCCGATAAAGCGACGACGCCGAAAAGGCACGTTCGTAGGGAATACGACATGAAACCCTCTTAACGAAGAAGTGGTGTTCATGACTTGATGAAATTTATTTATGCTCCCACTTCCGCATAATTTTATTCGATAATCTTTACACGAACCGCTAACCGCGATGCAGGGCGACCGCAATATTCGCACTCATCGGTCCGACGGGTCGATCACCGCCTCGCCGCCATTCGAGAAAGGCCGGCCCATCATGGCTACCGATTCCTTCGCCATCGTCGCCGGCGCTTCGAGCGGGTTCGGCGTCGCTTTCGCGCGTGCGCTCGCGGCGCGCGGGTACGATCTCGTGCTCGTCGCGCGAAGGTGCGTGCGTCGAGGGGGCGTCGCGTCGAAGTCATCTCGTGCGACCTCGGCGTCGATGCCGAACGCGAGCGAATCGCCGCGCAGATCGCCGCACTCGATCGGCCGGTCGAAGTGCTCGTCAACAACGCGGGCCTCGGGCTCTTCGGACGATTCACCGGAATCCCGTGGCCGCAACAGAAGGCGATGCTCGACGTCGATATCGATGCGGTCGTGCACCTATGCGCGCTCTTCGCGCCAGGGATGATCGCGCGCAAATGCGGCTACATCCTCAACATCGCATCGACGGGTGCGTACCAACCGACGCCACTCTACGCCGCGTACGCCGTATCAAAAACTCACGCGCACGAGCAGCCACGCCGTCGTTGCCGTCGCGCTCCGCGCGCTTTTCGCGCTCCGCGCGCTTTTCGCGCGCCGCGCCGAAGCGATCCCCGGGCCCGTCAATGCGGTCTTTGCGTTTACGACGCGCTTCACGTCGCGACCGCTCCTCGCCGGGATCGCAAACGCGCTCATGAAATCGAACCGGCCCGATCACGGCTAACACCTAGCGGCGATGGAGGGCGAGCGCGACACCCGCGATGACGAGCGCCGCTGCGATTGCGGTGACGAGGGCGGGTGGTGAGAGCCCCTTCGCAACGCGCGGCCCGAGTTGACCGCCGACGGTCCCGCCGATCGCGAGCGGAATTGCGAGATACCAATCGATATCGCCCGCAATTCCGTGTGCGGCGACGCCGACGGGTGCGGTGAAGAGAATCGCGAGCGTCGATGTGGCGACGACGATATGCGGCGGCATCGCGAAGAACCCGACGAACGCGGCCACGAACACGACCCCGCCACCGATGCCGAAAAAACTCGACGCGAATGCGAGGGCGAAGCCGATCGCGATGACGAGCGCGTCGATCGTTCCATAGGTAAAGCATTCGCCCGACGCGTCGACGAGCGAGCGTTCGCGCATGCCGGGAACCGACGCCGGGCGCGGCGGTTCGGTCCGCAAACTGCGTCGGACGATCTCGAGAAAGAACACGACGAGCAACGCGCCGTAGAGCGCGTCGAAGTGCGGCGAGCTCGTGCGACGAACGAGCAGCGCGCCGACGATCGCGCCCGGCAGGCCGCCGATGCCGACGAGCACGGCGGTGCGGACGTCGGTGCGGCCCTGGCGTGCGTAGGCGAACGACGCACTCACAGCATTGGCAACGACCATCACGAGCGACGCACCCGCCGCTTCCGCGGGTGCGATCGCAAAAGCGAGCCGCAGCAACGGCACGGCGAGAAAACCGCCGCCGAACCCGACGACGGTTCCGATGAAGCCCGACGCGAGCCCGATCGCGAAGAGGAGCGCGACGTGTCCGAGCGCCGCGCCGTTCACGCTAGCGGCGAATCGCTACTGAACGCGGCCGATGTAGCGACGATCGCGCGTATCGATGCGGATCATATCGCCGACGTTGACGAAGAGCGGCACGTTGACGCTCGCGCCCGTTTCGAGTTTCGCGGGCTTACTCGTGCCCTGCGCGGTGTCGCCTTTGAAGCCGGGATCGGTTTCCTCAACGCGCAGTTCGACGTGCGCGGGAAGGCTCACGCCGATCGCCACGCCGTCGTGCATCTGGACGTCGATCTTCATGCCGTCTTTAAGAAAGTCGGCGGGATCGCCGATCACGTCGCGTTGCAACGTGAAGTTCTCGAACGACTCGGCATCCATGAAATGATACCCGTCGGCGTCGTTGTAGAGCATCTGCATTTCGCGATTGTCGACCGTCGCGCGCTCGAGTTTTTCGCCCGCGCGAAACGTCTTTTCGAGCGTGCGACCGGTCTTGAGATTCTTGAGCGTCGTGCGGACGAAGGCCGAGCCCTTACCGGGTTTGACGTGCAAGAAATCGATGACCGTCCACAGCTGACCCTCGATGAGAATGGTCACGCCGTTGCGGAAATCGTTCGATGAAATCATGACGACCCGTCACGTACGGCGATGCGCAGAAAACTTCATCTTTTGAGCAACGCGAGGCGGTTCTCCGTACCGGCGCGCAACCGTCCGAGATTCTCGCGATGCTTCCACACGATGATCGCGGCGGAACCGATGGCGAAGAGATAGCCGCTATCGCCGTATCGGCCGCCCGTCGCGACGAGGATCGCGCCCGCAGCAACCGCGCCGAGCATCGACCCGAGCGATGCATATCCCGTCGGGAGCACGATCGCGAGCCACACGATCACGAAGGCGAGACCGCTTACGGGTGCGAGTGCGATCGTCGCGCCCAAAAACGTCGCGACGCCCTTACCGCCGCGGAAGCGCAAAAAGGGCGTGTAGCAGTGCCCGATCACGGCGGCAAGCCCCGCGAGCGGTACGAGCGCCCAGATCGGTCCGGAGGATCGATCGACGTCGATGTGCACGCCGTAGGATGCGATGTAGAGCGGCACGTGAAGCCAGAGATTCCACGCCGCCGCAACCGCGATCGCACCTTTGAGCGCATCGAGCACGAGCACGGCGATCCCGGCCTTTCGGCCGAGCGTGCGCAGCGCATTCGCAGCGCCGATATTTCCCGAGCCGCTCGCGCGGATATCGGTCTTGAAGAAGACGCGCGAGATCACGAGACCGAATGGAATCGCACCGATCGCGAATGCGAGCAAGAGATAGGGCCACCCAGCAGCCGTCCAGATGAGCGGAAACGCGTAGTGCGGCGGAACGCCGACGTCGGTCACTCCTTGATCGCCCCGTTATCGTCGTCGCGACGTGCGCGAAATTCGAGTTTGAGCGGGACGCCTTCGAAATCGAAGTTCGCGCGGATCGTATTTTCGATGAAGCGTTCGTAGCTCGAGGGCACGAGATCGGGATCGTTGACGTGGAAGATAAAGAGATGTGGATGCGTCGTGACGTGCGCCGCGTAGTAAACGCGGAGCGGTTTGCCCATGTGGCCCGGTGCGGGATGCGCGTAGACGGCATCGCGGATGACGGCGTTGAGTTGCGGTGTCGTAACGCGGCGATCGAGATTCGTCCGCACTTTCATCACGAGCGGCATCAGGCTGCCGAGGCGCCGACCCGTCATCGCTGAGAGGAACGTCACGGGCGCGAACGACGCGAAGGGAACTTCCTGATGGATGACGTCGATGAGTTCGTTCTGACTGAAATCACCGTCTTGTTGCAGCGCGAGATCCCATTTGTTTGCGACGATGACGAGGCCCTTACGCTCTTCGAGAACCATCCCCGCCATCCGCCGATCTTGATCGCGAATGCCGATCATCGAATCGATCACGAGGATCGCGATATCGCATCGCGCGATCGCCTGCAACGATCGTAACGAAGCGTAATATTCGATCGCGCCGTGGTGCTTGGTCTTGCGCCACACGCCCGCCGTATCGATGAGCCGGATCTTGTGCTCGTGAAATTGGAAGAGCGTGTCGATTGCGTCACGCGTCGTTCCGGGTATATCGCTCACGATGGATCGATCTTCACCGAGCATGGCGTTGAGCAAGGACGATTTTCCGACGTTGGGCCGACCGACGATGGCGAGCGCGAGTTCGGTATCGTCGACGGTTTCGAGGATGTCGTCGGGAAGTTTCTCGACGATCGCGTCGAGGAGGTCGCCCGTGCCTTCGCCGTGGAGCGCCGAGACGAGGATCGGTTCGCCGAAGCCCAGGCGTGCGAATTCCCCCGGAATCTGGAGTTTGACGCGATCGGATTCGGCCTTGTTCGCGCAGAGGACGACGGGGCGGCGCGTTTTGCGCATGATGTGGACGACATCGTCGTCGAGCGGTGAGAGCCCGGCTTTCCCATCGACCACGAACACGATGACATCGGCGTCGTTTGCGGCGATCTCCGCTTGAGCGCGCGTCTGGCGCGCCATCTCATCGCTCGAGATCGCGTCCGTGTCGATGCCCGCGGTATCGATGACGCTAAAGGTCCGATTGCGCCATTCGACGAGGGCGTAGAGGCGGTCGCGCGTGACGCCGGGTTCGTCATCGACGATCGCCAAACGCTTGCCGACGAGGCGATTGAAGAGCGCGCTCTTGCCGACATTGGGGCGGCCGACGATCGCGACGGTCGCGGGGCGTACCTTCGCGAGTGTTTCCATTTCCACACCATTCGCCGCACGGGTACGCGGAACCGCGTGACGAATTTGAAGAGACGATGATCGGTCGCTTCGTTTCCGGCCTTTTGGCGTGCGCGATTGCCGCGTCGGTCGGAATCGCCGAGGCGCAATCCGCGCTCGGCGGTGCATATATTACTACTTTACCAAGCGGTGCCGACGTCTGGTTCGACGGCACGTACGTCGGCCATTCGCCCCTCGTCGTCGACGCACTCGCGGCAGGTCGCCACGGTCTCACGCTCACGAAAGCCGGCTGGAACACGGTCGAAACGGCGGTCGTCGTCACGGGCGGATCGCTCGTCACCGCAAGCACGCGTCTGGTGCCCGGCAATCGCGGTGCGGCGCCCGGGGAGCCCGGAACGCTGGTCGTGCGCGGCGTGCCGCTCGGCGGAACGATCTCCGTCGACGGCGCGCCTCCCTCCGCGAGCAAAGATCCACGCCCGATGGCCGCGGGCTCGCATCAAATCGTCGTCGATGCTGCGGGTGCGCGGACGACGCGCACGTTCACGATCTACCCCGGAACCACGACGGGTTTGGTCTACGGCGGCTCCGCTCGCGTCGAGCGCCGATCGGCCGTCGTCGCGCCCGCGGAAGACTATCTGCCGACGAACGCCTTCGTGGTGACGGGAAAGCGGATCGTCGTGCGTTATCTCAATCACGTGGTCGTCGCGCATTTCGGCGAATCGCAGGTGATGCTCGACGGCGCGACCGTCGCATTCGATAGCGCGCCCGAGTCGATCGGTGGAAAACTCTATCTGCCGCTCGCGCTTTTGGAAAAGGTCACGGGAGACGTGTCGAAAGGCCGTTAGTCCATGGCGAGTATCTACATCGAGACGTACGGCTGTCAGATGAACGAGGCCGATTCGCAGTATATTGCGGATCGGGCATCGGCTTCGGGCTATGCGGTAACCGACGACGCGGCGGCCGCGAACGTCGTCGTGATCAATACGTGTACGGTACGCGACAACGCCGAAAAACGTGCGTACGGCCGGATGGCGCAATTCAAGAAGCTCAAACTCGCCGATCCCGGTGTGAAGCTCGTCGTCTGCGGTTGTCTCGCCGAACAAGATCGCGACGTGATGACGGGCAAGGCGCCCTACATCGACGCCGTGTTCGGCACGCGCGATCTCGCACGGCTCGGCGATGCGCTCGCCACCTGGAGACCGGAATTCGGCGACGACGAGATCGATCTCACGCAAGAGAATCTCTTACTCGGAAAACTCGGCGGACACGGCGATTGCGTCGGCGATGCGTACGCGCACGTCCGCGCGTTCGTCAACGTGCAACGCGGCTGTTCGTATTTCTGCACGTATTGCATCGTGCCGCACGTCCGCGGTCGCTTCGACAATCGCGCACTCGACGATATCTTGAGCGAATGTCGCGCCGCAATCGCGCGCGGCGCGCGCGAGATCACGCTCGTCGGTCAGACCGTCAACGCCTACAAAGAACCGGCAAGCAATGCCGATTTTGCGGATCTCCTGGCGATCGTTTCGGCGCTTCCCGGCATCGATCGGCTGACGTTCCTGACCTCGCATCCCAAAGATTACACGCCGAAACTCGCGGCGACGATGGGCGCGCTTCCCAATCTCAATCCGCGGTTTCATTTGCCGGTTCAAAGCGGCTCCGATCCGATCTTACGACGCATGAATCGCAAATATTCCGTCGCGCAGTATCGCGAAAAAATCGCGCTCTTTCGCGCGACGTGTCCCGATTGGGCGCTCACGACCGACCTCATCGTCGCGTTTCCCGGTGAGAGCGACGACGATTTCGAACGAACGCTCGCGCTGTGCGATGAGATGTCGTTCGCGCAAGCCTTCATGTTCGTCTATTCGCCGCGTCGCGGCACGCCCGCAGCGCTTTGGGAACAGGTTCCGCCTCAGATCGGCGGCGAGCGATTACGACGCCTCGCGGAGACGATCGATCGCGGCGTGCGCGCGTTTCACGCGCCGAAGATCGGCACGACGGTACGCGCGCTCGTCCAGGGTCCATCGCGTAAAGATCGCTCCAAACTCGCGGCAAAAACGATCGATAACGTCACGGTCATCGCACCCGCGGGAGCGCTCGGTGAATTCGAATTGCGGGAGCGGCCGTGGCTCGACGTGAGCATCGACGCGGTCTTCACGTGGGGTTGTTCGGGTGAGATTGCCGGAATCGCGGCGCGGTACGACGACCCCTCGCCCGTCGCCGCGGCGCGACCGACGATCGACCTCGTCACGGCGCGCTGATTCGCTAGGTGAGTGGCCTCGCGTATTCGCCGATGCTCGAACAGTATTTCGCGATGAAGTCTCGCCATCCCGAGGCGATACTGCTTTCGCGCGTCGGCGATTTTTACGAAGCGTACGGCGACGATGCGGGAGCGATCGCCGTCGCGCTCGGCATCGCACTCACGTCGAAAGAGGCGGGCTCGGGGCAACGCGTCGCGATGGCGGGTTTCCCCCATCCCGCACTCGACGCTCAGCTCGCAAAACTCGTCGCGCAACAGAAGATCGTCGCGCTTGCCGAACAACTCGAGATTCCCGTACCGAACAAACTCGTACGCCGCGACGTGGTGCGACTCGTGACGCCGGGAACGCTCATCGAAGAGCATCTCCTCGATCGCGCGAGCAACAATTATCTCTGCGCGCTCTCGCTTGCGGGCGATGCGATCGGAATCGCGTACGCGGACATTTCGACCGGTCGGGCGGCGGCGACGTCGTACTCGGGCGACGGCGGGCTCGACGAAATGCTCGCCGAACTCGTTCGCTTAGGACCGGCGGAAATCGTCGCCGACGTTCCACCGGAAATTCGTGCCGCGATCTCGCGCGAGTTGCCGCTCGTGCGCGTGACGGCGCCGCCGCTTGCCGCCGTCGAACGCAGCGAGCGCGCGAGCATCGCGGGCTTCTCGCTCGATGAATCTTTTGCGATGCATCGTTCGCTTGACGGGCTCGGCGCTTTCGTGCGTCGCGTCGGTTTTACGGCGCCCGACGGGCTGCTACGGACGCCGGAATTCTATCGCGCGCGCACGTTCGTCGCGCTCGATGCCAATACGCGTAAGCATCTCGATCTCATTCGCTCGCAGGGTCAGAATCCAAAAGCGACGTTGCTCGCGACGATCGATCGTAGTCGAACCGCAATGGGATCGCGGTTACTCTCGCGCTGGATACTCGCGCCGCTCGTCGACGCCAGTGCGATTGCCGAACGTGCCGATCGCGTCGCCGCATTCGTCGCCGATTATCCCGCACGCGCGGCCGTGCAAGAACTCCTCGGCGGTGCCTACGATCTCGAGCGCATCGTGCAGAAAGTGCGTTTCCGCCGCGCGTTGCCGCGCGATCTCGGATCGTTGCGTCGCACGCTCGCTCTTCTCGAGCCGCTGCGCGCGGCGTTGCCCACGAGCCTCGAGAGGCTCGGCGCGCGCATCGGCGACCATGCCGAACTGTACGCGCTCCTCGAAGGGCAACTCTGCGAAGATCTGCCGGCGTCGCTCGCCGAAGGTGGCGTGATTCGGCCCGATGCATCGGCCGACGTCGCCGAGTGCATCGAGTTACGCCACGACGGCCGCTCGCGTATCGCCGCGCTCGAAGAACGCGAGCGCACGCGCACGGGCATCAAAAGTCTCAAAGTAAAATACGCGAGTGCGTTCGGGTACGCGATCGAAATCCCCAAAGGTCAGCTCGGGAACGTGCCGACCGATTACGTGCGCAAGCAAACGCTCACGAGCGGCGAGCGTTTCGTCATTCCCGAACTCAAAGAACTCGAAATCGCGATCGCGAGCGCGCAGACGCGCCAGTATCGGCTCGAAGAAGCGCTCTACGAGCGGCTCGTCGAGTCGGTCGCCGCATGCGTCGATGCGTTGCTCGCAACGGCCGATGCGATCGCCGAACTCGACGTCGCCTGCGCGCTCGCGCACGTCGCGGGCGAACGCGGATACGTGCGTCCACAGTTCGCCGAGACCTCGACGATCGACGTCGTCGACGGCCGCCACCCCGTCATCGAAGCGATCGCGGGCGATGCTTTCGTACCAAACGATCTGCATCTCGCCGAACGCAGCGAGCGGTTCATGTTACTCACGGGCCCCAACATGGGCGGGAAATCGACGTTCTTGCGCCAGGCGGCGCTGCTCGTCATTCTCGCGCAGATCGGCGCGTACGTGCCGGCGCGGGCGATGACGCTCGGCATCGTCGATCGCATCTTCACGCGTATCGGTGCGGGCGACGATCTCGCCTCGGGTCACTCGACGTTTTACGTCGAGATGTCGGAGGCGTCGAATATCTTGCGGCGCTGCACGCGTCGTTCGCTCCTCCTCATCGACGAGGTCGGTCGCGGGACGGGCACGATCGACGGTCTATCGATCGCGCAGGCGATCTGCGAGTATCTGCTCGGGCTCGAAGCGCGAGCTCCGATGGCGCTCTTCGCGACGCATTTTCACGAACTCGTCGCACTCGCCGATCGTTGGCCGCTCGTCGCGAATTACCACGTAACGGCGGTTGAAAATACCGCGCGCTCCGGCATCCCCGTGTTCTCGCATCGCGTGCTTGCGGGGAGTACGTCGCGATCGTTCGGGATCGAAGTCGCGAAGATGGCGGGCTTACCCGCAGGCGTGATCGCGCGCGCGAAAGAGATCGCGGGCGTGCTCGCCGATCGTCCGACGCTCGAAACACAGGTGCCCCTGCGCGCGCGCCTCGCGGCGAGCAACGGCCGCGAAGAAACTCAGCTCGCTTTCCACTTGGATTGAGCGCGAGTATCGTCTGACTTCGACGCGGCGCGCATCGAGGACAGGAGATCGCCCGCCAGGCGCGCAGAATCCGTAGGTGCTCGCGTCCGAGGAACCCGGTGTAAATCCGGGACGGTCGCGCCACGGTAAGCGGGGAGCCGCTCGTCGCCACTGCCGGAAACGGTGGGAAGGCGCGAGCACGATGGCATCGATCCGCAAGTCCGGATATTCGAGCGAGCACCGATCTCTCAAACCACCTCGCGTAAAGGTAAGGTTATCCATCGTGTTCGTTCATTTTGGCGCGCGTCGCGCGCCGTTTCTCTTTGCGTTCCTCGCATGCGCGACGATCGCTTCGATCGGTACGATCGGCCCCGCTCGTGCCGAGCCCACGGCGGAAGCTTCCGCGCTTCCGGAGATCGCGCGGGTCGTTACGAGCGACCGACGTTCGGCGCCGATCGGCGAATCATCGCGACCCACGTTCGTCGTCGATCGTTCGCGCATCGAAGCATACGGTGCGCGCACCGTCGCGGAAGCGCTCGTGGGCGTCCCGGGCGTTGAGCTGTTCTCCTATGGAGCCTTCGGCTCGCTCACCAATTACGGTATTCGCGGTGCGGGGAGCGAGAGTACGCTCGTGCTCATCGATGGCATTCCGATCACGGATCCAACGACGGGGTCCGTGCAACTCGGGCAACTCTCGACGGTCGGGATCGATCGCATCGAAGTCGTCGAAAGCGGGTCGTCGACGCTGTACGGCACGAGCGCCGTCGGTGGCGTCATCAACGTCGTGACGCGCGTACCGCGTGGCACGTATCTCGCGGCGTCGACGGGTTCGTTTGCCGATCGCGATCTACGGGCGAGTGTCGGTACGGGTCAGGTCGGTCTCGATTACGAGCGCCACGTCGCGACCAACGCGTACGGATATCCCGCGCTCACCTATTCGCCGTCGTCGTGTTCTTCGTTTGCAAGCGGACCGTGTAAATTTCCGGCAGGCGTGCGAACGAATGGCAACGGCGATGAAACGACGGTGCGCCTTAACGCAGACGTCGCGATCTCGTCGCATCTTCGCGTCCGCGCGCGCGTCGATGACGCCGTGACGCAGGCGGGCTTTCCGGGCCGTCTGGATTTTCTTTCGACCACGGCGACGGGATCGAACGCGATGAAGTCCGCGCTCGTCGATATCGAAAAAACTTCGGCGCACGACACGCTGACGGTGAGCGTCGGCGGTTCGCAAACGCGTTCGACCTTCGTCGATCTGCCGACGAATTTCGGCGAGAGCGATGTGTATAGCGGTCGCACGCAATTCTCGATTCGCGATGCCATTTCGGGCAAACACACCGACGCCGTGATCGGCGTCGATCTCGCGCGCGAATCGGGAAGCTTCTCGTTTCCGACCACGCCCGATTTTGCATCGTCGTCGCCGACGGCGCCGCCGATTGCGGCCTTCGGTGTCGGCGCGAAGCGGTCGCTCTCCGCCGCATACGTGCAAATCGGTTCGACGCTGCGCCCGGGCGCGCGCCTTACGGCCGGCTTGCGGGCGGAGAACGACGCGCCGTTCGGGTCGGTTCTCGCGCCGTCGTTCGGTGGTGTCATTCGCACGGGGAAGGTCCGCTTCGCAGGCGATATCGGCGAAACGTTTCGCGTGCCGACGTTGCAAGATCTGTACTATCCCGGGGCATCGAATCCGAACCTTCGGCCGGAGAAATCAAGTAATGCCGATGCGACGATCGCTTTCGATACGGCAACGGCGTCGTATTCCGTCGGCTATTTCGGACGCAGCGGCTCGAACTTCATCGTCTTCGATCCGGTCGCGTTCGTGCCGGTCAACGCACGGCGCGCGCAGACGGCGGGGCTCGTCTTCACCGCGACGAGTCGCGCGCTTGCGGGCGTCGTCGTCGAAGCGAATTACACCGATCTCTATCGCGCTCTCGATCTGACGACCGGTGCTCGCCTACCGCGCAATCCGGTCGGACAAGCGTCGATTTCGCTGCGCCATGCGATGACCGCGCGCGACCGCGTCGGCTTCGAACTCCGGTACGGCATCGTTGGCTCCGATGGCGACGATGCGGCAAATCGCACGGGCCCCGCCGCCGGCACGTTCGATGCCTACGATTCGCTCGATGCGAATCTGCACGTGCGTATCGCGCGCGACGCCGTGCTCACGTTACGAGGCACGAACCTCGGCGATACGCGCGCGGCGCCGATCTTCGGATATCCGGCGCCGGGCCGTCGCTTCGCAGTCGAACTTTCGACGCGGTAGCTTTCGATTAGGCGCGATCTCGAGATGCGAGGACGACCGACTACCCTTCGAGGTGACAGCTCGCCTTCGAAGCCGAACCGCTCGTACCGTCGGCGCGAACGCGCGATCCGAAACTCGAGCGGACCGCGCCACGAATGATCTTAAAGCGCGGGCTCGTTTTCGGTGTACGCAACGCCTTGTAGGGTCCGCCCCGCAAAGGTACCCGAGGTTTCGCTCGTCGGCGTGTATGAGAGGAGCGGTCCCGCGGCGACGATCGAGGGTCCCACGGCGAAGGTCATTGGTTTGCGAGGCGTAGATCGTGCCGAGATTGAGTGAGGTAATGAGAGGTTCGGCGTGAAGCCGTTTGCGGCAAATGTGGCTCGCAGACGACCGACGACAACGCTTGGATTGCCCCATTCACAGGCCCCTCCGAGGCCCAGCGTGCATGGTTTGAGTGCATGTGTGCTCCTCGCGCTTCGCGCTTCACGCTCGTCACGCTGGCGTGCTCGCTTTTGACTCTGATGCTCGTGCCGACGCAAGCGAGGGCGGCGAGCGACACGGGTGAGATCGCAATCACCGTCGTGGATTCGGTAACGGCGATCCCGATCGCCGATGCCCGCGCCATTCTGCTCGGGCCGCAGACGGCGAGTAGCCTCACCACACGCGCCGGAATCATTCGCTACACCGACGTCCCGATCGGCATCTATCGCGTGCGCGTCGTCCGGTCCGGCTACGCGTCGGGTGCGTCGACGGAATTCGACGTGCTCCCCAATCGTGCGGTTGCGGTTCGCGTCGAATTAGCACCGAACAATCTCGGCGGCCTCAAAACGATCGGTAGCGTCGTCGCGCGTTCCAACGTCTCGGTCGCCTCCACCGATATCGCCGACAACAGCCCGATTCGCCGCCTCTCCGATTCGCTCACCGATGCCCTCGATAAAGTCGCGGGCGTTTCGGTCACGCAAGACGCGACCGATCCAAGCGGCGCGGTCACGGTCTCACTCAACGGGCACGACGAATCGCAAACCGCGATCTCACTCGACGGCATCCCGCTCTCGGCTCCGGGCACGAGTGCGAATTTGCGCGCGATCGGCACGGATCTCTTTTCGGGTTCGAGTTCGTCCACGCAAGCCGGCGCGGGTTCGCTCGGCGGCGGCGTCAATTTCCGAACGCTGCAACCGACGCAGTCGCTCCAGGTCAAAGCGAGTGGTTCGACGGGAACCTTCGATCGTTCGAGTTATCAACTCGCGGCCACCGGCAGCGTCGGTCGGTTCGGCCTCGCGGTGCAGCACACGTCGCGCGGCGCGAATAGTCCGCTGACGTTTCAGACGTATCAGGATCAAAGCGGGCTCAGCTACGCGCACGAGGGTGAATCGCACAGTCTCGGTGATTTCGTGAAGTTCCGCTATCGTCTCGGCGACGAACGCACGGCGATCAGCGGCACGGCGCTTTCCAATAATACTGACGCCCACGCGGTCTGCGCGCGCTACGTCACGCTCTTGCCGTGCGGCATCGGACCCAACAACCAAAACTTCGGTCGTTTTGGATTTGCGTACGCGACGATCTCGTCGCTCGTCGGCACGGTCGCAACGACGCTCACGGGCTTCGAAAGTGGCGGCGTGCAGAACAACGACAATGCCAATCGCTACGTGCTCCTGCCGCAGGCAGCCGACGGATCGAGCACGTGCGGCAACGGATTCGCCGGATTCGGTGCGAGCGCGGCGACCTATACGGAACAACTCTGCCCGTCCGTCGGCACGACCGATTCGCTGACGCGCGGCGTTTCGTATAGCGCGTCGATCGGCGCCGGGCGGCACACGATCGCGCTGACGGGCAGCACGTCGACCGCGCTCAACACGAACGTCCCGACCGTGGGCTCGCGATTCGAGCGCAGCTTCACGACGGCGATTACGTCGTCGAACTATCAGATCAACGATAGCTTCAAAGCGAACGACAAGCTCACGATCTCGCCACGGCTTTCAGTTGCGAATACGACGACGCTCGGTACGAGTTTGCTCGGAGGCATCGGCGCGTCGTGGCGCCCGAGTGCGAGCGAAACGTTCGGTGCCTCGGCGAATGTCGGAAGTTCGCAGCCGAACGTTTTTCTCAATCGTTCGCTCGGCGATCCGGTCAACGCGCGTTTCGATTGTGCGGCGGGCACCGCGATCGTCAACGGTCCCGGCGACGGCAATGGTGGTGCGCAGTCGGCGGTGAGTCTCGACGCGACGTGGGCGCACCAATTTCGTTCGGGCGCGACCTTGTCACTCGATGCGTTTTCGCAAGTGCAGTCGGGCCAGATCATCAACGCCTTGATCCGCGAACCATCCAATTATTTCGCGAACGGCTATCTCGCAACGCTCGACGGCGCATATGCGGCGCAAAGCGTGTGCGGCTTGGCCGCGGCACTGCCGAAAGTCTACGTCAACGAAGCGATCGGCGGCACGCGCCGCGTGTATCAGGGCATCACCGCGAGTGCGAGGATCGGTCTCGGTCGATATTTCGTCGCGCTGCCCAACTACACGCTCAACGTCGCCAAACTCACGGCTGCGAGCGGCCGCCTGAGCGACGGTCCTTCGACGACCGTCGTGGGCTCGCAACTTCCCAATCGCCCGATTCATCGCGCGGGCATCACGCTCGATGGCGTGTTGCCGCGGAGCGGAACCGAACTACTGGCCAACGCCCAATACACGGGCGCGAACAACCAGCAAAATCTCGGTCCGTACCTCGTCGCATCCGTCGGTATCTCGCATGGCTTCGGTCCCGGTCGCATGACGCTGTTTGAAAATAACATCTTCGGCACGTATGGCGGCACCTTCGCAACCGACGACAACGCGGTGCCGCTCGCGCTGTCGCAAGGTGCGGGATTGTTGCGCACTGCGGCGACACCCTTGACGCCGCGCACCCTGACGCTCTCGTACTCGGTTTCGCTCGGCGGGCCGAAGCCGGGAACGGCACTCGCGTCGGTCGCGACGGCCGCACAGCGTCTCGCTCGAGCGGCACCGCAACCGAGCGCGTCGCCCGCGCCTGCGAATCGCTTCATTCCCGTACCTCCGCCGCCGGGCACCGATCCGCTCTCGCTCGCGACGACGCGAGCGTCGTGTGACGTCGATGCGCAGAAAACGTCGGCACCCTTTCTCGACGGCATCCGTACGTACGTCGCGGCATACGAAGCGAAGACGAAGTTGCCGGAGATCGCGAATATCGACGTCGTCGCGCACGTCGCGACGGTCGATCCAACGGTACCGTACTATCTCGAACTGCGACCGCGCCGCCCCGCGGGCGCACCGAGTGCGGCGCCGGGCGGCCCTCCCGGCGATGCGACGCCCCGTCGTGCGG
>JANYGA010000102.1 GCA_025359485.1 Rhodospirillales bacterium | reverse complement strand
CGATCGTCACGTCGATCGCAAATTGCGCGCTCGACTCGTCAGTGAAACTGCCGGCTGCACGAATATGCGGCTCCGCCACGAGGCGTTTGATGTTCGCGGCGAGATCGGTACCGAGGTGTTTGGCCGCGATGTGCGTTTGTCCGTGTACTTTTGGTGACGTCGATTCGATGAGCCGGATGTCCTGACTCGGATAGTCGATGTGTCTTCCTTGCACTTCGCTGATCTGATGTTCGCCTCGTGCGATTTTTGCCGAGAGTTCGGGCGTCGTTATGAGCGTTTGTCCTTGACCGCTGACATGATGTTTGATGATGCTGGTCATTTTCGAAACGGATGGACCGCCGTGAGCACCGGTCGTCGTTTCCCGAAGTCGAGCCGCATGTATGTCGCTTCCTGCGGAGGTACGCCCATGCGGCGTGCGTTCCGGCGTCGTTCGTATCGCCGCAGCCGCGCGATCTCGCGCCACGGAAAGCTCCGACGCGCGAGGTAACTCGTGTGCGACTCGATCGACCGGCGCACGGACGTGTGCCGCAGCCGCGCCGAGCTTCGCGGCGGTCGTCGTAGCTTCAGTCGATGTCGCGTGGACCAGTCGCTCGGCGATCCCGCCGATCATGCGAAAAATGCCCGCCATGGCGGATGCTCCCAGCCGTGCAGTGAGTGAGGATCAACTCCAGCCTCTCAATCACGCGTTGGGATTCGATCGACAAGATCGCGACACGCGCAAATACGCCAGGCCGTGACCCGCCCGCGACTACGGCCGCTGTTGCGGAATTGCCGTCGCTTGCGCGCGGGCGCGCTTCACTTCGCGGGCGCCGGTCGCCGGCGTGAGAATCTTGCCCCGGTTGCCCTGAATGCCGATGAGCACGTCGCAGGGCGCTTGCGCGGCGATCACTTCGATCGCGCGGCCCATCGGAGCACCCGCGTACTTGCCTTCACGGTACGCGCCGAGCACGATGAGGTGCGCGTCATTACGCTTGGCGAGCTCGAGCACGCCTTGTGCGACGTTCCGCGCGGGCGATATATCGGTTTTGATTTCGACGTTGTTCTTACGCCCGATGGACTCCGCGATTTGTAACACGCCGAGCGCATCGCGATGTTCTTTTTCCATCTCGGCATCGAGCGGCAATGTGTGCGGGACTTCGATGATGTACGCTGCGAGCAATTGCGCGCGTTCGCGTCGTGCGAGACGTACGGCGAGCGACATCATGTGTTCGGAATGGATCTCTTGCGAGAAGACGATGATCACGCTACCGATCATCTCATCGACGTCGCGCTCCGTCGCGCTCGCCGCGCGTTCGGCCGACGACGATGGTGGGTGGAGCATCCAATATAGCGTCGCCGAGATCGCGACCAGCACGGCGAACGCGAGCACGATACCCGCGACGCTCGGTGTCGCGTGAATGGCCGTCATCGTTGCATCCGCGCGCGAAGATAATCTCGCAAACGAAACCCGCCGAGCGCGACCATCGCGATACCGAGGACGTATGCGGGAATCGCCGACGTCGAGAGGCCGACGTCACGCAGCGTTCGCACGAAGATCGCGATGCCGAGCGCGATGAAAAGTCCGCCCGTTACGAGGCGTGCTTTGACGTAGGCCTCGCTGCGAACGAAGCCTCTCACGGGCGCGGCCCGGCAGAAGTCACCGTCGGCACGGTCGCACGTCGCGCATCCATCGCTTTGACATTCGCCACGTACTCATCCATCATCTCGAGTTCGCCCGCCGACTGCAAGATATTGATTTGCGCCTTGCGCCAATCATGCGACTGCGAACCGAAGATGGGCAAGCCTTTGCGCTTGCGGTAAAGCAGATACCCGAGCAAGCCAAAGATGATCCATAGCGGTCCCGCGACACGGCCGATTTCGTGCGTGATCATCGTAAAGACGAGAATCGAAACGATTCCAAAAAAACCAATGACCGCGACCACGGGGAATTCGACCCGGTTGCCCTTATACGTGAACGGCACGTTGAACGGCATCTTAAAGCGCCGCGGACTCTGCGAATCGTTGAGCCGCAGTGCGATGAGCGCGATGAAGACGAACGAGTAACTCGCAGCGGCACCGAATGCGTAGAGATCGCCGAGGAACGTTATCCCGTCCTCGCCGCGGAAAAGTCGTCGGTAGATCTCGCGCACGGGCGGCGAGAGGCTGGGAAGTGCCGCGAAGATGAGTTCGACGATCGCGAACCCGCAGAACGTCAGGATCGAAATTGCGGGCGTGCGATATTTCGGGTGTACCTTCTGGAAAAGACTCGGTAAGAGTTGCGTACCGCTCATCGCATACGCGATCCGCGAGCTTCCGAAGACGCCCGAATTGCTCGAAATTAGCAACAAGATCGCGCCGAGCACCGGTACGTACAGCCCCGCGAGTGCGCCGTAATACGGCACGTTCGCCGCGAGCACGGCGACCGCGGCGCCGTTATTTTCTTCGCTGCCGAGATACTGCCACAGCGCTTGCGCGTGACCGTGCGCGTCGGGTGGAATCGTATGCCATGGCTGCATGCCGAGCGCCAAGTTCGAATACGCGAGTGCGAAGATCAAAATCGTGAGGATCAAGCTGATCGACGTGCGCGGGATGACCGAGGCCGGGCGCTGCGTCTCTTGCGCGGCCTGCGAGATCGATTCGAGTCCGACGAATGAGATGATCGCGAGCGACACACCATTCATGAGATTGAACGGCGTCGGCCACGACGTTTGCATCGTATGCACGAGCAACTGCGGTTGAAAAGCGAAGAGAAAGCCGAAGAAGAGGATCGCGGTTTCCGAGAGCACGTCGAGGCCGCTGACGAGTTCGTTAAATGCCGAACTTTCACGCACGCCGATGATGTTGAGCAGCGCGAGCCCCGCGATCACGGAGAACACGACGAGAAAGTGCACCCACGGATGCGCGGTAAAACTCAAGATCGGAATGAGCTTGCTGAGATAATCGATACAGCTCCACGCGAAGAGCACGATGTCGATCGTGAAGTCGAGCAATACCGCCCAGCCCGCGATGAACCCAAAAATATCGCCGAGACCGCGGAACACGAAATACTGTCCGCCGCCCGCAACGGGATACGCCGCCGCGAGTTCCGTGTAGGCGAGGCCAATGCATACGTACACGATGCCCGCGAAGAGAAATGCGACGTTGGATGCGCCGGCGGCCGCGCCGAGCACGAGCCCGAGACCGACGAAGATGTCCGCGCCGACATCGGAGTAGCCCCACGAAAACGAACCCCACGGCGTAACGGAACGGCGAAGGGTGGGCTCCTCGGGAGCTTTTGCGACGGTCGTGCTCATGGGCTGGTTGGCGTACGAACGATGCGGTCCACTTCAATAGGGAACGTGAGGGCGTCGCACCATCGGGTGCGCTCCCGACCATCCCCATCCCGCGCACGAGAAGGGAGCACGACCATGCGGCCCGCTTTCAATTCGGC
>JANYGA010000091.1 GCA_025359485.1 Rhodospirillales bacterium | reverse complement strand
GCACGCGATCATGCCTTCCACCACGTGGCGATCGCATCGCGCACGGCGCGCGCGGCGGGTGCATCGCGGCGGTCGCGTGGCGCGCGCAGGCCGAGACCCTGCCTGCGCGCGTCGCAGAGCGCATGTCGGATTCGTCCGATCGCATCGCTCGCGTGCGGATCGTTCGCATCGCGTACGGCGAACATTTCGTCGATCGCCCCGAGGCGCGCGAACGTCCCGATATCGCGCGCGGTTGCGGGCACGATCTTTGCGAGCCGTGCGACGTCTCGCGCGCTCGTGCGCGTTACGCGGGCGACCGACGCCGCGGACATCACGTGCACTTCCACGTCCGCATCGTCGAGTGCGCCGATCCATCCGGCCTGCAGGCCATGGGCGAGAAATGCACCGGAGATCGCTTTGCCGACGACGAGCGCGAAGATGGGTCCGCCACCGCGCCGTCGCGTTGCATACGCTTCGACCGCCGCGCCGAGTGCGACGTGAATGCCTGCAGCTTCCTCGCGTCGCCCGAATGCTTGTCCCGGCACGTCGACGACGGCGAGCACCGCCGCACCCGGCGGCGCTTCGCGCACCGCACGTGCGATCGCGATGCCCTCATCGACGCCACACTCGCCGCCGCGCGCGCGCGGAAATCGCCCGGCTGCATCGGGGACGATGGCAATCGCACGCCACGCTTCGCCCGCGATCGAACCGTCGATGACGCGTAGCGACGGCGGAAAATCCGTAACAACGCGCGCATGCTCGAGCAGTGCGCGCGACCACGCATCGCCGCGCGAGATACGCGCCGTCGCTCGATCGTTCATCGCGCGCCGTTTTTCGTGCGCGGCTGCGGGCATCGTCGCCGCATCGTCCGCGAGCACATGGAGCCGATCGGGATGCGTTCGCGTTGTCGCATCTGCGTGCGGCACGACGAACGCGCGCCGCACGGCCGCCGCGATCGCGAACACGTCGTCGGCGACGAGTTCGTCTGCAAGTCCCTGCGCGAGGCGACGCGCGCCGCCCGTGAGCTGCCACACGAGCGGCCGATCGCGCGCGTCGAGTTCGTCGAGCCCCGCCTCTTGCTCCACGACCTCGGGACCGTTGAGGCCGAAGCGCGCGCCTTCGCTCACGATGAGTCGCGAGCACAGCGACGCCGCAAGCGACATGCCGCCGTAACACCCGATGCGTCCGGCGATCACGCCAACGACGGGAGCGCGCGCGCGGAGCGACACCATCGCATCGCAAATTTCCGCAAGTGCGAGAATGCCGAGATTGGCTTCTTGTAAGCGGATGCCGCCCGTATCGAAAGCGATGACCGCGCCACCGCGCGCGCATTCGAGGACGGCGGCAATCTTCGCGCCGCCGATCTCGCCGATCGAGCCGCCGAGAAATCGCCCATCGATGGCGACTGCGGCCACGTCGACGCCATCGATCGAACCGCGACCGACGATGACGCCGTCATCGCTCTGCGCGACGAGCGCGTGCGCGTGCAAATAGGGCGACATCACGCGATCGAAAGGCCCGAGTACCTCACGAAAGCTACGGTCATCGAGTATTGCGGCGAGCCGTTCGCGCGGTGTCGCCTCGGCGAACGAAACGTAGATGTCGGGGCGGCTCATGCGAGTGATTCCAACGCTTGTTCGAGGCGAAGGCTGACGGTCGCGGGCGTCGCTCCGAAGTCGTTGATTTCAATTTCTGCCGCAATCGGACGACGATCGAGGAACCGACCGATGACGGTGCGCCAGATCGTCTCGTAGCCGTCGACGGTGGTGCGCACGCGAACGCGCGTGCCGTCTCCACGTGGCGGTTCGCACAATACTTCGAGATTGCCGGACGCGACGACACCCACGTGCGCGCGTCCGCGGACGGGCTCGCCACCCGCTCGTTCGATCGTAAAATCTTGCATCACCAGCTCCGAAAGCGCGCGGGCGGATCGTACAGACCATCGGACCACGTTACGAGATCGCGCATCGTGCGCGCGGCGAGGAGCGATCGGCGCGCATCGCGTCGTTGCACGCCGAGATCTTCGGGAAATGCGACGACGCCCGACGCGCGCAATTCTTCGACGCGCGCGGCGCTACGCATCATGCCGACGGGTGTCGCGCCCGCGATCGCAGCGAGCGCCTCGCGCCGCTCGTCGATATCGCGCGCCTTGTAGAGATACGCGATGCCGTCTTCGGTCACGACGTGCGTCACGTCGTCGCCGTAAATCATCACGGGCGGCAACGCGAAGCCAAAATTACGCGCGAGCTCCACCGCGTCGAGCTCGTCGACGAACGTGGGCCGCCCCGATTCCCGAAAGGTCTGAACCAATTGCACGACGAGCTTGCGTCCGCGTTCGATCGTGCTCTCGCCCCGCGCGAGCCCGAGCCACGCATCGGTTGCGTGGCGCCTGCCATGCGGATCGTTCCCCATGTTCGGCGCGCCGCCGAAACCCGCGATGCGACCGAGCGTTGCCGTCGACGAGTTCGCGTCGCGATCCATCTGTAACGTCGAGCCGATGAAGAGATCGGTTGCGTAGAGCCCGGCCGTTTGCGCGATCGCGCGATTGGAGCGCAGCGTTCCGTCGGGGCCGGTGAAGAAGACGTCGGACCGTGCGGCGACGTATTTTTCCATGCCGAGCTCGCCGCCGAAACAGTGCACGCTTTCGACCCACCCCGATTCGATTGCGGGGATGAGCGTCGGGTGCGGATTGAGCGCCCAGTGCGTGCAAATCTCGCCGCGCAGACCGAGCGCCTCGCCGTACGTCGGGAGTATCAGTTCGATTGCGGCGGTATCGAAGCCGATGCCGTGGTTGAGGCGCTTCACCCGATGTTTTGCGTAAACGCCCGAGATGACGAGCATCGCCATCAAGATCTGCACGTCGTCGATTTTTTCGGGATCGCGCGTGAAGAGCGGTTCGATCGCATACGGTCGATCGGCAAGGACGATCGCATCGACCCAGGAGCCCGGAATATCGACGCGCGGCACCTTGCCGACGATTTCATTGACCTGGGCGATCACGATACCGTTACGAAATGCGGTCGCCTCCACGATCGTCGGCGTCTCCTCCGTATTCGCACCCGTGTAGAGGTTGCCGTCGGCATCGGCGGCATCGGCGGCGACGAGCGAGACCGTCGGTGTGAGGTCGACGAAATAGCGCCCGAAGAGTTCGAGATACGTGTGGATCGCGCCGATCTTGACGTAACCGTCGGCGAGCGCTTGAGCGAGTCGTAAACTCTGCGGTCCGGAGAAAGAAAAATCGACGCGTTCGGCGATTCCGCGTTCGAAGAGATCGATGTGCTCGGGGCGTCCGAGCACGGAGATGAGCAGATGCAGCGCGTGCACGCGTAGGGGATCGACGGTCGCGAGGCTGCGCGAAAGAAAGTCGGCCTGTTTTTGGTTGTTGCCCTCGAGACACACGCGATCGCCCGGATGGATCAACATTTCGAGCAGCGCGACCGCGTCGCGCGCGGCAAAAATTTTGCCATCGAGAAGCGCGCGCGCGTCGTCGAGCCGCGCGGCTTTCGCACGGGCGCGCACGGACCAGTCGCGAGCAACCGTTTGCGTCATCGTCGCAACCGTACCGCGCGTCGAGTCTGCCGAACAACGCTTTGCGCGCCGTTAATCGTTTCGCCGAGCGCAACGGTTACGGATCGGGGACGTAGGTCTTCGCACTTGCGAGAAATGCGGCGAGCGCGCGATGATGCGTCCCGCCTTTGCGGTAGGCGAGGCCGACGGTACGTTGCGTCGCGCACGATTCTGCGAGCGGCACGTATCGAACGCGCGCATTCCCATGATCGTTCATGCGCGCCGGCATCACGGAGACGGCGAGTCCGGCACCCACCAGCCCTTCGAGTGTGAAAATGTCGTCGGTCTCGTAGGCGGGTTGCGGGCGAAAACCCGCGCGCGCGCAGGCTTCGAAGAGATACGTCCGCGTTCCGAAGCCTTGACGTAACGTCGCAAAGGGCCGGTCGCGAACCGAGCGTAGATCGACTTGCGCGCGGCTCGCGAGCGGATCGCTCGCAACGACGCAGAGCAGCATCGCTTCGGAGAAGAGCGTGAGCGTATCGAGATCGGGTTCCTCGGGGAGCGGCGCGACGCAGATCGCATCGAGTTGACCCGCAAGCACGCCCGTGACGAGCGTCTCGGTCGAGCCGTGTTTGAGCGTGACGCGGGTTTCGGGCACGCGCTCTTTCATCCGAGCGATGAGATCGGGTACGACGCGCATCCCGAGTGAATAGAGGTAGCCGATCCGCACGATTTCGTCGGCACGACCCGCCGCGAGCATGACCGCATCGACGGCATCGTCGCGACTTTGCAAGACGCGCGCCGCATGATCGGCGAAGACGCGCCCGGTGTGGAGAAGCCGAAGGCGTCGGCCGTCGCGCGCGAAGAGCGGCACGCCGAGCCGTTCCTCCAGAGCACGAATTCCACGCTGGACGGCCGCGACGGAAAGTTCGAGTTTCTCCGCTGCCCGGCCCAGGTGTTCGGTACGTGCGAACTCGAGAAAGAGCTCGAGCTCG
>JANYGA010000085.1 GCA_025359485.1 Rhodospirillales bacterium | reverse complement strand
CTCATTTAAAGCAACGTTGACGCCGCTGGGAACCGTGATTGGCAGTTTACCGATGCGCGACATGCGAGACTCCTCCGCTACCAGACATACGCGAGGACCTCACCGCCGAAGCCTTCGCGCTTGGCGCGCTTGCCCGACATGATGCCCTTGCTCGTCGACATGATGACTAATCCGAGTCCGCCGAGGACGCGCGGGATCTCGCCGCGTCCGATGTAGACTCGCAGACCCGGGCGGCTGATACGACGCAATCCGGTAATGACTTTCTCTTTTTCCGGGCCGTACTTGAGGACGACGCGGATTTTGCCTTGCGGGCCTTCTTCAACACGCTCGGCGCTCTTGACGAAGCCCTCTTCTTTGAGGATCTCGACGACCGCGAGCTTCATCTTCGAAGCGGGAATGTCCACGACGGGATGATGCGCGGTGTTCGCGTTGCGGATACGGGTCAGAAGATCCGCGATCGGATCGGTGATGACGCCCATGACCTACCAGCTCGCCTTCGTGATGCCCGGAATGAAACCGCGATGCGCGTTCTCCCGGAAGCAAATGCGGCACATGCCGAATTTGCGATAGTAGCCGCGCGGACGACCGCACGACAAACAGCGGTTGTGTGCGCGAACGGCAAACTTCTGCACGCGCTTTGAGCGTTCGATGCTCGAGGTTTTTGCCATTACTTATCGCCTCCGGGAACGGTGAGCAGTTGCAGCGACGGCGCTTCGTTCGCGTCCGTGCGTTCCTTTTGCAGTGGGAGCCCCATCTGCACGAGGAATTCAAGCGCTTCCTCATCGTTCTTCGCGGTCGTTACGATCACGATATCCATCCCGCGCATCTTGTCGACTTTGTCGAAGTTGATTTCGGGGAAGACGATCTGTTCTTTGAGACCGAGATTGTAATTGCCGCGGCCATCGAAGCTCTTGCGGTTGAGTCCGCGGAAGTCGCGAATACGCGGTAAGACGACGTTGAAAAGTTTGTCGAGGAAGATGTACATGCGCTCGCCACGGAGCGTCACCTTACAGCCGATCGACATGCCTTCGCGCAGCTTGAATGCGGCGATCGATTTTTTCGCTTTCGTGATGACGGCTTTCTGGCCGCTGATCGTCTCGAGTTCCTTGACGGCGACGTCGAGGACTTTCGAAGACTGAATCGCGTCGCCGACCGACATATTGATGACGACTTTTTCGAGCTTCGGCACCATGTGCACGTTGCCGTAGCTGAACTTTTCGATCAGCTTTTGCTTGACCGACGTGTCGTATTTTTCGCGAAGTCGTGTGGTAGGCATGAACTAGCGTCCCTTCGTCGGCACGAAGAGATCTTCGCCCGAGCGCACCGACACGCGCACGACATCGCCGTTATCCTTGCGGACGCGGCGCGTACGGGTCGGCAGATTGGTCTTGGGATCGATCACCATCAAAGCGGAGAGCGGAATCGGCGCTTCTTTTTCGAAGATGCCGGCCGATTTCGCGCCGTCGGTGCCCTGTTTCGAGTGACGCTTGACGACGTTGAGACCTTCAACGGTCGCCGTGCCATCCTTGGGAAACACATGCTTGACGGTACCGCGTTTGCCCTTATCGCGACCACGACGGAGCACGACGGTATCGCCCTTGACGATCTTGGGTTTCGCTACGGCTTCGGGCACTTAGAGGACCTCCGGCGCGAGCGATGCGATCTTGAGGAAGCCACGGTCGCGCAATTCGCGACAGACCGGCCCGAAAACACGCGTGCCGCGCGGATCGAGATTATCTTTTTCACCTTTGATGATGACGCAGGCGTTCTCGTCGAACTTAATGACCGAACCATCGGGGCGCACCATCGGGTAGGCGCAGCGAACGACAACAGCCTTGACGACTTGGCCCTTCTTCACGGCAGCACCGGGGATCGCGCTCTTGACCGTGCCGACGATGATGTCGCCGACGTAGGCGTAGGGATGACGCGAGCCGCCCTGCACGTGGATGCACAGGAGTTCGCGCGCTCCGGAATTATCCGCGACCTTGAGTCGCGATTCTTGTTGAATCATTGCAATCGCCTACTTCGCGCGTTCGACGACTTCGAGGAGCCGCCAACGCTTGTCTTTTGAAATCGGACGCGTCTCCATGATGCGCACGGTGTCGCCCGCTTTGGCATCGTTATTCTCATCGTGCGCCTTGAAGCGAACCGACTTGCGAACGATCTTCTTGTATGTCGGATGGGGGACGCGCGTCTCGGTGACGACGACGATCGTCTTGTCCATCTTGTCGCTCGCGACACGGCCGAGCTTCGTGCGACGCCGCGTCGTGCGGTCGCCATCTTTGGCGGTCTCCGCCTTCGGGGTCTCCACGTTATGCTGCTCCATGTTGCTTTGCTTCTGCGAGACGCTTCTCGCTGATGACGGTTTGAATCTGGGCGTACTCGCGCTTGACGGCTTTCACGCGGCTGAAATCCGAGAGATGGCCGGTGCGGAGTTGGAAGCGCAGATTAAAAAGCTGCTCTTTGGTCTCTTTCGCTTTTTGCGCGAGTTCGGCAACGGTGAAGTCCCGAAGTTTCGTCAGCTCGTCGGTCTTCACGAAACGGCCTCCACTTCGCTCACGCGTGTGATGAACTTCGTGCCGATCGGCAGCTTTGCAGCAGCGAGACGGAACGCTTCTTTGGCGACGTCTTCCGTGACGCCGGCGATCTCGAAGAGCACGCGTCCCGGTCGCACGACGGCGACCCAGAACTCGGGATTACCCTTACCGGAACCCATGCGAACTTCGGCGGGCTTCTTCGTGACGGACTTGTCTGGGAAAATTTTGATCCAGACCTTACCGCCGCGCTTGATGTGGCGCGTCATGGCAATACGGGCAGCTTCGATCTGACGCGACGTCATCCACACGGGCTCGAGCGCCTGCAGGCCATACTCGCCGAAGGTCAGCGTGTTGCCGGTGAGGGCCTTGCCGGTCATGCGACCGCGATGTTGCTTGCGCCACTTGACGCGTTTTGGGGTCAGCATGTTACTCGGTCACCTCGGGTGCATGGCCCGTGGCCGCATCGGGTGCGGC
>JANYGA010000030.1 GCA_025359485.1 Rhodospirillales bacterium | reverse complement strand
CCTCGTGATGATCGGCGGCCGAAGCGCGCTCGGTGCGCAACGTTGGATCAATCTCGGCTTCATTCAATTTCAGCCGTCGGAGCCGGCAAAGCTCGTTCTCGCGATCTGCATCGCGGCGACGATCGCGCGAACGGCGACCGTCGGCTGGCGCGAGATGGGCCAGACGATCTTCATGGTCGCCGTGCCGGCACTGTTCATCCTCAAGCAGCCCGATCTCGGCACGTCGCTCGTGATCGGCGCGATCTTGAGCGCCGAGCTTTTCTTCGGCGTTTCCAAGGCGTGGTATTTCGGAGCGTATGCGGCGGGGGCGGCGGCGATCGCGGCTTTCGTCGTCGGCACGAAATACGTGCTCAAGCCCTTCCAACGCAGTCGATTGCTCGTGTTCTTGCATCCCGATGCCGACCCGCAAGGCGTGGGGTGGAATCTCAATCAATCGAAGATCGCGGTCGGGAGTGGCGAGCTTTTCGGTAAGGGCCTCAATCATGGCACGCAGACGCAGCTCAATTTCGTACCCGAACATTCGCGCGATTTTATTTTCACGGTCGTGGGTGAAGAGCTCGGCTACGTGGGGTCGCTCGGCCTCATCGGCCTCTACGCAATCGTCCTTTTCGGTGCGTTCCGCGCGATGCTCGCGGCTCGCGATCGTTTCGGTGTCTTACTCGCGGCGGGTCTCGTTGCGATGCTCGCGTTTCACATCATGATCAACATCGGCATGACGGTCGGCATCATGCCGATCACCGGCATCCCGCTGCCGTTCATGTCGTACGGCGGAACGGCGATCCTCACGGATTTTGCGGCAATTGGTTTATTACTAAATATTTACGTCCAACGCGACAAGTTGGTATTTTGATGTTCGATTTGGCTACGGAGCTCGCGGCGCTGACGGAAACGTGGTCGCCGCGAATCGTCGGTCGTGTGAACGATCAGGACGTCAAGGTCGCACGCCTGCACGGTCATTTCGCATGGCACGATCGCGCGAACGAAGACGAACTCTTTCCGGTCGTCTCGGGCAAACTCGAAATCCGATTCGAGGATCGGCCAAGCGTCATGCTGCGAGCGGGTCAGTTTGCCGTGGTGCCGCGAGGGGTGCGTCACAATCCGATCGCGCGCGAACCGGTGGAAATCGTCCTCGTCGAACCGGTGACGACGGCGCACACGGGGGACGTCGTCGTTCTCGGCCTCACGCGGTCGGCCGACGAGCAGCTCGCGCGCGACGAAGGCGGCATGATGACCTCGGCACACTGATACTTCGCTCGCATTTGGAGGCAACCGCCGGCCCCTAAATTCTCCGAATTCCCAAGGCGAACTCGCTCAATTTTCCCGTCTTGCCGTGGCGAATAAAAATTCAAATTTGGGTAAGGTGACCTTACCTTGAGAAGCCCGACGGAAGCCGCGCAAAACCGAAGCGCACGAGCGATCGTATTCTTGGCATTCGTCCTCATTTCCGGGTGCAGCTTCCGGCCGCTCCCACTCGGTGCGACCGTGCAATCGCAAGAGATGCACGCGATGTGGATGGTGTTCTTTTGGACGGGGCTCGGCGTCGCGATCGTCGTCTTCGGCTTGATCGGATGGTGCGTTTGGCGATACCGTCGCGCGCCGGGCGACGCCACATTTCCGGTGCAATTTCGGCGCAACAATCGGATGGAAGCGGTCTATACCGGCGTTCCGATCGTCATGGTTTGCGCACTTTTCGCCGTGACGTATGCGGCGGAACGGCACGTCGAGACGATCGCACCACATCAGAACGTCGTGGTCGACGTCACCGGCTATCGCTGGTCATGGCGCTTCGTGTATCCCGACCTCGGCGTCTCGATCGACGGATCGCATCGGGATCCGCCGGTTTTCGAATTGCCGATCGATCGAACGACGCGCATCGACCTCACCTCGGTCGACGTGAATCACGCGTTTTGGGTACCCGAATTTCTTTTCAAGCGCGACGCGATTCCCGGGACGCGGAACGTCTTCGACTGGACTCCCAAAACCCTCGGCCTATATCGGGGCGAGTGTGGAGAATTTTGCGGCATCCACCACGCGGATATGCCCTTTAGCGTGCGCGTCGTCAGCGTGCGCGATTTCGCACGCTGGATTGCCGCGCACCAGCGCGACGCGCGCGTAA
>JANYGA010000274.1 GCA_025359485.1 Rhodospirillales bacterium | reverse complement strand
AGGTCTCGCCCCCCGAAGAGATGTCGCTCGAACGCGCGATCGAGTTCATCGAAGACGACGAACTCGTCGAGATCACGCCGAAGTCGATCCGCATCCGCAAGCGCATGCTCAACGAGACCGATCGCTTGCGTTATCGCAAACGCGACAAGGTGCTCGCGTAAACGCCGAATCGACCCGAGGTATCGAGAGCCGTTGCGTCGAGCAGCGGCTCTTTTCGCAATCGCGTGGAACGCGATCGTGCGGGCCGGGCACCGTTTATTTCGGCGGCTAATCGTAGAACCAATCTTGCGTTCGTGCGATGTCGCCGATGTCGGCTCGTCTTTATTCGATCGGCGGTGGCCGACGTTCGTTCGGCGGCGCGTAGTAACGCTCGAGCATACCGGCGTCGATTTCGATCGCACATCGATCGCGTAGGATCGAAGCGATGTCATCATCGGTTTTCCCGGCAGTGCGAAGCGCCTCGATCTCATCGGAAATCATGCCGACGAATGTTTCGGTTGGGAACCGCTGCGCGGGTAAGCCCAGTGCAGCTCGGAGCGCCGTCGTGGCGCTCGCGGTTTGGTCGGCCGTGAAGCCATCGTCGTGTGCCATCGGTCGTTGTTCCACGCATCCACCTCCCGACCCGTCCGTGGGCGTGCTGTATCGCGATCTGCGAAGTCTTGGCCGCTAATTATAGCCATGCGAGGTAAGGAAAATCGAGACGGCGATTCCCGTGACGATAAGACTCGTCCCGAATCCAAGATATTGCGCCGACTTTCGAATTTCTGGCTTCTTAATGGTTCCCGCGATGAAGCCGACGATTAGACCCAACGCGAAGAGCACTCCGCATATTTCGTACGTGACGAGGCGCCATTGCCCGAGAAACTCTTCCATTTTTTAGCCGATCGTTTGGTTTAGAATTGTCGCTTACGAACCGATGTAACGCGCGACGGCAAGACGATAGATCGGATTTGCATAGGCGTCGTGCTCTTGACGCGCGGTAACTGCCGCTTTCACCATGTGTTCGTCGTCGGACGCACACACAACATTTATTAGCGCTGCCCACGTCGGCGGCGTGCCGTAACGCTGCTCGAGATACGTCTCGGTCGGAATTTCCGGTAGTCCGGCGCTCGTATACGCGGCGACGATCGCTCGCCAAAGATATCCACGAAAGCATCGGGATCATTCGCGTATGGCAAGAGCACGCGTCGCGGCGAATCCACGTACCACAATCGACGCGATTCTCGGAAGATCGCGCGCGCGAACGCGTGCACCATCGACGACCGAGGCGAATGCCGGTTCGCGCGCGACCGCGGCCATGCGGTGCGCGATGAGCGCACGGTTGTCGAGACGCGCGGGAACGTCGCGTCGGGATCGAATGGACGCACGTCGACGGTGCGCTCACCGAGATCGAGAAAGGCGTGCCGCCAATACGCGAGGCCCGCAGCAAGCTCGCTATCGTCGTCGTCTGCGAAAGGCGCCGCCGCCGAGACCGCGCATAAGGTCGCGCATCTCGGCGCGCAGAACGGCATCGCGACCTCGCGCTCGATCCGTGCGACGAGCGACGTGCGCGCGAGGGCCTCAGCACTCGCCGGGTCGAGCGGGCGCAAGTGTTTCGCGACAACGTCTCCGGAGCAGGCCGCTAAGGCGCCGAAATGGGAAAAAGCGAACGTCACGCTCGAGCCACGAGATCTCGCGATCCTTGAGCGGTTCGATACCAAGCGCGAGCCTACGGATTTCGAATTCGCAAGGGCGGAAATCCCTCGCTGTTCGTACGTGCAGGCCTGCGCTTTCTGGATGAGCTCGGCGAACGTGATCCTGAAGCGTGGATCAATCGCATTGCCGCGATGACGTCGTCGGGGAGCGAATCGCCGGAGTGATGCCCCGGAATGCGCAAAACGCGCGTGCTATCGAGCTGGGTGCGCGAACGAGCCGCAGGGCTGCGGGAGAAGGAGAGAGGAGCCCGCGTCGGCTTTTTTCAACGCCGAACGGCACCGGAGCGCATCACGCGACGGCACACAGTAACGGCGGCGTAGGGTCGATCGGCATCTTGAAGTGTACGCGAGTAGCCTGTTCGGAGTTCGTTTAGGAATTGACACTCTACGGGACCAAGCGAAGACGCGGAGCTATTCTAAGGACGTCAGGATCGTCGGGAGTTAACCTGATCGGTCCGACCATGGGCGTCCGTAACTTGTAACGACCTTCAAAAAGAGCAAGTGTCATTCCGGAGTGGCGGCTTTGGGCTCGAATGCCAGCGAATTGGTGCCCGGCGACCGAATGGCGAATCAGATGTCCAGAAATGATTCGCGTTAAAGCGAGGTGACGACCCGCGAGCACGGACCGATCGAGGTCCGGGAGCCCGTTTGCGGACATATACTCCGCAATCGACGGCACTTGCGCAAGGTCGCGGCGAACGCTGATATCGTCCAGGTCCAACACTACGATCGATTCTGCCAGCTCAACGTATACTTTCGCTTTGTCGTACAGATCTGCCGGCATGTGAGGAGGAGTCATTGCAACCTCGCGATCTCGTTCCGCATCGTCGAGTTCGGCTTGTTGCAATTCACTATCGGCAGCGCTCTCCGGAGCCTCGGTCCGCTGAACATACGATGCGTCGGTGTGCAGCACCCACGGTAAAGCGATCTCCATGATGCATGTATCTACCGAATCTGAGCCGCACAGGACCGTGCATTCTCCGAGCGGATCGTCGAATCGCCCGTTACCCTGATATTCAAGCGAGACAGAAAGCGGGTCGGCATGATAGCCGACCCGCCAGAGATCATTGACCTTTACAAACACTAGTCGTTAGCGTGATTCTTGAGCGCCGCAGCCACTTCCGCATAGCGTCGCTGAAACAACGCATCGACGGGCATCTCGAATCCGAGCGCTGGGTTTGCACCGCGAAACCATTGCTCCGCATTGATCGGTGTAAGCCCCAACTCCAGTAAAGCGAAATAGAAGATTGCGGCATTGCGTAATAATTCCAAACGCTCATCTGAGGGCGGATTTCGTCCCACGGACCATCGCGTGACCGTCTTCAAGTCGGGAGCGCCCGTGAGGCGGGCGATGGTCGGACGGCCAAGAGCGTGGGCCAGTTCTTTAACGAGAGCGCCGGGCGTGTCGAAACCCGTGTAAACGCGATTGTGAGCGCGTTCCAAGATACGATCAACGTTTGGGCGGGCGACGACGGCCATAGCGCTTCCTTCCGGGGCTGGAGCGCCTACTCATGCCCCCTTCTATGCCCCTTAGCATACCCCATTCGAAGCCTTTTGACCTATCCGATCGGGTGCAGTGGAGACGATCATTCAACGACTAGAATACGACCGGTACGGTGGTCCCGAAATCATAAAGCTTCGTTCGTTCGAGCAACGCCGACCCAACGCGCAGGAAGTCGTCGTTCGCGTCGAGGCGGCGTCGATCAATCCCATGGATTGGAAGATTCGCAACGGATCTATGAAAATGATCACGGGGATCAAATTCCCGCGCGCGCTCGGTACCGACTTTGCTGGGATCATCGAATCCGTGGGATCCGACGTTTCGGAGTTCGAGCGAGGCGATGCCGTCGTCGGCACCGTTCCCATGAAAGCCTCAGGCGCATTTGCGTCGTCGCTCGTTACAAACGAGACACTCGTCGTTAAAAAGCCGGATCGCGTGTCCTTTATCGACGCAGCAGCCCTCCCCATCGCAGGCGTGACTGCCTGGAACGCGCTCGTGACGACCGCCCACATCGAGGCTGGGCAAACCGTCTTCATCAACGGTGCCATGGGTGCGGTCGGCCAGGCGGCGATCGCGATCGCTCGGGCCATCGGCGCTGAAGTCGTCGGGCGCGTCGGTTCGCGATCGATCGAACAGGCACGGTCTCGCGGGCTCACCCAGATCCTCGATTATACGCAGCCAGTGCCGTCTTCATTGAACGGCATGTTTGATATCGTCTTCGATGCCCATGGCAGTCTCTCGGTCACGGACGGTGACCGTTTGATGAGGCGGGGAGGCGTCGTCATCGACATCGCCCCTACGCCATGGAAGTTTCTGAACGCCTTCGTGCGGCGATCGCGTCGATTCGTGTTCGCTAACGCAGCGGCCAAGAACTTACAACACGTGGTCGACCTCGCAGCTAGCGGCAAGCTTTCGATCACCGTGGCGGAGACCGTTTCCTTAGCCGATGCCCCGCGAGCATTGGCAGCCCTCGAGCACGGGACGCGTCCGAGCGGAAAGATAGTGATCGCATTTTAAGGTGACGTACGCAGACCCGCGATGACGATATCCAAAACGC
>JANYGA010000264.1 GCA_025359485.1 Rhodospirillales bacterium | reverse complement strand
CGGCGAGCGGAATCGCTGCGGCCTCATCGATCGATAAGCTCGACGGTTTTGCATACACGTTGGCCGCCGGCACCACGACGTACTCCGCGAACGTGCCATCGCTCGGCATGCCTAAAATGACGCTCGGGTTGGCGAATGCTTCGCCGCGCTTCCAGCCGAGTTCGGGATTGATGAGCACGGGTGCACCGATGGCAAACGACGTGACGCCCTCACCGAGTTCGGCGACCGTTCCCGCACCATCGGAGCCGAGCGTCCGGGGCAACACGATCCCAGGGTAGAGACCCTGCGTGATAAAGACGTCGCGCCGATTGAACGCCGCGCGCTCGATCCTTACGACGATCTCACCCGGACCCGCTTTGGGTTGCGCGATCTCCTCGATGTGAAGTTTTTCGGGGCCACCTTGTTCGTTGAGTCGTACGGCTTTCATGGCCTTGCGATTACGCCGACCGGTGCGCGACGGCCCGCCGTACCGTAGCTCCGTCGGCTATTGAATCGCCGCGCTCGGGATCGGCGCGGGCGTGCTCACCGGTGCGTCGGTTCCTTGCGCCGCCGGGACGATCGTCGCGGGCGCGAGCGACGGCACGCCGAACATCGACACGATGCGTGACACGAGTGCCGGTGCATAATCGGCCGTCTCCGCGCTCACGCCGATCGCCGAAGTCAAGCCACCGCCGAAAACGATCTGCGCGTAGATCGCGGCGGCAACGACGAGCACACCGAGTACCGATGCGAATGGGCCGATGCGGCTGCGCGAGACGACCGTCGCACTCGCGAAATCGCCGAGCCGCTGATGACGTGGCGTGACGAGTGCGAGCAGAGGACCGATTGCGAGCAGATCGATCGGGCGCAAAAGGTAACGTACGAAACGCGCAGCGCCCCCGCGTGCGATCCGTTGCCGCGACGCGTATGCAACGCGAAGATGAGTTTGCCGAGCGTCGTGCCCGTTATCGCTTCGCTGAAAAATGCGATGAGAAGTGCGATGCCGAGCGAAAGCGAGGTAAGCGTGGCGTACCCATTGGGATCGTGACCGGCAACGATGAACGAGCCGAGATCCGTCGCGTGATAGCCGAACGTCGCGAGCAAAAACGCGACGCCGAAAATATCGAGCACGAATGCGGCAAATCGCGCGAAAAGATAAAATGGAATGCTTCCAAAACGATGCGCGTAGGGCCCCGCGACGGTCGCGTTCGCGACGGGTATCCTCTGTTGTGGCGCCGCGCGCGGTGCCGGCCGCGATGGTGGCGGCGGCATCGGGACGACGGGAATGGGTTGCGTCAGCGCGTTCGGATCGGGGGTACCGCTCGGGCCATTCATACGGCCTTCTTACCCCATACCGTCGCTTTCGTTTCGAGGCGTCTTCCCCGAGCGCTCGAAACGTTCGCTCAGATCGACCCGCTCGCCGCGGTCGCGCCCTTCTTCGCAAGCTCCGCTTGACGGAGTTCCACGCGCCTGATCTTCCCCGAGCGCGTCTTCGGCAACTCCGCAACGAACTCGATCTCGCGCGGATACTTATACGGCGCCGTCACGCGTTTACAATGGTCCTGAAGTTCTTTGACGAGCTTCGAATCCGGCGCGTGCCCCGCGCGTAGGACGACGAAGGCTTTGACGATATTCCCGCGATCGGCATCGGGGCTGCCGACCACCGCCGATTCGAGGACCGCGGGATGTTCGAGCAACGCGCTTTCGACTTCGAAGGGCCCGATTCGATACGCTCCCGACGAGATCACGTCGTCGGCGCGACCGACGAACCAGAAATAGCCGTCGGCATCTTTCGTCGCACGATCGCCCGTGAGATACCACGCGCCGCGGTGCGACGCACGCGTCTCTTCATCGTTTTTGTAGTATCCCCGAAAGAGCGTCGGCGGCGTCCCGCGGACACCGATATCGCCGACAACGCCGACCGCGCACGAACGCCCATCTTCATCGACGACGTCCACGTCGTGACCGGGTGTGGGCTTGCCCATCGAGCCTGGGCGGACGTCGAGTCCGGGTCGATTCGCAACGAGCAGCGAATTTTCGGTCTGCCCGTAACCGTCGAGAATCGTCTGACCGAACGCTTCATGCCAGCGTGCGAGCACTTCGGGATTGAGCGGCTCGCCCGCCGAAACGACGTGGCGCAACTTCGGCAGTTTCCACGTCGCGAGATTTGGAAGCTTCGCTTCTAAACGATATTCCGTCGGTGCCTGACACAGTACGGTCACGCCGAGATCGCGGATGAGATCCATCCGCGCTGCGGGCTCGAAGCCGCCTTCATCGAGCACGATCGCAGCTCCGCACGACCACGGCCCGAGCAAGACGTTCCAGAGCGATTTCGCCCAACCGGTGCCCGCCGTGCTCCACACGAGATCGCTCGGCTTCGCATCGAGCCACACCGCGGCTTGCATGCGTTTCGCGAACGTGTACGCGTGCACGTGCACGACGCCTTTAGGATCTTTCGTCGTGCCGCTCGTGTAAACGATGTACGCGAGATCGTCGTTTGCCGTCGGACTGCCCGCGACGGGTGCCGCGGTCGTGACGCGCGTATCGAGCGTCGTCCAGTCGGCGCGCTCGCCACCGACGAGCAGATAGCGCGTCACGCCCGGTGCCATCGCTCGCAAGAGATCGACTTCGGCGGCATTCGAAACGTGCGCGACGATCGTCGTCGCTTCGCTATGGATCGCGCGGTATGCGAGATCTTTCGCGCGCAATTGTTCCGAGCACGGTACGACGACCGCTCCGAGACGTAAGAGTGCCGTCATCGCGTAGAGCCACGCCGGAATTTTCGGCAAGAGCACGACGACGCGTTCGCCCTTAGCGAGCCCGAGTTGGGCGAACGCACCGGCCCATCGCTGCGTCGTCTCGGCGATCTGCGGAAAGCTCACGTCGTGGCGCGTGCCGTCGGCCGCAACGAAGAGCAACCCGCGTCGATCTTCACGACCGAGCACGTCGATCACGTCGCGTGCGAAGTTGAAATCGGGCGGGACGTTCCAGGCAAACGCTTCGGTGCTCATGCATCGTGGTACGGCTCGCGACCGCACGCTCCCTCAAGGGCAGTTCGCATCGAGCCCGAACCGCGATCGACGTCCATGGCAAAGCTCGCCGTCGCAGTCGTCCGCGCTGTCCTACGCCCGCTCGTGCAGCGAAGCCGTTTGCAGCTTGGCCCGATCGAATCGAGCGGCACGGCATCGATCTTGCTCGGCGTCGCCGCGATCGTGCTTGCCGCCGGTGCGAGCGCCGCGCTCGAACGGGCGACGACCGCCTTGCCCGAGGGCCTCCGCGAAGCGCGCCTCTTCTGGCTCGCGATCCGCACGCCGCGCGTCGAAATCGCGACCGGCGCGCCGAGCGCATAAGCCGGAACCGCACGGGACGCCGCGAAAACAAGCCTCAGTATGATCGATAACCACTCGATGACCGACCTCATTCGCGTCGCGATGCCCGACGCGCACGTCGAAATCGTCGACCTCACCGGCACCATGGACCACTTCAACGTGTTGGTACGCTCGGGCGCCTTCCGCGGCGTGCCGCTCATGGACCGTCATCGCATGGTTGAGGGCGCGCTCGCAGCCGCCCGCGCCGACGGTCGCATTCACGCGATGTCCATCCGCACCGAAGTCCTGGAGTAAGCTAGCCATGTCAGACGCAATCAAATCTGAAATCGAATCCGAAATCGCCGCCAACACGATTCTCGTGTACGGCAAAGGCACCAAAGACATGCCGCGCTGCGGCTTCACGGCGGAAACGATTCAATTCTTCAACCACTTCGGCTATCCGTACGCGGTCGTCGACGTCCTCGAAAATATGCCCAAGCGCGAGGCGCTCGCGCAGATGACGAATTGGCCCACGTTGCCGAAGGTCTTCATCGACGGCAAATTTTACGGCGATACTGATATTCTCGCGCCGATGGCCGAGAACGGCGAACTCAAAACCGTGCTCGCCGAAGCGTTTCCGGGCCGCCCGGAGCCCTCGCCCGTCATCAACCTGCACTAGGCGGTGTTCGCACCGTACAAACTCGGGAACGAGGCGGCATGGCTCGCCTCGTTTTCGTTCTTCGTCGACGTACGGCCGCGATATTGCGAATGCGACGGGCAGGGACACGTCTCAAACGTCGTCTATCCCGCCTATCTCGAATTCTCGCGGCTCCAATATTTTGAGGCCGCTCGCGATCCCGAACCGCGCGCGAGTTTCGCTTATCAGCATCTCACCGCCGAACTCCAGTTGCGCTATCTCGCGGCCGCCTACTACGACGAGCCGTTACGCGTGTATTCGAAACTCGTCGCGCTCGGAAAATCGAGTGCCACGATGCATCAAGCGATCGTCGGTGCCGAAGGCGACATCCGTGCGATTGCGGCGATGGCTATCGTGCGCGCGAATCCCGCGGGCGTAGGCAGCATGCCGTGGACCGAGACTCAGCACGCCGCGCTTGAGGCCTTCGATGGCGGTTGGCGACTCGTCGCGGGCGCCGCAATTTCGGCGACGACGCACTAGGCCGAAATCGGCTGCCGTTTGCGCGGCGGCGGTGCGCCGTGCGGATCGACGTACGCGCCCGCGGGTGAGGCCATGAGGCTCGCGAGTTCGTCTACCGTGAGCTCTTGCGAATAATCGCGTGCTGCGGAGACCATGCAGAAGAATCCGAACGTCGCCTCGCCGCGATTGACGAATTGATGCGGCACGAGGGGCCCGACGTAGACGACATCGTGCTGGCGCACTTCGCGGACCGTCTCGCCGACGACCGCGTGACCGACGCCTTCGCCCACGATGACGAAATGTTCGTGCTCGTGTTTCTCCAGGCGCGAGACCGTGCCGGGCGGCAGCGCGAAATATCGCACTTCGTTCGACGGTCCGGCTTCGCCGTCCCCATCTTTACGTCCACCGACGAGCGTGTGGCGGACGACATTGGTGCGTACGCCCGGCACGTAGCCTTCGTGCTCGACGTCCGCCCAGCCATCGGTGGTTTTCTCGACAAACGCACGTTGCATCGTTTAGGTATGATACGACATCCTAGCGCTTAAGCCACCCTTAAAGTCGCTCCCGTATACTTCGCGGTGGCCCGCGCCATGCGACGGGCGGTGTTTTCAATGAAAGGAATCGCGTGCGACATATCCGTCACGTAGCGATCTCGTTTCTCGTCTCGTTTTCGATGGTCGGCGGACCTCTGTGTGCGGCGCCGATTCAGCAAACGGGCGAAACGACGATCGCTCAAGCCGCTCCGGTCACGACGGCGACCCTCACCGGAACCGTCGTCGACGCCTCGACCAATCGCGCCCTCGGCGGCGTAACGGTCGTCGCCACGGGCCAAAACGCCAATTACTCCGCTACGACCGCGGGCGATGGTACCTTCACGATCGCGCTGCCCGCCGGCATTTACGACATCAACGCCAATAAGGGCGGCTTTACCGCAGGCCAGGTTTCCGGATTCGCCGTGACGGCGGGCGCCACGTCGACGCTCCGCATTCCCCTCGTGGAGGCGGGCTCGAGTTCGCTCAAAACGATCGGCCGCATCTCGGTGACGCGCCGCAATTCGATCAACACGTCGGCCTCGGCGACCACGTCGCTCGAGAGCGGCGCGATGGGCCAGCGCGAACTCCCGAATTTCAACGACTCCGTTCCCGAACTGCCGGGCGTGACGCTCTTGCGGACGGCGGGCGCGACGGCAAACACGTTCTTCGTCGTTCGCGGCGGCGACGTCGAAACCAAAGTCAATATCGACGGGCATCCCGTCAGCGTCGGGACGTTCGGCAATTACAACGCAAATTACGCGATCGCCACGATCTTCGATCAGGTCGAAGTCCTCAAAGGCGCGGGCCTCAATGGTCCGACCGCAGGCGAATCGGCATTCGGAACGGTCAACTTGCGCACGCGCGATTTCTCGCCGACGAATTATGCCGACGTGAGCGTCGGTCTCGATAATTATGCGGGCAGCGTGTATAACGCGTTCGGTAACGTCAATCTTTTCAATAACAAGCTAAGCATTCTCGCGGGCCGGGCGTTCAGTGGCTACCGCGGCCCATCCGATTCGTATCTCGCGAATCGCATCGGTTCGAATACCGGTATTCCCGCGGCGACGTACCAGATCCCGACGTTCCCGGGCCTCATCCAATTCCAAGGAGACCTCAGCAATCGCAACGGCCTCTCGGGCGAACTCGCGAAGATGCGATATCGCTTTTCGAACTCGACTTCGCTCTCACTGGAATACCTCGGCCTCCAAGGGACGTACGTACCGCAGGGCGGATCGTACGCGAGCTTCGAGGGTTTCGCCAACGTCGCCGCATGTTACAACGGGAACACGCCCGTGACCGACGCGACACTCTGTAACGGGGCGTCGCAATACAACGCGCCATCCGCGCGGAGTTTAGTCGGCCAGAGCGTGCCGAGCTATTTCTTCTTCCCGAGTTCGTACATTCAGAATAACGAACCGCAATTCTCAGCCGAATTCCGCACGACGATTAAAAACGACACGTTGCTACTTCGTCCGTATACGGCGCTCGTCAACCGCTTCATCAGCGGCGATCGTGAGAACCGCTATCCCGGCAACGGCGGCGGCTTCTTTCAAGTCACGAACTCCGCGCGCTGCCAAGCGCAATTCGTCGCTCCCGATGCCAAGAATCCGAGTGCCGGCGCGGCCGGTCCGTGCTTTAGCAACAGCTTCGACGCTCCGACCGGGCCTGCGTATATCGGCGCGGCACCCGCATCGAGCGTCGTGTACTCGACGACAACGACCGCGCCCACGTGTAGCGTCGCGCAGCCGTGTTACACCACGCGCACGGGTCAGCAAAATGACGGCAAGATCGGTTTTGGTACGCCCTTCAGTCAACCCGAAGTCGATCGCTTGCGCGGCGCGACGCTCCAATATCTCCACCCGGTACACGAGAATCTCTATAGCCTCACCTACGATTACAGCTCGGATGATACGAGCTCGGTGAGCGGAGATACGACGCCCGTTGCAACCGGATGTACCGCAACGCTCGGCGGACCACCGAACGTTTTAGGAGGCGGCCAATTCGCCCAGCCGACATGCGGTCTCACCAATCTCGCGTCGACGGATATCGCCATTCCACCGACGATCATTCGCAAGAACGATTTCGCCGCGACCGCACAACTTCAGTTGACACCAAATCTGCAATCGTCGCTTGGCCTCTACTTCACGAATTATCGCTCGGCCGCTCAAATCGAAGATCCCGCCGTCCTTGCGGCGTTCACCGGGACGGCTGCAAAGCCGGGCCTCGGCTCCGCGTACGCACCCGTCGCGCTCGTATCGCGCACGAACACCGTCAACCATCTCGATCCGCACATCGGCTTCAACTATCGTGTGAATCCGAGCCTCGCTCTGCGGCTCAGCGGCGGTTCTTCCGTCTCGCTGCCGTACGCATCGCAGATCTCGGGTCTGGGATCCGTCGATCGCCCCAACGGTTCCAACGGCGGCGCGTATACGCTCTCGCTCGCGAACGTCAACCTTCGACCCGAGACGACGATCGCGTACGATTTCGGATTCGATTATCGCCTCGCCGATTCGTCGATCTTGTCCGTCGACGCGTACGACAACACGGTGCACAATATCTTCGCGTCGCTCGCGCTTCCGTCGGCGCCCGTTGCGGGCATCGTCGCACCCGGCGGATTCTTCACCAATCAAGTGATCAACGGTCCCATCGGTCGCTACTACGGGCTCGAACTCAGCCTCAATAAATCCGAGCCGCTCGGCTTCGGCTACACGCTCACGGGTTCGTTCGAGCGCGCGTATCTCGACCAACTCTCCAGTACCATCTACACGGGTGCCGTCGCGCTCATCAACGGCAAACAACTCGACGGTTCCGTCAACGGCCAAGCCTCGATTCCGTACGCGAAAGGCTACGGCGAGATCCGTTTCGCAGGCACCCACAATTCACTCGTCACGTTCGGTGCCGATTACGAAGGCAACAACAATACGACGTTCGGCCCCGCCTACGTGCTCTACAATTCGACGATCCGTTTCGAACTCGCGCCGAAAGTCGCAATCCAAATGGCGATCGATAACCTCGGCAATCTCAACACGGGCTCCGTGCTCGGCCGTTCGCTCTTCAATCAGGGCAACGGAACGTTACGACTGGGTCCGGGCCCAGGCGGTAGCGTCGTCAACGCCACATCGCGACCCAAATCGCTGCAAGGCGTCAACCCACGCACGCTGCGCTTCACGCTCCAGCACCGCTTCTAACTCGCGGTCGCTCCTACGAGACGGGTTCGGCGCGACGGGCCGGGCCCGTTTTCTTTGAGGAGTTCGTCGCGCGCCGTCGTAGGAGCCGTGCATGCCCGCCTATTGGCTCTTCAAAAGCGAACCCGACTCGTTCGGCTTCGACCGTCTCGAACGCGAAGGCCGCACGGAGTGGAGCGGCGTGCGAAACTATCAAGCGCGTAACTTTATGAAGGCGATGCGCGTCGGCGATCTCGGCTTTTTCTATCACAGCAGCACGAAAGAACCCGGGATCGTCGGCATCGCACGCGTGACGCGCGACGCGTACCCTGACTTCACCGCGCGCGATCCCAAGAGCGAATACTTCGATCCTAAAGCGACCGACGAGAAGCCGATCTGGGAGATGGTCGACGTCGCTTTCGAGCGCTATCTCCCGCGTTTCGTAACGCTCGCCGAATTGCGCGAGCATGCGTCGCTCGTCGAGACGATGGTGCTCCTGCGCAAGGGCTCGCGGCTTTCGATCAACCCCGTCACCAAACGCGAGTGGGGGATCGTTTTGCGCATCGCAGAACGCCCCGCGGCATGATCGAGCCGAGGTACAAGTCCGAAGATCCCAACTGGGACGCGCGGGTTCGCGCGAGTTTTGCGAAGCAAGGCGCGATGCGATTACTCGGTGCGAAGATCTCGGAACTGCAACCGGGCAACTGCACGATCGAGCTTCCGTATCGCGACGATCTCGCCCAACAGCACGGCTACTTCCACGCCGGTATCACGAGTGCGATCGCAGATTCCGCCGGCGGTTACGCAGCGTTGACGCTCTTCCCCGCGCTCTCCGACGTGCTCACCGTCGAATTCAAAGTCAATCTCATCGCGCCCGCGCACGGCGGCACGCTCGTCGCCGAGGCGTGCGTCGTGCGCAGCGGCCGAACGCTGACCATCTGCACGGTCGACGTCTGCGTGGAGCGCGACGGCGAACGCATTCCGTGCGGACTCATGCAGCAGACGCTCATCCGCATCGACCCGAAGTAACTATCGCGCGCGCACGGCCTCGAGCATCGCCTCTTGGGCGTCGAACGGCGATTCGCCGGGCTCCGGAAGTCGACGCACGTACGTACCCTCGGCCGTGAGCCAGCGGGTTTTACAGTTGTCGCGCTGTACGACATCGAGAATGTCGCGCACGATCGTGTCGCGGATCGCGGGATCGAGCACGGGAACCATCGTTTCGATCCGACGATCGAGATTGCGCCCCATCCAATCCGCGCTGCCGATGAAGACCTCCGTGTCGCCAGCGTTGACGAAGGCGAAGATGCGCGAATGTTCGAGAAAGCGCCCGACGATGCTGCGCACGCGGATCGTTTCGCTCACGCCCGGAACGCCCGGTCGCAGTTCGCACATGCCGCGCACGATGAGATCGATCGGCACGCCCGCTTGCGACGCGCGATAGAGCGCTTGCACGATCCGGCGATCGCTGATCGCATTGAGTTTTGCGGTGATGCCCGATGCCTTACCCGCGCGCGCGTTCTCGGTCTCGCGTTCGATGAGATCGAAGAAGCCGCTCCGCAACGTGGTCGGCGCGACGAGGAGCTTTTCGTATTTCGTCGTCTTCGAAAAGCCGGTGAGCCGATTGAAGAGATGCGTGACGTCTTCGCCGAGTTCGGGCCGGCACGTGAAGAGCGAGAGATCGGTGTAGATCTTCGCCGTCTTGTCGTTGTAATTGCCCGTGCCGAAATGCATGTAGCGCCGAATCCCATCGGGCTCGTCGCGCACGACCATGATGACCTTCGCGTGCACTTTGAGCGCCGGCAGCCCGTAAACGACGTGGGCACCGACGCGCTCTAAATTACGCGCCCAGTGGATGTTGTTTTCTTCATCGAATCGCGCTTTGAGTTCGATGAGCGTCGCGACTTGTTTGCCGTTCTCGACCGCCTCGACGAGCGCACCCACGATCGGAGAATTTCCCGACGTGCGATAGAGCGTCTGTTTGATCGCGAGCACTTGCGGATCGGCCGCGGCCCCCTTGAGAAATTGCACGACCGGGTCGAACGAGTCGTAGGGATGGTGCAGTAAGAGATCGCCCTCACGAATGGCGGCGAAAATATCGGTCTCGCCGAGGAGTCGTCGCGGAATCGCGGGCGCGAACGGCGGGTCGTGCAAATCGGGTCGATCGAGACCGACGAGTGCGAAGAGATCGTTCGCGCCGAGCATCGCATCGATCTCATAGAGGTCGACGGCCTCCAGTCCCAGCGCCTCGAGCAACATCTCGCGCAAGTGCGCGGGCATCGCCGCTTGGACTTCGAGTCGCACGGGCTCGCCGAAGCGACGCTTGCGCAGTTCCGATTCGATCGCACGTAAAAGATCGTCGGCTTCGTCTTCTTGGAGGTCGAGGTCGGCGTCGCGCGTCACGCGGAAACCGTACGACGCGCGAATATCGAGCCCCGGAAAAAGTGCGTCGAGGTTATGCGCGATCACGTCTTCGAGCGTCACGAAGTGCGACTCGCCTTCTCCCGAAGCGATCGGTACGAGGCGCGGCAGACTCTGCGGCACTTTCACGCGCGCGAAACGCATGACGAGACCTTCGCTCGTCTGTTCGTACATCTCGACGCCGAGCGAGAGCGAGAGATTGGAGATGTACGGAAACGGATGACCGCGATCCACGGCAAGTGGCGTGAGCACCGGGAAGACACGATCGGCGAAAAAGCGGCGACAATCCGCGCGCCGCGCATCGTCGAGATCGACGTAGCGGCGGATCGCGATGCCCTTTCGCTC
>JANYGA010000260.1 GCA_025359485.1 Rhodospirillales bacterium | reverse complement strand
CGGCGAGCGGCGGCGCGAGCCTTTGCCGAGCGCGGCTACGATGGCGTAACGATGCGTGAAATTGCGTCGGCCGCGGGCGTCGATGCCGCACTGGTCCACCACTATTTCGGGACGAAACGCGGTCTTTTCGAGGCTGCGATCGATCTCGCCGGGGTGACGAAGTATCGCGCGGCTCCGCAAGCGAAAGACGTGCCGTCGGGTGAAGCGCTCGTCCGCGGGTTCCTCGATCGTTGGGATAGCGCAGCCGACGGCGACACGTTGCCGGCGTTGTTGCGCGCGTCCGCCAGCGATCCGAGCGCTGCGGCCACGATCGACGCGCACCTCGAACGGGATTTCATCGCGCCCGTTATCGCGCGCATCGACGCGGCGCGCGGCATGCCCAAGCTCCGAGCCGGACTCATTGGCGCGCAGCTTTTGGGGCTCGCGTGGATGCGCTACGTCGCGCGTCTCGAACCGCTCGCGTCGGCATCGAGCCGCATCGTCGCCAGAGCCTTCGGCCCGAGCCTCGATGCCACGATTGCCGGGCGCGATTATGGTGGCGCCGTATCCGATAACCGCTCCAAATCCGGATAACCTCGATCGGGGCTCGCCTTTCGATCCCGGCCTTCAAGGGCGTTGTCCACACATAGTCTACATCATGAAACTATGATTCTAGGATGTTGAAAGCCGGTGGAGAAGCTTCGCACTATGGCGGCAACACCACCCGAGCGGCGCGGCCGGGCGACGCGAGATCAATCGCTCTACCTGCCCGAAGATCCGATCGTCCGCGCGTTCGTTACCGAGTTGCATTTCGCGGCGGGGCGTGGCGCGCGGACTTGCGAGGCGTACGCGCGCGATATCGAATTCTTCGCAAAATTTCTCGGACGCGATGTCGTCGGGGCACAGCGCGCCGATATCAAAGCGTTCGTCTTGCATCTCGCAAGCGAGCTACGCTATCAACCCGCGGCGATCCGACGCAAGCTCGTGGCGATCCGACGGTATTTCCGCTATCTCGTCGTCGAGGGGCGGCGCGAAGACGACCCGACGATCGGCGTCGATGCACCGAAGCTTCCCAAACGTTTGCCCGTCGTTTTGGACGAGGATGAGGTGAGCCGTTTGATCGGCGCGCCGCAACCGGCGGGTCAAACCGAGTTTCAGCGCTTTCGCGATCGCGCGATCATGGAGGTGCTCTACGCGAGCGGCATCCGTCGCGCCGAGGTCGCGAGCCTCAACGTTCACGACGTCGATACCAAACGACGCATCATGCGCGTCATCGGCAAGGGCAATAAGCAACGCACGGTCCTAATAAACGAATCCGCAGCCGAGGCGATGGACAAATATCTCGGCCACCGGCCTCGGACACCCGATGAGGCATTTTTCGTCGGGCGACGCGGCACGCGACTCGGCGTTCGCGCGATCTGGGAGATCGTGAAGAATTTCGAAACGCTCAGCGGGATTCGTCTTCACGCATCGCCGCACGTCTTGCGACATTCGTTCGCGACGCATCTTCTCGAAAACGGCGCCGACCTCATGACGATCAAAGAATTGCTCGGTCACGAGAGTCTTGCAACGACGCAAATCTACACGAACGTCTCGGTCGAACACATGCGTAAGACGTACGATAACGCGCACCCGCGCGACAAGCGAGACGATCGCTAGCGTCGACATCGCGTTAAGCTTTTAGGCGTTGTGCGCTGTACTTGGATAGTGCGGCGACGTGATTTCAGCGTTATCCTAGTGCCGACGAGGTGCGATCCCCGGCGCTTCGTTGCTGCCTTTTGTCGCACGGAGTTCTCGCTACTTGAACATCGATCGTCGTACGTTTCTCTCGAGTGCCGCGCTCACGGCAACGTGGACCGCGGTCGGCGGCGCGGAAGCGATGGCCGCAACCGGCGCACCGGAGAAAAAGTCATTGAAGATCGGCTTTATTCCGATCACCTGCGCGACGCCACTCATCATGGCGAAGTCGCTGGGATTCTACGCGAAGTACGGGCTCGACGTCGAATTGGTGAAGCTTCCGGGTTGGGCCGCGCTTCGCGATAAGGCGATTTCGGGTGAGCTCGATGCGTTCCACATGCTCTCCCCGATGCCGATCGCACTCTCGCTCGGACTCGGCTCGGCGAAAGTGCCGATGAAGCTCGCATCGATCGAGAATATAAACGGCCAGGCGATCACGCTTTCAAAGTCATTAATAGGTAAAGTAAAAACGGCAAAGGATCTCAAAGGCTTGCGCCTCGGCGTACCCTTCGATTATTCGATGCACAATTTGCTCTTGCGCTATTATCTCGCGGGCGCCGGCGTCAACCCCGATAAAGACGTTCAAATTCGCATCTTGCCACCACCCGATATGGTTGCGAAACTCAGCGTCGGCGACATCGACGGCTTTCTGGCACCCGATCCCGTAAATCAACGCGCGGTCTTCGAAGGCGTCGGATACATCCATTTGCTCACGAGCGATATCTGGCAGAATCACCCGTGTTGCGCGTTCGCGGCGTCGGCGGAATTCATCGAGAAAAATCCCAATACGTTCAAGCTCGTCAACAAGGCGATCATCGACGCCGCGCATTACGCGCACGGGCCCGAACATCGCTCCGAGATCGCAAGATCGATCTCGCCCAAAGAATTTCTCAACCAACCCGAGCCCGTCGTCGCGGCCGTTCTCACGGGAAGTTTCGACGATGGGAAAGGCGGCCATCTCACCGTTCCCAATCGCATCGATTTTTCGCCGTACCCGTGGCACACGTACTCGTACTGGATCTTGACGCAACTCCAACGCTGGGGCTACATCAAATCGACCGTCGATTACGAAGGTGTCTCCAAAGACGTGTTCCTCACCGACACGGCGCGCGAAATCGCGAAAGAAGTCGGCTTCAAAGTTCCCGATAATAATTTCGAGACGATTAAGTTGATGTACGACAAGTTCGATCCACGGTATGCCGGCGAGTACGTGGCAAAACAAAAGCGACTCTTTGCGTAGTGGCGACGGTTCGGCTCGCACCCAATCCCGTCGCTGCACGTCGCGCGCTCTCCGATGAAACGCGCGGCCTACTCTTCTTCTTTCTCTCACTCGCCGTCGTGCTCGCGATCTGGGAAGCGTACGTCCGCCTCGGACTCGCGACCAAACTGTTGCCCGCGCCCAGTGCCGTTGCGGGTGTCGCCTACGACGCGCTCAAGAGCCCGTTTTATAATAACGGTGAGAACGATAAGGGCATCGGCCTGCATCTCATCGCGAGCCTCGGGCGCGTTTGCATCGGCTTCGGGATCGCGACGATCCTCGCCGTACCGCTCGGCATTCTCCTCGGGCTTTCGAAAGTCGCGACGCGTGCGATCGATCCGTACGTGCAAATTCTGCGGCCCGTTTCGCCACTCGCGTGGCTCCCGATCGGTCTCGCGCTTTTCAAGTCTTCGCAAACGACGGCGATCTTCGTCATTGCGATCTCGAGCCTCTGGCCGATTCTCCTCAACACGATCTTCGGTGTGAAGGCGATTCCCAACATCTATCTCGACGTCGCGAAAACGCTCGGCACGTCGCGGTGGGAGACGTTACGGCGCATCATCTTACCCGCGGCCGCGCCCGCCATCGTCGCGGGCCTTCGCGTCGGGATCGGGATCGCGTGGCTCGTCATCATCGCAGCCGAGATGCTTACCGGCGGTACCGGCATCGGCTATTACGTTTGGAACGAGTGGAACAATCTTTCGATCTCGGCGATCATCACGGCGATCCTCGTGATCGGCGGGGTCGGTCTCGGCCTCGACCGCCTCTTCGCGATCTTGCAAGCGAACGTGAGTTACGCCGAGTGATCGCCGCGACAACGGTCCTCGAGCTGCGTGGTGTCGAGAAGCGCTATCCGCGCAAAGGCGGCGATGTTCTGGCCTGCAGCGGCATCGATCTCGCCGTCGCGGAAAACGAGTTCGTCTCGCTCATCGGTCCGTCGGGATGCGGAAAGAGCACCGTGCTCTCACTCGTTGCGGGTCTGCTCGCACCGACGTCGGGAAGCGTCCTGCTCGATGGCAAACCGATCGATGGGCCCGGTCCCGATCGCGGCGTCGTCTTCCAGCAATACGCGCTTTTGCCGTGGATGACGGTGCGCGAAAATCTCGCCTTCGCAGTCGAATCGGTGCGCGGAAAAAGCGGTCTCGCCGCAAACGCATCCGACGTCGACGGCGTGCTCGATCTCGTCCATCTCACGGCTGCTGCAGCGCGATATCCGCGCGAACTTTCCGGCGGTATGAAGCAGCGCGTCGGGCTCGCGCGCGCGCTCCTCGTTCGGCCGCGCGTGCTCTTACTCGACGAACCCTTCGGCGCACTCGACGCCCTCACGCGCGCGTATCTCCAGAACGAAATGCTCGACCTGTGGGAACATCGGCCGACGACCGCGCTCATGATCACGCACGATATCGAAGAGGCGTTGCTCCTCTCCGACCGCGTCGCGATGATGACGCGTGGACCGGGCGGCACGATCGCTCGCGTCATCGACGTGCCCTTCGCGCGGCCGCGTCATCGGGATGCGGTGATGGCCGATCCACGATTTGCGAGACTCGCAGCGGAATCGCTCGAGCATCTCACGCGCGAACTCGACCTCGCGCGAAGCGCCTAATTTGGGCCGGAACGCCGCACACCAGAAAAGAAACGGACGAACATGAACACGCAAATTACCACGACACCGACGGCCGTCTTGCTCGACGAACTGCTCGAAGATTTACGCGCGCGCCGTCGCGAACGCGGCTTGAGTCTCAACGCGCTCGCCGAAGCCATCGGCAAGAGCCCGATCTACGTCGGCGCCGTACTTTCGGGTCAGGCGACGCTCACGAACGAGACGGCAAAAAAATTCGCCGAGGCCCTCGGCATCGATGAATCGTCGCTCGCCCCGCTGACGACGCCACCCGTCCGCAATTCCGATCCGCTCGTCTATCGCTTGCACGAACTCGTCGACGTCTACGGCGATGCGATCCGTGAGTGGACGTTCGAAACCTTCGGCGATGGTATTCTCAGCGCGATCGATCTGCGGATCCACGTCGAGCGCAAGGGCGAGCGCGCGATCATCACGCTCGATTCGAAATTCTTGCCGTATAAAGAATTCTAGTCGCTCGAGCGCAAGCGTTCGATAAAGCGCGCCGGGTTCGCTAGAATCGATCGCGTCAGCGTGACGTGTTCGACCTCGTCGAAAGCGGTCGCACGCACGCCACGATCGTCGAATGTGACGATCGTGGCGCCCGGACATGCGAGAAGAATTGGCGAGTGCGTCGCGATGAGGAATTGCGATCCCGCATCGACGGCATCGAGGAAGAGCGCGAGCAACGCGAGGATGCGGACGGGCGAAAATGGCGTTTCGGGTTCGTCGAGGAGATAGAGGCCGCCGGGCACGAGCCGTCGCTGGAAGATTGTGAAAAACGTTTCGCTATGCGATGCCGCGCGAGAGTCGGCCCCATAGCGTCGAGCGAACTCGCGGCGTTGGCCGGAGACCAATCCCGCAGCGTGGCGACGCGCTCCGACCGAAGCCTTTCGAAAAAACGTCTTAACCCGTGGCGACTTCGGCGTGCGAAGGCAAAGGTCGCGGCGAGTGCACGCGAACCCGCGAGCGTCGGATCTTCGTCGAGATCGAGCTCGCCGATCGCATGGGCCGACGCCGTATCGCGCCGGGAAACGGCTGTTGTTTAGGCCGAGCGCTCGAGCCCTCGGTCGTCGCGGACATCTTGATTGTAGAACGATGCGCTCCGACTTCCCGCGGCCGCTTCTCGCGCGAAGGTGATGAGATGGTGGCTTACCATTCCGATGTGGAACATCGCCTCAACGTTTCCGGTCGCGAGCGTCTTCTTCGCCATGCGCCAGAAGACGTCGCGATAATCGCCGAGTAGCCCGACGCGCACGAGCAGATTACCGAAGATCCGCAGAGCCGTGCGGATGTTGCGTGCGTTGACGCGCTGCTTGCTATTGGGCGGCGTGATGCGATTGGGAAAGACGCGATCGATGTGATATTCGAAGCGCCGGTAGAGCGCTTCCGGCGTGTATGCGGCGGTAAAGGTGCGCCGCCACATGGCGACCATCTCGTCGTAGGGGATTTTGAAATCGACGTTCGACTCGCGACCGGGCTCGTCGATGAGGCGGCCTTCGGCTTCGAGTCGTCGGTAGAGCGGCGTGCGCGGCAGCGCCTGCAGCAGATTGATCGTGAGCAACGGGATGTTCGAAACTTCGACGAATTCGAGAATTTTCTCGGCGGTATCGGGCGTATCGGTATCGAGGCCCATGATGATTCCCGAAACCACTTCGATCCCGAAACTATGGATGATGCCGATCGCTTCCATGATCGGCATCTGATCGTTATGGCCCTTATTCATCGCTTTGAGGGCCACCGGGTCGGGCGTCTCGATTCCGCAGAAGATCGTGCAAAAATACGCTTCGCGCATCATCGCCAGGAGGTCGGGTGATTTCGCGATATTGAGCGTCGCTTCGCACGCGAGCTGCACGGCGAAGCCGTTGCGTTTTTGCCAGGCGATGAGGTGCGGCAACAATTCCTTCGCGGCTTTACGATTGCCTACGAAGTTGTCGTCGACGAAATAGATCGCGCGCTCGCCGCCGTTCGCGAGGATCGCGTCGAGTTCGGCGACGATTTGCTCGGGCGTCTTGAGGCGCGGATTGTTGCCGTAAAGTTCGGGGATATCGCAGAACTCACAACGATACGGGCAGCCGCTCGAAAATTGCACGCTGCCCAGAAAATATTGCGATACGTCGATCTTGTCGTACGCGGGAACGGGAAAATCGCCGAGCGGGTGGCGCTCCGCGGTTTCGAAACGCATCTGCGTGCGTGGCCGCGCGGTCGTTTTTTCGAGTCGCGCGACGAGCGCATCGGTCGCGTCGCCGAGCTCGCCGACGTGCAGGTAGTCGAAATCGGGGTAATATTCCGGGCATCCCGAGACGGAAGGCCCGCCGAGCACGGTCGCCGTCCCGTAGAGATGCGCGCGGCGATTGATCTCGTTGATTTGCGGTTTCTGGATGTGCATGCCGCTTACGAAAACGGCATCGGCCCAGGTAAAATCGGCAGCCGTCGCGCGGCGTAGATTCTCGTCGACGAAACGAACCTGCCAATTTTCCGGTAAATAGTTCGCGATGACGAGGATGCCTTGCGGCGGCATGAACGCCTTGACGCCGACGAAGGGATATGCGTGCTCGAACGTCCCAAACGACGGCGAATAATGCGGGAAGACGCACAGGATGTTGCGTGACAGCGATGCGGTCGCGCGTCTCATCGCACGGGCCCGACGGGATGGTGTTGGGAGCTTCTGCAGAACGGCCGCGGATGAGCGATTGGGACGCGCATACGTGCGACTGTGCCGCGACGCAATCGCAGTCCTGCGGCCGCCAAGCACGCACCGTCCTTCGCGCGTGAAACAAGTTTTCGCAGACCGACGTAAACCCGGGGAATGTCCATGACCGTACCTCTCGCGCATCAGCCCGCGCCCGAAACGCAGAAATCGGCGCTCGCATTCGCGCGTGGAATCATCGGCCGCGTCTCGCGTACCTTTGCGATCGGCATCTCGGTCTTACCGGGCGATCTGCAACGCGCCGTGCTCGTCGGCTACCTCCTGTGTCGCATCGCCGATACGATCGAAGACGACGGAACCGCGACCGCCGCGCGCCGTCAGGAGCTGCTCGCAAAGTTTCTCGCGTGCTTCGACGATCGAGCGAACGCCGAAGCCTTCGCGACCGACGTTGCCGACATCGCGGCCGACGAGAACTATCTCGAGCTCTTGCGCGGCACCAAAACGGTCTTCGCACTCCTCGATACGCTGCCGCCCGCTTCGGCCGCAATCGTTGAAAAGTGGACGCGCGAAATGACGTCGGGGATGAGCGAATTCGTCGGCCGATACCCCGAGGGCATTCGCATCCAAACCATGCCCGAGTATCGGCGATACTGCTACTACGTGGCGGGCACCGTGGGGCATCTCCTCACCGATCTCTGGTTCGCGACCTCGAAGCGCGTCGGCAAGCGCGAATACGATCGCCTCCTCGTCAATTGCGAAGCTTTCGGCGAAGCGCTTCAGACGATCAACATCCTCAAAGATATCGCCTGGGATATCGAACACGAGAACGCCGCGTTCGTCCCCGAAGACCTCTTTCGCGAGCACGGCTCGAGCCACAAGATGCTCCTGGATGGAACGCTGCGCCCGGCGAATCGCGCAGCACTCGTCGACCTCGTCGCACTCGCGAGAGACGATCTTCGCGCGGCACTCGCTTACATCAACGACATTCCGAAATTCGCGCTCCAGATTCGTCTTTTCTGTTTGTTGCCGGTGCTCTTCGCCGTCGCGACGTTGCGCGAGATCGAGAAATCGTCGGCGATGCTCCAATCGGGCGGCGGCGTGAAGATTACGCGCGGTGAAGTCCGCTCGCTCATCTTCGCAGGGTCGCTTTCGACGATCAGTAACACGTGGACCCGGTGGCTCGTCTCGAAGACCAGTCGGTCGCGCTTCAAGCTCGGGCCGGCCAAACCTTAAAGCACCTCGGTAGCATCTCGGAATTCGCGATCGCCTTTCCGCGGGCGACGATCGGTTTTTGGCTCGTGCTTTCGATCGTCGGAGCGTTTGCGTTTTTCAATCTCAAGCTCGCGCTCTTTCCCGACATTACGTTTCCCGTCGTCATCGTTTCGGCGACGACGAATCAGATCGACGTCGCCGCAAACGAGCGCGCGCTCACGACGCCACTCGAGCATACCCTGGGGGCGCTTCCCGGCGTGACGCGCATGCATTCGCTCACCTATCCGCAATTCGTCGTGGTGGATCTCGCTTTCGATGTGAGCACGCCGCTGGAAACGCGTCGCTCGCAAGTCGAAGCGGCACTCGCGCAGATCTCGCTCGCGCGCGGCACGAAGACGACGGTCTCGACGCTCAACCTCAACGAAACGCCCGTCGCGACGTATGCGATCACGAAGGTCGATACGCCGCTCCACGAACTCGCTCGCGTTGCCGAAGCCGAGATCGCGCCGCGCTTGCGCGCCCTCCCAGGCGTTTTGCGCGCCGACGTGATCGGCGGCGAATCGACGGGCGCGCATGCATCGGCCTATCGCTTCGACGGTCGTCCCGCCGTCGCGATCGCGATCATCAAACGCGCCGACGCCAACACGCTCGACGTCGCCGATGCGGCCGAAGCGGCGGTACGCGAACTCGATGCCGCGCGACCGCAGATCCACATCGTGCGTACGACGGAACAAGCGACGTATATTCGCGAAGCCACGCAGGCCACGCAAGAAGCGCTCGGCCTCGCCGTCTTCCTCGCGATCGTCGTCATCTGGCCATTCTTGCGCGACGTGCGCGCGACGCTGATCTCGGCGATCGCCATTCCCGTCTCGCTCTTGGGAACCGCGTGTGTGATGTGGCTCTTCCACTTCCGGCTCGAGACGATCACGTTACTCGCACTCGCTCTCGTCGTCGGCGTCATCGTCGACGATGCCATCGTTGCGGTTGAAAATATCGTGCGGCATCTCGAAGCGGGTGAACCGCCACGCGTCGCTGCGGTTGCCGCGAATAAAGAGATCGGTCTCACGCTCGTCGCGGCATCGCTCACGATCGTCGCGGTCTTCTTGCCGATCGGATTGATGTCGGGCACGCTCGGGCAGTTTTTTCGCGCGTTTGGCATCACCGCGTCGGCGGCGATTCTCTTCTCGCTCCTCGCCGCACGGACGCTCTCACCGACGATCGCGGCGATGTGGTTGCGCGCGCGTCCGACTGCGCTACGCGACGCCGTACGCGAGCGCGAACCCGACGCACGCTATCGCGAAATTCTCGCGTGGTCGTTGCAACACCGCGGTGCCGTCGTCGGCATCGCATGCGCGGCGCTCGTCGCGGGCGTCGCTCTCATCCCGTTCATTCCCAAAGGCTTCATCCCACATCTCGACCGCGGTGAGTTCCGCGTGAATTTTACGGCGCCGCTCGGCACGAGTCTCGCCGATTCGCAAAACGTCGCACGTCAGCTCGAAGAGACCATTCGCGCGAATCGCGACGTGACGCACGCATACACGACGATCGGTGCGCGCGCGAATGCGAGTAACGTCGGGACGATCGATGTCTATCTCGCGCCGAATCGTCACGCGAAGACGATCGATGTCGAAAATGCCATTCGCTCGCGTCTCCCCGCAATCGATGGCGTCGTCACAACCGTCGCCGACGTGCCGTTCGTCGGCAGCGACACGGCGAAATCGTTGCAATTCGCCCTCGTCGGCGACGATCTCGAAACGCTGCGTCGCGTCGGCCGAAACCTCGAACATCACTTGCAGAAAACGCCGGGATTCGTCGACGTCGGCGCGACCGGGCTCTCCGACGGCACGCCGTTTTCCGGGATCGAGCATCTCGGCGAGAAACGCGCCGTCGGCATCACGAGCGATCTCGTTTCGGATCTCACGATCGGCGATGCGAACGATCGCGTGGTCGCGCTCGCGCGCAAACTCTTGCCGTATTCGGTCGTGCTGACGTTCGGTGGCGGCTCCGCCGACGCGAGCACGGTCTTTCGCGATTTCGGCATCGCGCTCGGGCTCTCGGTCGTCGCGATCGTGATCGTGCTCGGCGCGCTCTTTCGCAGCATCGTCGATCCCATCGTAATCGTCATCGCGCTTCCGCTCTCGATCGTCGGCGCGCTCTTCGCGCTTTGGGTGACGCGCGCCGATTTTGGCATCATCTCGCTGATGGCCGTGATCTTTCTCTTCGGCCTCGTGAACAAGAACGCGATCTTGCTCGTCGATCGGATCAAGAATTTGCGCGCGAGCGGACTCGGTCGTGAAGCGGCCATCACCCAAGCCGGCGCGCAGCGTTTGCGACCGATCGTGATGACGACGGCCGCCACGATTCTCGGCATGCTCCCGATCGCACTCGGCTTCGGCGCGGGCGCCGAACTGCGCGCGCCAATGGCTGTGGCGATCATCGGTGGGCTCATCACCTCGACGCTGCTCACGCTCGTGGTCGTGCCCGTCGCCTACACGCTCGTCGACGATCTCGTACGCCGCGAAAAGGCACGCGCGTGAGTCGCTCGGCCTTTCTTACCGGCGGCACCGGCTTCGTCGGCGGCAATCTCGTGCGTCTGTTGCTTGCCGACGGTTGGCACGTGCGTGCGCTCGCACGATCGGGTAGCGATACGCGGAACCTCGATGGCCTCGATTGCGAACGCATCGAAGGCAGCCTTGCCGACGCCGACCTCGCGAGCAAGATCGGTGCCGTCGACGCCGTCTTTCACGTCGCCGCACACTACACGCTCTTCCGCCGCGATCGCGACGCGCTCATGGCGAGCAACGTCGCGGGCACGCGCGCACTCCTCGCCGCGGCGCGTCGCGCGGGCGCCGGCCGCACCGTCTATACGAGTTCGGTCGCCGCGATCGGCGTCAAGGCGGGCGCGATCGCCGACGAACGCTACCAAAGCCCGCCCGAAAAGTTGATCGGGGCCTACAAACTCTCGAAGTATCTCGCCGAACGCGAAGCGGTCGCGGCCGCGAACGCGGGCCAAGACGTCGTTATCGTCAACCCGACGACGCCGATCGGTGCCTACGATCGCAAGCCGACGCCGACGGGAGAGATCTTCGTGCGCTTTCTCTCCGGGAAGATGCCTGCGGCGATCCCGGAAACGACGCTCAACTGGGTCGACGTGCGCGATGTCGCGCGCGGCCATCTGCAGGCGTTCGAGCGCGGCACGAGCGGCGAACGCTACATCTTGGGCGGTGAAAACCTTCCTCTGCGAGCGTTGTTGCAGCGCGTGGGCGCGATCGTGGGGCGACCGGCGCCGCGCTACGTCCTTCCCATTTGGATTCCGCTTGCAGCCGCCTACGTCGACGAACTCCTTCTGCCGCGTTTCGGCCACACGCCGACCATCCCCATCGATGGCGTGCGCATGAGTCGGGAGTCGATGTCTTACGATTCGTC